>JAJHPK010000026.1 GCA_020890945.1 Nitrosomonas sp.
TTAAGAGGTTATAATCTGTTAGCAGATGTAATCAATGGCGTTAAATTTGTTAACGGTATTAAACAAGCAGAGGATCAAAAACAGAATGCCGCTTGATTCTCTATACACCAGATTTGACTATAGCTCCGTTCTCCAATAGTAATCCGAATGTATGGCTGCAATCTAAACCAATTCATCATCAACTATTGAATGCCTTGCAAATCGTGGGCGTCCTTGTAAGGTCTTAACCAGATAGTTGCTGAACATACTCGCTGTTATGGACTTAAGAATTTTTATCACCATTTCGATAACAAATAGGCAGCAATTTTAACATTCCTGCCCGACAGAATCATACATGTCACATGTATTATTGCTTGATATGACTTGATGGGGGATATTTCAGGAGCGACTACATAGTTGCGTATACAGATATTTAATCAATGTTTATTATTCCATAACCTATTGATTAAATGGTCGGGGCGAGAGGATTTGAACCTCCGACCACTTGCACCCCATGCAAGTACGCTACCAGGCTGCGCTACGCCCCGAACGAAAAATTGTTGCAAACAAAAAACTTACCTAAAATTAACTTAAATTTGAGTGTGAGTATAAAAGTACTATGAGGTTAAAATAGATAGAACATTTCTAATCTCATGTTGAACATAACTTAAATCAGCTGAAGATACCGAAAGATTGTTTGCAATTGTCTCTTGTGAAGATTGTGTAGAAGACGAACTTTTAGATTTAGACTCTGTATTTACAAGTCGGCTACGGGCTCCATTGATTGTAAAACCTTGCTCATACAGAAGTTCACGAATACGACGAATCAACAACACTTCTTGATGTTGATAATAGCGTCGATTACCTCTACGCTTAACGGGCTTCAGTTGCGTAAATTCTTGCTCCCAATAGCGTAATACGTGAGGCTTGACGTCACATAACACCCCTACTTCCCCAATCGTGAAATACCGTTTAGCAGGAATAGGCAGTAACGTATTACTTGGCTTTTTGTTTTCCATGGTAATTTTGTTCAACCAAGGTCTTCAATTTTTGACTCGCGTGAAATGTTACGACACGACGTGCTGTGATGGGGATTTCTTCTCCCGTCTTAGGATTTCTACCAGGTCGTTGAGGTTTTTCTCTTAATTGAAAATTACCGAATCCGGACAATTTTACACTTTCATTATTTTGTAACGCGACTCTGACTTCTTCATAGAAAAACTCAACCATATCTTTCGCTTCGCGTTTGTTCAGTCCCACATGTTCAAATAATAAATCTGCTAATTCAGCTTTGGTTAATGCCATTTTTTGCTCCATTTCGCTATTAATTGTTATAAGTTTTGCTTTGTGCTAATAGCTCGATTCATTGCAGTACCATTCACAGTATCGCAATGATCGAAACACACGTCTATCCATTCCGCAACGTTGCAGAAAATTTATTTTCTAAAACTTTTATCAATTTTAACACTTCGGAATCCACTTCCGTATCCGTCAAAGTTTTCTCAGTATCTTGTAACAAGATTCGGAATGCAAGACTTTTTTTGTTATTATCCATACCCTTACCACGATAAATATCAAACAAAGTAATATCAAAAACAGTCGGCGACTTTTCTGCATGCATAGCCGTCAATAAAGCATGCACACTGATACTATTTTCTACAATTATGGCAATATCTCGCCGCACAGGAGGAAATTTGGATAGCTCTTTGGTTTGATGTATCGTTTGAGGAAGCAAATACTCTAGACTGATTTCAAATAACAGAGTATTTTTTTGTAGCTCATATTTTTTCTGCCAATTGGGATGCAATTCACCCAACCAACCGATCGATTGACCCGAGACAACGATTTGTGCCGATTTACCTGGATGCAAAGCAGGATGCGAAATTTTTTCGAAAAGCATGGTGGAAGCACCGCACAGATTTTCAATATCTCCTTTAATATCATAAAAATCGGCGCTTCTAGCAGGAGTTCCCCATTGTTCCGCAGCAATATCGCCATAAACAAGCCCTGCTAACTTTTCTGTTTGTTGACACTCAATTTCCTTTGAACGGCTGAAGCAACGACCAATCTCGAATAACCGTACGCGCGCTTGCTTACGATTCAAGTTAAATTGCAAATT
Organism: Nitrosomonas sp.; assembly: GCA_020890945.1. GTDB lineage: Bacteria > Pseudomonadota > Gammaproteobacteria > Burkholderiales > Nitrosomonadaceae > Nitrosomonas. Next base: position 2,099 of record JAJHPK010000026.1, read on the forward strand.
CGCAATAAGACCACCAATCAAACTACTGCGCATCACACTCATTTGACTCGCAATCGGATTGATCAGCTTAATAGGGGTATGATTAGCCGCGAAATCTACTTCCCAATCGACATCAACAAAAGCGTAATTAATCACTTCCTGATAATCACGATTTACCAGCAATTGTTTTATTTGCTCAATCGGGCGACTTTTCTCCGTCGCACGCAGCATTGCCATTGGTGCATGCGGATAGTTCGCAGGAATTTGATCATACCCATAGATACGGGCTAATTCTTCAATGAAATCTTCTTCGATTGCCAAATCAAAACGATAGCTCGGTGGTGTTACATTGAAATAATCATCAATCAATAAAAATTCAAAGCCAAGACGTTTGAAGTAAGTCCCAATTTGCGGGGTATCGAGTTTAATTCCCAATACCCGTTGGATACGAGCGCTTCGTACTTTGACCGCAGATCGGACTGGAAGGCTGTGCTGTTTTACGGCGATAAGTGGACCCGCCTGGCCGCCACAAATACTTTGAATCAGATGAGTGGCACGCTCAATTTGTGCTTGCGTTGCGGCAAAATCAACGCCGCGCTCGAAACGATAAGCTGAATCTGACGTAAATCCTAATTGAAAAGATTTACCACTAATAACCGATGGTGTGAAAAATGCGCTTTCTAAAAAAATATTCTGTGTGCTATCCGTTACACTACTATCCAACCCGCCCATAATGCCTGCCAGTGCAAGTGGTTTGTGATCATCCGCAATGATCAACATATTCTCTTTCAGTTCGACATTGCTGTTATTGAGCAGGGTGATTTTCTCACCTGATTCGGCATAACGCACTTGTATTGCGCCGTCCACTTTATCCAGATCAAATGCGTGTAATGGTTGCCCTGTTTCTAATAAGACATAGTTAGTAATGTCAACCACAGGATTGATTGAGCGAATGCCGCCGCGCTCCAAACGATGCGTCATCCATAAAGGAATCTTCGTTTTTAGATTGATTCCCTTTATCACTCGACCGCAATACAATGGACAGGCCTCAGAGGCAGCTATGCTCACCTCTAAGGTATCTGGTATCTTGACTGACACCCCTGGGATTGGTGTTGCTGCGGTCAATTCCGTAGCCGTAATTGCCGCCACCTCGCGTGCCACGCCCACGACACTTAAACAATCTGCACGATTGGGCGTCAAACTCAAGGTAAAAACGCAATCATTGAGTAAATAATAGTTACGAAAATCCTCACCAATTGGCGCATCATCCGGCAATGCCAATAAACCATCAGCCACATCGGCCAAACCGAGTTCCTTTGCAGAACATAGCATACCCGCAGAATCGATACCCCGTAGTTTTGCTGACTTGATCTGTAGTCCTGGCAGTTGAGCACCTACCAGTGCACAAGGCACTTTCATACCGACACTGACATTGGATGCGCCGCAAACAATTTGCAGCAGACTCGCTTGTGGAGCTACTTTTACTTGACAGACTTTTAGTCGATCTGCACTAGGATGAGGCTCTACAGAACACACTTCTGCAACCACGACTTTATCAAACACTGCTGCAACTGGTTCAATACTCTCTACTTCCAGTCCGGCCATAGTTAAAGCATGAGCAAGCTGTTCACTAGAACAATGAGGATTGACAAAAGTCCGCAACCAGTTTTCCGAGAATTTCATGTTGACCTATTCAATGCTGCAATAAAGATACACCAATAAATTTTAATTAAACTGCTTCAAAAAACGCAGATCGTTTTCAAAAAACAAACGTAAATCACTCACGCCATAGCGCAGCATCGTTAAGCGTTCGACTCCCATTCCAAAAGCAAATCCGACGTATCGCTCACTATCGATTGCCACATGCTTGAGAACGTTGGGGTGCACCATGCCACATCCCAAAACTTCTAGCCAACCAGTGTGGCTGCACACGCGACAACCTTTTCCATTGCACATCACGCAAGCAATATCCATTTCTGCGGAAGGTTCAGTAAAAGGAAAAAAAGACGGTCTGAATCTCACCGATAAATTGTCACGTTCGAAGAAATGCGCCATAAAATCAGCCAGAACACTTTTCAACGCAGCAAAATTCACGTCTTCATCCACCCATAAGCCTTCGACTTGATGAAACATTGGCGTATGCGTGATATCTGAATCGCAGCGATACACCCGCCCCGGCGCAATCACTTTGATCGGAGGTTGATGATTCTGCATATAATGAATTTGCACCGGTGACGTGTGAGTACGTAAAAGATTGCCATTGTCGACATAGAACGTATCATGCATGGCTCGCGCAGGATGATTTTCTGGAATATTTAATGCCGTAAAGTTGTAAAAATCTGTCTCAATCTCGGGTCCTGATGCGACGTCAAATCCAATCGAGTGAAACAATTTCTCCACTCTTTGCAACGTTTGCGTGACTGGGTGTAATCCTCCGCTTCCCATTCCGCGACCGGGCATAGTAATGTCTAATGCTTCTTCACTGAGCTTAGCTTCCAACTGTTGGCTTTGTAGAAACTCACGACGAAGCTTGAGTACATCTTCCAATTGATTCTTTGCTTGATTAATTTTACTGCCCATGAGAGGCCGCTGTTCTAAAGGAAGTTTCCCCAATTGCTTCAGAAGTTCAGTTAATAAGCCACTCTTACCCAGATAACGGGCTTTGACATTTTCCAACTCAGAGGAATCCTCAGCATTATTCAGTAACTGAGTCGCTTCACTAACAATCGTTTCTAAATTTTCCATATCAGCAAATTACTATCATCAAAACAAACCCAAGCTTAATATTTCAACAATAAAAAAGGAGGTCCAGGCGTGTATCCCGACCTCCCATCCAATCGATACCTAATTAAGTAGCAAGACTTGTTTTTGCTTGCGCGACGATTTTTTCGAAAGCACCTTTATCGAATACCGCAAGATCAGCTAATACTTTACGATCAATATCAATGCTGGCTTTTTTCAAACCATTCATAAATACACTATAGGACAAACCAAATTCGCGTGCCGCTGCATTGATCCGTGCAATCCATAATGCACGAAACTGTCTTTTACGTTGGCGGCGATCTCTATATGCATATTGACCTGCCTTCATGACCGCTTCTTTAGCGATACGATAGACATTCTTGCGACGTCCTCGATATCCTTTTGCAAGCTTTAATATTTTTTTATGACGGGCATGCGCCGTAACACCGCGTTTAACTCTTGGCATAATTCATTCTCCTCCGTTACGCGTACGGCATCATGGCGCGGACTGAATCCGCATTGGTAGCATGTACACCAACAACGCCGCGTAATTGACGCTTATTCTTGGTGGTTTTTTTAGTCAAAATATGGCGTTTAAAGGCCTGTGACCGTTTAATACTCCCACCCGGGCGAAATTTAAAGCGCTTTGCAGCACCGCTTTTGGTTTTCATCTTTGGCATATCAGCTCCTTATATATGAAACTAGGTATTTCCAAACTGGAAAATTTTCAAAACCCAGTAATCACTTCTTCTAAAAAATCTCTATTAAATCACTAAGTCGCAACACTTGAATCATTCAATGTTGCCTTGGACGAATGATTCTTTTCAGGTTTTCCTTCTTTGCGTTTGGGTGACAATACCATCACCATCTGACGACCTTCCATTTTTGGAAATTGTTCGACCACTGCAACAGATTCCAAATCGCTTTTTACACGTTCCAATAAACGTATACCAAATTCCTGATGCGCCATTTCTCGACCACGAAAACGCAATGTGACTTTAACTTTATCACCTTCACCGAGAAAATTGATCACATTTCTCAGCTTGATATTGTAATCTCCCTCGTCAGTATTAGGTCTAAATTTAATTTCTTTAATTTGTACTTGTTTCTGCTTCAGTTTCGCATCGTGCTTCTTTTTACTTTCTTGATATCGAAACTTACCATAATCCATCAAGCGACACACAGGGGGTTGTGCTGTTGGTGCAATTTCAACTAGATCGACACCTGCTTCATCGGCTAGCCCAATCGCTTCAGTTAATTTAACAACTCCAATTTGCTCCCCATCCGCACCTATTAAACGTACCTCCGGCACATCTATCTCATGATTTATGCGCGCTGCTTTTTCTTGAACTATGGTTGTTCTCCTATCAAATTAAAAAATTGTCATTTTCTTGCACTAATTTCATTCTTCAGCTTTGTTATCAAGTCTTGTAAAGTCATTTGACCTAAATCGACTCCGGCTCGATTACGAACGGATACTTGATTTGTATTCATCTCTTCGTCGCCGACAATCACTTGATAAGGTAGTTTCTGTAAACTATGCTCGCGGATTTTATAGGTTATTTTCTCATTTCTCAAGTCTAAACTGGCTCGGATTCCCTGTTGTTTTAATTGATTATGCACTTCATGCGCATAATCGTTTTGTCCACGCGAAATATTCATTACGACAACTTGGTCTGGCGCTAACCACAAAGGGAAAGCACCCGTGTAATTTTCTATCAGTATGCCAATAAATCTTTCTAATGAACCTAAAATAGCTCTATGCAACATGACAGGCACTTTACGCGCGTTATCTTCAGAGACATATTCCGCACCTAGACGATCCGGCATAGAAAAATCTAACTGTAGCGTACCACATTGCCACACCCTTCCAATCGAATCTTTTAGTGAAAATTCAATTTTAGGACCGTAAAATGCGCCCTCGCCTGGTTGCAATTCCCAATCTAATTTAGCCTCACCTAAAGCAGCTTTAAGCGCTTCTTCCGACTTATCCCACTGCTCCTCTGATCCTACACGCTTTTGTGGCCGCGTCGACAGTTTAACCAGTAACTCATTAAAACCAAAGTCCGCATAAACAATTTTGAGCAAATCAATGAATTTTACAACCTCATCTTGTATTTGTTCTTCTGTACAAAAGATATGAGCATCGTCTTGGGTAAAAGCCCGAACGCGCATAATGCCATGCAGTGCCCCCGATGCTTCATTACGGTGACATGAGCCAAATTCTGCTAAACGAATGGGTAATTCACGGTAGCTTCGTAAACCTTGGTTAAAAATCTGTACGTGCCCAGGGCAATTCATTGGTTTTATCGCAAAATCCCGCTCGTCCGAATGGGTCGTAAACATATTTTCACGAAAATTTTCCCAATGCCCTGAACGAACCCAAAGGTTTTTATCAATCACTTGCGGCGTACGTACTTCCTGGTAGCCATTTTTATCCAATAAATCACGCATATATTGTTCAATTTGTTGCCATAACATCCAACCTTTTGGATGCCAAAATACCATGCCTGGCGCTTCTTCTTGAATATGAAACAAATCCAATTGCTTACCAATTTTTCTATGATCGCGCTTGTCTGCTTCTTCTAATCGATGTAAATAATTCTTTTGATCTTCCTTATTGGTCCAAGCCGTTCCATAAATACGCTGCAGCATTTCGTTATTGGAATCGCCACGCCAATAAGCTCCAGCCACTTTCATTAATTTAAAAACTTTTATTTTCGCGGTACTGGGTACGTGTGGTCCTCGACAAAGATCTGTAAACTCACCTTGCGAATAGAGCGATAAAGCTTCGTTACTAGGAATTGCTTCAATGATCTGCGCTTTGTAGTGTTCGCCCTGTTTCTTGAAAAAATCGATCGCTTCGATGCGCGGTAATATTTTTCTTTGAACTGGAAGATCTCGCTTGCTAATTTCCAGCATACGTTTTTCAATAGCTTCAAGATCTTCAGGCGTGAAAGAACGTCGATAAGAAAAATCGTAATAAAATCCATCTTCAATGACGGGGCCAATGGTAACTTGCGCTTCTGGAAATAATTCCTTCACGGCATGCGCGAGCAGATGGGCGCAAGAATGACGAATAATTTCCAAACCTTCCGGATCTTTCTCGGTCACAATAGCCAAATCACAATCCTCTGTGATGAGACTGTATGCATCGACCAATTTTCCATTAATTTTTCCAGCAATCGCCGCTCTAGCCAAACCTGGGCCAATTGATGCAGCAACATCCATAACATTAATTGATTGCTCAAATGAACGTTTAGAGCCGTCTGGTAAGCGAACTACCGTCACAAAAAACCCCTTTTCCTAAAAACTAATTATTTTGAGTGATAAACCCTATTTAAACACAGTATCAATGAAGCCTTGTTTTATACCAGTTATTTATTTTTTGCAAACCATTTAAAAATTTTGGAGCAAAACCAATAGCTACCGCATCAACTAAACAATACCAAGCCGCTACGCCGCTTGGTGGATTTCCTTGGGTCCAATTAAATACCGGTTCGATTGCCGCCCATTTCCAGGTTCCAGATGCTGTTCCAACAATTTCCAACCAGGTGCAAATAAAAAAAGCACCTAAATAAACTAATGGTGAGCGTCCCTTAAAAATACAAATAACAAAAATGCAAAATAAAAAAGCTCCAACCTGATCACCTTGTGCAGGTATGCCGCTGACACCCCACAATGACCATATCCCTCCAGTTACGAAAACAAATCCGGCTATTTTCCTTGCATTCATTAGAAAGAATCTAGAACGCGCAAGCGCGACCGCTGTGAGATAAACCATACCATGACCCGGCGGTACATACAAAGGAACATTGCCAAAGCGGTAAGTATAGCCTTCCATATAAATCGAAGCGAAATGTTCTCCAGCAGTAGCAAATGCAACCGCAATCACCACTTGCATTCTTACTTCACGATTCTCGCCAATCAATAGTCCCGTTAAAAAAATCCAAGCAATCACACCGAGCGTATTCTGCAATTCATAACTGCCACTACCATCGATAACTAAACTTACGCCTACACAAAAGAAAGTAAAACCCGCAATAAAATAATCTCGATTGCGATGCGGATAATTTATGTCAGCTTTTGGGAAGTGACTCAACATTTTATTATCATTTTAATTCTACTGAATGAACAAAAAACCCGCTCGCGCGGGTTTTTGATAAAACTAAATCAATCGAATTTGAAAAACACTAGTTGATTATTCAAGAAACTCGTACAGAGAATAATAATCTCTAAATTCAATCGATCAAATATTAATTACTTCTTAATAGGTTCGCTGAAGCCGTTTCCGGTGCCTTCATCGCTATCGCTTTGACCTTCTTCGTCATCGCCGTCACTGTCTTCATCTTCGTCTTCGTCGTCATCGACTTTAGTAGCGCTTGAGTCGTCAGAGGTGCCTTCGGATTCAGATTCGTCTTCTTCTTCATCCTCTTCACCTTCTTCTTCTCCACCACCACCGTCTTCTTCTTTCGCCAATACCATCTTACCAGCCGCTAAGCTCGCATTCAAATCGGTCTTGG
>JAJHPK010000029.1 GCA_020890945.1 Nitrosomonas sp.
GAGGTTATAATCTGTTAGCAGATGTAATCAATGGCGTTAAATTTGTTAACGGTATTAAACAAGCAGAGGATCAAAAACAGAATGCCGCTTGATTCTCTATACACCAGATTTGACTATAGCTCGTGTTAGAAAAACGCATCATTGTATTAACTTCGGCGAATAGTTTCAATTCAATGGCTCAAATGCTTTATTTACTCTATTCGCGTTTGATTTCGGTAGGTATCCCAGAAAATGAAGCAAAATTTTTTCCTATTAATCAAATCTTGTTAAGCGAGGTTTTGGGTATCTCTTATATCCATGCGCATCGGATTTTTAATAAGCTTGAAAAAATGAATTTAGTGACCAAAAAGAATCAGTGCATCCAATTAGTCGATGTAGAGGGATTATTGAAAGTATCTTACGAAGGATTAGACATCAAGAAACCTAAAAGTAAATTGTTCGGTTGATAGACATAGCTATATTTTAGATTGTTCATTGCGAATTTAGATACACTTTTCAGGAAACGATAATAAGAGTAAATTCATTTCTATCATGGCAAAACGTATGAGCAATCGACTTACTTTAGTAAATTTTTGGTCTATCTTAAAAGTAACGGTGATCAAATCTAACCAAGATAAATTACTTTGTCTTGGTACAACTCAGGTACCCAAATTCCTGCCTCAGCTTGTTTTCGTATCGTCATGATCTGGATATCACTGAACTTCGATTTCCTCATTGCAGAATCTACTGTCTTTAAATTACAAGAAAATTCTTTTTTAAATTTCCGCTTTCCCTCGGGGGATTACCATCCCCAATAAGCGCTATACAACTTCTTTCAGTGTTTTGATAAAACTTAATATTTGTATTGTATTTCAAGCAAAAATTTAGGAAAAATTTTAATGAAATTCTCATTGTTCGCTCAAGATTCACAACAATCCACTATTTCTATGCTGATTGGCATTAGTATTATTTTGGGATTTATGTACTGGGCGCGAGTAATCGTTATTCCGGTTGCTTTATCGATTCTCATCACATTTCTTCTTATTCCCGCTGTTAAATGGCTTGAAGATATAAAAATCCCTCGTGTACCTGCGGTTGTATTAGTCACGATAGTAGCTTTGTCGATTTTTTTGGGCGCATCCTACGCTATCACGCAGCAGATCAATACGCTGGTGGATACTTATCCAGAGTATGAAGAAAATATTAAAACAAAAATTTCTCAGCTCAATGAAAATGGACGGGATAGCTTAATCGATAAAATTCGTAATGTTTCCGAAAGGCTCTATCTGCAATTAGAAGAAGCCAGAAAAAACAGCAGAGGGCTATCCGCTAATTCTGACGATTTAGAATTACAGAAAGTAAGCCCAGTCAAAGTTGTTGATGAAACTCCCTTTCGGCTAGCAGAATTAGGCGAAGTGTTAGGCCCTGTGCTAGAACCGATAGCAAATGCCGGTTTGGTCATCGTATTGGTCATTTTCATGCTGATAAATCGGGAAGACTTGCGCGATCGATTCATATCGTTGGTAGGCGTGGGTCGCATTACCCATACCACTCGCGCACTCGGCGATGCGAGCGATAGAATCAGTCGTTATCTACTGGTGCAACTGTTTATCAACTGTGGATACGGCGTAGCGGTAGGAATTGGATTGTGGTTTTTAGGAGTCCCCTATCCGATATTATGGGGAGCTTTTGCGGCTTTGTTGAGGTACATTCCTTACCTCGGTGCTTGGCTATCCGCTTTACTGCCTATCGCACTCAGTCTATTAATTTCACCCGAATGGACGATCGCAATTAAAGTCATCGCTCTATTCTTAGTCTTAGAGTTAATCACCAACATGATAGTAGAACCAGTGTTATATGGTCGTGGCATTGGCGTTTCACAAGCAGCGCTTTTAGTAGCGGTGGCATTTTGGACATGGCTATGGGGGCCAATTGGAATGATACTGGCATCTCCTTTGACTGTGTGCCTCGCCGTGTTAGGACGATACGTGCCATTTTTGGGTTTTCTAGATATTTTACTTGGGGATAAGCCTACGTTATCGGTGGACCATCGATATTACCAACGATTATTAGCTGACGATGAAGATGAAGCCAGCGAGATCATAGAGGAACACATTAAAGATCACTCCATTGCCAACGCACTGGATGAAGTCATTGTGCCAGCACTGTCATTGGCTCGTGCCGATTTTCGTTCCAATAAACTGGATGAAGAGGATCATAAGAGGATCACGCTGCTAACCAAGCAGATTCTTGAAAGTCAGCGTATCGAAACAATGGTGGATAAATCGCTAGCAAAGGAAAACGAAGGTAATTCAGATCTTGAAATATCTGCGCAACAAAATACCAAGAACGATTTGCCCAAATCAATCGTACTAGCCATTCCGGCAAAAAACGACGTTTCCGATGAACTGATGGTGGATATGCTTGAAAATATCATCGACTCAGACAGAATCGATTTGATACCGCTGCCTTTTGGCGTTATGGTTTCAGATATTCTAAAAGATATCGAAGAAAAATCACCCAAATTGCTGGTCATTTTATCCATCCCTCCTGGCGGCATGACGCATATTCGATATATCTGCAAGCGAGTTAAGACCCGATTTCCCAAATTGCGTATTATTGTTGGCCGGTTAGGCGTTTACGAAGAAGACCGAGAGGAAGAAAGAAAAAAACTGGCAGAAATTAATATCAAGCATGTTCAATTCGATTTTGAAAGCGTTATTACTGAACTTGAACAGTTGTCAGTGCTCGAACAATAGTTATCATAGAATCAATCCGGTTGAATAGTTGTTTTCTGATAGGTTTGCATCAAGTCAATCTCGCTCTCCTGATTTTTTGTGAGGGCTTGCCAGGGGATGCGGCCAAAAGCGCTGCATGGCCAAAAAAGTAAATGAAGCCGACCAAGTGACTAACGCCAAACCGGTCAATCCCTCCGCAGCAGTCAACATCCGAATCGGACCGATCGGAACTAGGTCACCAAACCCCACGGTGGTATAAACTACCGAAGAATAATAGACAAAATCGATCAAATTACCGTGTTCAATCCCTTTAATATGGCCCAATTCCACGCCATGTTGTACCAGAATATAGCCAATCGCGAAAATCCAAATTTCCAGGATGTGTGCGATAAGCAATCCAAACATCGCCAGTAAAACACCAATACGTTTGTGCACATGCGCCCCAAGAGTTAACCCTAACCATCGCAATGCTTCATAGTGCAAGATCACACAAAGTGAAACAAGGCAGGTCGCAATAATAAAAATTATAAAATAATGCATAGGATTTGCTGAAGCAAAAATAGATGAGATTCTACAGTTGATAGCAGGTCAGCGCACCGTAAAGTGAATGAAAAAAAGGAGGAAATTAAAACAGTAACGAAAACAAACTCCCTCAGCACTATGATGGAAACAGCTTCGACAAAATTGAGCAATCTTGTTTTACGGTTGATGATTGGATCGTTAGCATGTAATATTAGTCTCACCTGCATTTATGTTTGATTTTAGGCTTCAACACTTATATCAAACGCGGTAACACTCTCGATTTAAAACGCTTTGCCCGATTAGATTTGAACTACTACAAATCAATCAAACTCCAACGTTTCTAATCTGTAGATTTAAAATCTTTCGTCTTAAATGACGAGAGATTTCTATCATCAAAAAATTCATTTTATGATTCTGATCTCAAATAAAAAAGAAATTCGTTCACATACTTCCCTACGTGGCTGGGCAGCTTTAATGGTTGTCTTCGTTCATTTTCGCTCTTTTTTACATTCATCGATAGATCCCGATGAATTTACATTTTTTCTTTACAAGGGTTATCTCTGGGTAGATTTCTTCTTTATCCTTAGCGGGTTCGTGATGGCCTATGTGTATGACATCGAACATCCCAAGCGCTATAGCATGTATGACGCAATGCACTATCTGATTGCTCGAATTGCTCGGATTTATCCTTTGCATTTGATTACACTCGTAGCAACAGTGTTATTTTTTATATTACTAGCATTGATAAACTGGAGTTTGGGTGAAGAAGCTTGCTGTGTGCTCGATGACTCCTTGCGCACAGCCGAATCGCTCGTAGCCAACCTTGTTCTCATTCACGCGTGGGGTATGTTTGACTGGGTCACCTGGAATTTCCCTTCTTGGTCACTGAGCGCAGAATTTTTTTGTTATTTGATCTTTGCAACCTTGCTCACCATTGATAGTGATAAGCGCAAGCTAGTTCTAGTTGCGTTGTTATGTATGGGCGCTCTTTTTTATTGCCTATGTATCGCCGCCAGCAACGACGTCAATGAGAATTTCCGCTTATCCATTGTGCGCGCCGCATCGGCTTTCACCATCGGCATGATTCTATTCATCGGACGCAAGGCAATTTCTACACTTTCGGATAGATGTTTGACGTTCATTCAGATCACTGCCTGTATTACACTCTTTTTGGTACTGCATGTTGGCTTAGCCGATGTTTTAGCGATTGGTTTGATGGCTTTGATCGTATTGACCACCTGGGAAGATCGCGGTTTTTTATGCCAATGTCTCCATGCTCGCTATATCCACACGCTTGGGCTTCTATCGTTTTCTATTTATATGTGGCATTACCTCATCAAGTTTATCGCAAAACAGGATTGGGAAAACCTCACAGGAATACCCGTACAAAGCAGCGTAACTGGATCGTTGCTGTTTGTGGCTTGCATGATCGGCTTGGTAATGCCAATTGCGATCTGCAGTTATCGCTACCTAGAAATACCCACGCGCAAATGGATTAGCTTACGTCTGACCGACTTATTGGAAAATAAGTATGTACCCAGTTGGCAGTTGGTTTTGGTATCGAATGAAAGAAGTAGGTAAATAAGAACTATTGCTGCGAATACATTTTGAGATCCTTGCAAAATCCAGGAAATTTTTTGCTTCAATGTAATTGTGGATTTATTTGTAAGCCTGTGAGTATTTTTCAGCTATTTTTCTGTAGTGAACTGGGAGTAATCACCCTAAACCGGTTATTTCCGGTTGCGAGAGCGCAATAATTCCTATAATTGTGTAATTATTTGACGCTCAGTGAAGAGTTTAGGGAGTCTTTTCAAGTGATACGCCATAGTTATTTTTTGCCACTTTTTCTGAATGCCGTTTTTGATAGCGCGAAATTTTAGAGCGCCGCGATGTTTCTGGCTGCAATACGCTTTGTCAGCATGAATGCGGGTTCCTGGCTGAATATTGGCTTTATCGAGCAGATCCAGCAGCGGCTTGCTGTCATGACAATTGGCCGTAGCGGTTTCGGTCGCTATCAATAACCCATTGCCATCGACTATCGTGTGTTGCTTATAGCCAAATAATGATTTGTCGCCTTTTTTGACCCAGCGTGCTTCAGCATCGACACCGGGTTGCGTTACTTCAATGACTCGCATGGCTGATTGCGTATTCGCTTCATCACCGCGCTCTTCCCGGTTACTGACCACTTCATAAGCTGGTTTGGTTTTAAGTTTGCGTGGACTCTGCGTAATGCTCACGTCAACGTAACAACCCTGTTTAACGGGTGATGTTGTAAGCCTGGATTTTCCGATGGATTTCCTCTAATAACCCATCCCATGCTTGTTGTGCCGTTGCTAGCCGCGTTCTAAGTCGAGATAGCACACAATGAGTCACTCACATCGTCTTCCAACGATAAACCCAGAAACCGCATCACGTGGAGATTCGAGTTCGCCATCTCTTCCACCGATTCATCGCTTAAACCACCGTTCCAAACTCCGACTAATAGCATGAGGACTAAGCAATAACCTCAGCATCTTAAACAACAGCAACTCCGAATAAGCTGCCTGCCTTGCAGCATCGCAAACTGATGCATAATCGATTGAGATTGCTTTCTCTATCGAGTTCCAGTCGATCAATTGATCAATTTGCTTCAGAAAATTCCCTTTCTGGGTGCGGCGGGTTACATCAAATTCGGAAAAATTATGCTTATTACTCCGACGTTATTGTTTTAAAACACAATGATAGCATCTAACTAATCAGTCCTGATTACAACTCTGCAAGGGGTTCCCTGCTGGTTGGGTATATCTACCCCCCCCCTTACTTGACCAGGTTACGTGTTGATGGTGACTTTTCATGGAATATGTTTTAATCTTTTTTCGCTATGGTTCTTTGTTTATCCAATGTCCACTGGGCCTAAGTTCACCACCTTCTATCGCATAGCTTCTCATCGATTTCAAATTACCTGCAGTGAGTGTGATAGTGTGATTGTCGCGGGTGTGATCTAATAAATACGATAAAGGTACAGAATTATCAGGCTCTTCTAGCTTGATCAATCCATTTTTACCGACGGCGACTTTATTGATATCTTCATTTAAATGTTTTTGTTGTTCTTGATGATCAGCTAAAACCTGGTCTAAAGTCTGAGCAGGCGCATGTTCTTTGACTGAAAAGCCTTGCGTGCGCAATCCGTCGATAAACGCTAAACCAAATTGATCCGATGCGACGTGAGTGAAGCGAATCTGTGTTTTAGTTGATGGGAATAATACCGACATTTGAGCCACAGCATCTTTTGCAATGGCGATAATGACTTCTTGTGGAACATCAGTGATGCGATATGCATGTTTTACTGGCTTGGGTTTATTTATACAGCCAAGTAGAACGATGGCCGTCAAAACAATTAATAAAATTTTTTTCAACGCGCTTATCTCCCGCATATTTGTAAGTTGATTCTATTTCATGTTCATAAAGCGAAGGCGTCTATTTGTATCACCAATGAAATGACACGTCGAGAACTTTGCACGGTTACAATTTTGGCTGATCAGTTGAATGTACAACCAGACTCAAGCTGACGAACGATTAACACTATGTCGAAAAACGAAAGATAGGGCAGGGGCAGTACACTTGCATTCATTTAAAAAATCCAGATGGATTTGTTTTTCGAAGTAATGCCAGCGACTGCCCACCATAGAATAATTCTAAATGAAATCCACCATGACATTGACACCCACTACCAATTGAGCATCGGCGTTAGTATAGGTGTGAAAGCCATTATAGATTCCTTTGTCTTGCCACCCATCATCAGTAATGTGCACATAATCGCCTTGATTACCGTTGACGATCAGTTTATTAGTAGTATCGGATAATGCTTTTAATTGTGTTGCATTGAGTGTCACGCCGCTATCGCTACCGGATGGACCGTACAAATAGATCTTTTCAATCCCCATAATTTTTCCGGAAAACTTGGCCAAATCCAGATTTGCATCTACCGCGGCTATCGCTAAAGTATCGCCGTTACCACGACCGCCATTGACGAGTTTGAAATTCAAATCGCTCACGCGAATTAAATCGTTGCCGTTGCCCGCGTGGTAAGTATCGGCCCCACCTTTTCCGATGAGGGTATCGTTGCCATTACCCGCTTCAAAACGTTCGGCTGCTTTAGTGCCCACGAGCATATCGCCTTTATTGGTGCCTTTAATGACTTTTTCTAAATTCGAAAAATCACTGCTCCCGAAAATCACATAGCTGTTCGATAAATTAGCTACCATCAAGTCGTCAAAACCATCGTTATTGATATCTCCCGCGGTACTGACACTATTTTCAGTAGCTCCTAACCCATCCCCAGCTTTTAATCCATCTATACGAAAACCAGCGTCACTGGCCAAATTAGCCAAATCCAGTGTGGCGCCAAAACCGGTCGATTTGCCAAAAATAACATAGACAGAACCAGAATCTACGCCATTATGATCTGCTCCTCCAGCACCGATCAGTATGTCGCCAAAACCATCGCCATTAACATCGCCTGCGCTACTGATTGATCTACCTAATAGATCTCCGGCCGACTCGCCATTGATGGTAAAACCATTGGTGCCATTCAGGTCGGTCAAATTCATCACCGCATCAAACCCAGAAGCTTTGCCAAACACGACATAACCGGAGCCTGAATCATTTCCATTGATATCAGCACCACGAGCGCCAATCAACACATCCGAAAAACCGTCACCATTGACATCTCCTGCATTGCTAACAGAGCGACCCGCTAAATCAAGACTAGAGATACCATCCAAACGGAACCCATTTGTACCATCGAGTGAGGTCATGTCCAAATTTGCAGCGAATCCAGAGGCTTTACCGAATACGACATAAGCAGATCCTCCATTTTTTGGGTTATTACCGCCGTTTGATGCACCGACAATCAAATCATCATAACCATCGCCGTTGATATCGCCAGCACCACTGAGCGTAGTGCCAAAATTATCTGGTCCGTTAATGCCATCGACGCCATGCAAACGAAAGCCATTCGTACCGTTCAGTGTTTGGAGATTGATACTGTTACTGGCAAAGCTACTTTGACCAAATACGACGTAGCACTCACCTTTATAAAGCCCCGCTCCCCCATACTTAGCCAGGATAATATCGTCAATATCATCGCCATTGATATCGCCGGCACTACTCACTCTAAATATACTACTGTAATGTGCATTTGCACCGACAATGCTGATACCGGTATTTTTGTCCTGTAAAGCAGTGTTTAAATATTCAGATTTATTGAAACCGGTACCTTTACCAAAGAAAATGGCGGCGTTGACCGAGTCAGTAGTTCCAGCAACGAACAAATCATCAAAACCATCGCCATTAAAATCACCGGCTGTTGTAGTCTGAAATGCTCCATAAACGTTGGGAATTAATTGAAAGCCGTTATTGCCATTGAGCTCCCGTCGATTAATTTCTACGTTAAATGGGGTATTTTTACCAAAGATTACATAACTTGAGTCATAATTGGGGCCACTATAGAGAGTGACAATATCATCGTAACCATCCCCATTCACATCCCCAGCATTACTCATACCCGCACTATAACCATCATTATCTATAATAAAACCATTGCTACCATTGAGTGTCGATAAATCAAAAACTTGTACCATGTTAAAAATCCCTATAAAAAACCAGAAAAGAAAATATTTGTGACATAACGATTGCTTAATTATTAATATAAATAAATACTTGTATTATGTTGTTATGTCATTTTTTCAGATTTTTTTCAAAAAAGATATAGTAGTATCCTGTGATTCTGGTCCTATGATATGGATATAATTTCTCAAGAATGTGGCCTTAAACCGATAGGAAATTCGTTTAGACAACCGGATTCGTTAATTAACTGACGTTTGGTTGACGGGGTTACTTAATCTCACTTCATTTTTTTGTAACTCGATCATATGATTTGTCTTTATTATATTCACGATCCAATGTGCAGTTGGTGTTATGCTTTTACACAAAGTTGGACTAACTTACAGAAAATACTCCCCGGTGACATTCAAGTTATCAGCGTTCTGGGTGGTTTAGCACCGGATAGCAACGAACCGATGCCATTGAATACACAAAAAATGGTTCAGCAAGCATGGCAAACAATAGAAAAAACCGTGCGAGATGTTCGGTTCAATTGGGATTTTTGGTCACGAAATACCCCGTATCGTTCAACTTATCTGGCATGCCGTGCGGTTCTTGCCGCGAAAAAACAGCGGTTAACGGCGGAAGTCGAGATGATTCGCGCGATTCAAACGAGCTATTATCAAAAAACCCGCAATCCTTCGCTACCAGAAACTTTACATGAATGCGCACGTGAAATTGGTTTAGATGCGTTGCAATTCGCTAAAGATTTAAGCAGTGCTGAAATAGAAAACGAACTGCAGCGAGAGATCCAGTTTGCGCGTGATATGGGAGTGTCTTCGTATCCTTCGTTACGATTGCAGCATCTCGGCATCTTACATACTATTTCTGTTGATTATCACGATCATGAAACGATGCTCAATCAAATTAACCGAATCATCCAAAAAACGTAAGTGACAGTTATTTCATCTGATGAATCAGCAGGTTTTCTAAAGTTAATCGATATATCTCAGAAAGTTTTTCGAGATCATCGACTTGCACATGTTCGTTGATCTTATGAATCGTAGCGTTGCGAGGGCCAAATTCAACGACTTGCCTGCAAATATCTGCAATAAAACGCCCATCCGAGGTGCCTCCGGAAGTAGAGAGTTCCGGATCGATTGTAGTAACTTGCTTGATCGCATCACTTATGGCATCGGCTAACTCACCTTTGGGTGTGAGAAAAGGTTTTCCGGACAATTCCCATGCCAAATCATACTCGAGTTTGTGTCGATCAAGAATGTCATGCACACGTTTTTTGAGTGATTCAACAGTGCTGGCGGTCGAAAAGCGAAAATTAAATAACAGTTCGAGTTTGCCTGGAATAACATTGGTTGCACCCGTACCGCCGTGAATATTAGAAATATGCCAGGTGGTGGGTGGGAAATATTCATTGCCTTGATCCCATTCGGTATTGGCTAAATCGGCAATAGCCGGCGCGGCGAGATGAATCGGATTTTTGGCTAGATGCGGATAAGCGATATGGCCTTGGATGCCTTTAGCCGTTAAATGACCGGATAATGAACCTCGTCGGCCGTTTTTGATGGTATCTCCTAGTGTATCCACACAAGTAGGTTCGCCGACGATGCAGTAATCTAATAGTTCTCCACGTGCTTGTAAGGCTTCGACGACTTTGACGGTGCCATCCACTGCAATTCCTTCTTCATCGGAGGTGATCAACAATGCGATTGAACCTGAGTGATCATTATGTTGGGCGATGAAAGCTTCGATTGCGGTGATAAAAGCAGCGAGCGAGGATTTCATATCCGCAGTGCCGCGCCCATACAAGCAACCATTCCGAATGGTCGGCACAAATGGATCGCTATCCCATTGATCCAACGGGCCTGTCGGTACGACATCGGTGTGGCCGGCAAAGCATACAACTGGAGTGCAATCGCCACGGCGTGCCCAAAGGTTGTCTACCTCACCAAAACGCATATTTTCAATTTGAAAACCGAGTTTTTTCAAACGTTCAATCAAAATTTGTTGACAGCCATTATCGTTTGGCGTCAAAGAAGCGCAAGCAACTAATTGTTGTGCAAGTGTCAACGTATCATTGGACATAAATGTTTCCTAAGCAATAGAAAGAAATAACAGTTTTTTCTGAATGAAGCGAAATTGATTGTGATGCAATGACTGCGCTTAATTTCATTCAATAACATGGCATAAAAATATCGGGATAGTATAGAGCTTTGAAAGATTATCAGGTACATTTGGTAACGTAAGTTTTGTACGGAACCGGATTTTACCCATCGGTTCCATTTTTGCACAGTTCACATTTGAATATTAAGCTGTTCATTCAAACCATTGCGGAGAAAATACCCATGCTATCGTTTCTTTTTTCTGTCATTTTAATTGTGGTTGTAATCACCAGCGTTATTGTAATGGTACCCGTGTTACGCAAAACTTTGGTGTCGCAACCCATATTACAAATTTTCCGCCGTATGTTGCCGCAAATATCGCAAACTGAGCAAGAAGCCCTCGATGCGGGTACAGTATGGTGGGAAGGCGATTTATTCGGTGGCAAACCCGATTGGAAGAAATTATTATCCTATCCTAAACCACAATTAACCGAAGAAGAACAAGCATTTATAAATGGACCGGTCGAGCAGCTTTGCAGTTTGTTGAACGAATGGAAAATTACGCACGAATTAAAAGATTTGCCGCCTGAAGTTTGGCAATTCATTCGCGATAATGGTTTTTTTGGCTTAATCATCCCCAAACAGTATGGCGGCTATGGGTTTTCTGCATTGGCGCATTCTGGAGTGGTGATGAAAATTGCATCGCGTAGCGGAACTGCCGCAGTCACCGTGATGGTGCCCAATTCACTCGGTCCGGCGGAGTTGTTATTACATTATGGTACCGAAAAGCAGAAAGAGTACTACTTGCCGAGATTGGCAAAAGGTTTGGAAATTCCTTGTTTTGCGCTGACTTCTCCCGAAGCGGGTTCTGATGCAGGATCGATGCCGGATTATGGCGTCGTGTGCCGCCAAGACCACGATGGTCAAAGCGATGTGTTAGGTATGCGCGTCACTTGGGATAAACGTTATATTACCTTAGGACCTGTTGCAACATTGTTGGGTTTAGCGTTTAAACTGTATGACCCGGATCGAATACTCGGTGGCGCTGAAGATCTCGGTATTACCTTGGCGCTGATACCTACCGATACACCGGGCGTCAATATCGGGCGGCGCCACTATCCATTGAACGCAGTATTTCAAAATGGCCCTAATTCTGGAAAAGATGTGTTTATCCCGATGGATTGGATCATTGGCGGGCAGGAAAGGATTGGGCAAGGATGGCGCATGCTGATGAATTGTTTGGCCGCAGGCCGAGCCATTTCATTACCAGCAACCGGCGTTAGCGCAGCTAAGCTCGCGGCACGAACCAGCGGAGCTTATAGCCGTGTACGTGTGCAATTCAAACTTCCTATTGGTTATTTTGAAGGGATCGAAGAAGCGTTAGCGCGAATCGGCGGTAATACTTATATGATGGATGCGGCGCGTGTCATGACCGCAAGTGCAATCGATTTGGGAGAAAAACCCTCAGTCGGATCTGCCATCGTTAAATATCACCTGACCGAACGTGGCCGTCAAGCGATTAACGATGCGATGGATATTCATGCCGGTAAAGGAATTTGCATCGGACCCAGCAATTATCTCGGGCGCACTTACCAGCAAATGCCCGTCGGTATCACGGTTGAAGGCGCTAATATATTGACGCGCAATTTGATTATCTTTGGTCAAGGAGCGATCCGTTGTCATCCTTACTTGTTAAAAGAAGTCAACGCGGCTCACGATAATGATCAGAAAAACGCTTTGGAAACATTTGACGCTGCATTATTTGGGCACATCAAATTCACGTTACGAAATACGTTTAATAGCTTGTTTTACGGTTTATTGAGCAACCATTTAAAAAATATTGTGCCGGAAAATTGCTTGCCCGAAACCGCGATCTATTATCGGCAGTTGACACGTTTTTCAGCAAGCTTTGCGTGCATAGCGGATATTGCTTTAATGCGTTTAGGCGGCTCACTGAAGCGCAAAGAAAGATTATCAGCGCGTTTGGGCGATATCCTAAGTTTGATGTATCTATGTTCGGCTACTTTAAAGCATTTTGAGGATCAAGGGCGGCAAAGTGCCGATTTGCCATTATTGCATTGGTCAATGCAGGATGCGTTTTATCACATACAACACGCTTTTGATGAATTTCTAACCAATTTTCCCGTACCGATCGTTTTTGTTTGGATCTTGAAAGGACTGGTATTTCCCCTGGGTAAACGGTGTAAACCGCCCAGTGACGAATTATCACATCAAGTAGCACGATTTTTGATGAAACCAGGCGTTGATCGAGATCGTTTGACTGACGGAATGTATGTTCCCAAAGCGGCTAATTCTGCAAAAGAAACTGAACCGTTAGCGGATTTAGAGAAAGCATTCCAATGTGCGATCGATAGTGAAGCTGCGGAAGCAAAAATACGTGAAGGCGTCAAAGCAAAACGTATTACCGCGAAAGGAAAAGAAAAGATTGCGCAAGCGTTGCAATTGAATTTCATTAGTGCAGCAGAAGCGGAATTGCTTAATCAATTGAGAGAATTGCGAAGTAAAGTAATCAAGGTGGATGATTTCACCAAGGATTTTAGCCATCACGATAAAGAACAAGTTAATTGATATTGAGCGAATCGCTTGAGAAGAGGAGTAGGGTGATGCAGCCAGAAAAACCGCATGATAGTGTTGATGTAATCTCGGTTGATCAAGCAAAAACACTGGATGGCCTTTTTAGAGAACGGGTAAAGCGTTCGGGCGAGCAAGTGGCCTATCGCTATTTCAATAAATTGACCGAGCAATGGGATAGCTATACTTGGAGTCACATGGATCGGTTTATCGCGCGGTGGCAAGGCGCTTTGGAACAAGAAAAACTGGTCCCAGGCGATCGAGTCGCCGTCATGGTAAGAAATTGTCCGGAATGGATTATGTTTGAACAAGCGGCACTCGGATTAGGTTTAGTGGTCGTGCCACTTTACGTTGACGATCGCGCGGAAAATGCAGCTTATGTGCTGGATCATTCAGAAGCCAAAATTTTATTGTTGGAAGATGTGCAAAAATGGCGCGATTTTCTTGCCTTAACACCGGAACAAAAACTGAGCATCGATAAGGTGCAACGCATCGTTGTATTGCGCTGTGCGGATTTAAATTTAGATATATCGAAACCACAAGTCGTGTCAGTGCATGATTGGTTGCCAGCACAGGCCGGTGAAGTCAAACATTTGGACAAAGATCCCCACGATTTAGCGACGATTGTTTATACCTCCGGCACTTCCGGTCGACCCAAAGGTGTCATGCTCAGTCATCATAATATTTTGACCAATGCTTATGCGAGCACTGAAACGGTCACCATTTATACAACGGATTGGATGCTTTCATTTTTACCCCTGTCGCATATGTTTGAGCGCACTTCTGGTTACTATCTTTCGATAATGGCAGGAGGCGCTATCGCGTTTAATCGTTCGATTCCTGAGTTGCAAGAAGATTTGCTGTCGATTCGCCCTACCTTGATGATTTCGGTTCCACGGATCTTCGAACGTATTTATGCAGGAATTCGCGCTAAATTGGACGAGAGCTCAAGTTTCTCGCGGTGGTTGTTTAATCTTGCAGTGGATGTCGGATATCAACGGTTTGAATATCAGCAGGGTAGAGCCTGTTGGAGCTTGAAGTTGCTGTTGTGGCCTTTGTTGAAAAAAATGATCGCAGATAAAGTACTCAATAAATTGGGTGGAAGATTGCGTTTTGTTATTAGCGGCGGTGCGCCGCTGTCTGCGGAAGTTTCTCGGGTATTCATCGGATTAGGATTGCCGATTCTACAAGGCTATGGCATGACTGAAAGCAGTCCAGTGGTCAGCGTCAACCGCCCTGATGATAACGTGCCTGCCAGTATTGGCCTCACTTTGCCAGGTGTGCAAGTGAATTTAGGGGAAAACGATGCGTTAATGATTCGCGGTCCGAATGTCATGTTGGGTTACTGGAAAAACGAAGAAGCAACCAAACAAGCAATATCGGCGGATGGCTGGTTGAATTCTGGAGACGTAGCGCGTATCGATCAACAAGGTCATATTTTTATTACCGGTCGGCATAAAGAAATCATCGTATTGTCAACCGGCGAAAAAATACCTCCAGCAGATATGGAAGCGGCAATTTTGCAAGAATCGCTTTTTGATCAAGTCATGATCGTAGGGGAGGGGCGTTCATTCTTAAGTGTGTTAGCCGTGCTCAATGCGCATGCTAAAGAAAAATTTTTCACCAAATATGGTCTGGATCAAACGCTTAACCAAAATGGACAAAAAAGTCACGTTGAAGAAGTATTGCTTGACAAGGTTACTCGTCAAACCAACGCATTTCCGGGTTATGCGAGAATACGTCGTATTGCTGTGATTGACGAGCCGTGGACAGTCGATAACGGATTTTTAACGCCGACACTGAAATTAAAGCGTAATAAAGTGCTGGAAAAATATCGTGAAGTGATTGAGCAGTTATATAACGGGCGTTGAAATTCTATTGTCGCTGAAAAATAGTATTGATGTGAATTTTCGATAACAAAGGAGTCGACTATTATGAGTAAAGACACCAATAAGCTGGATAAAATCGTCTTGGAAGCGCGCCGTCAAGCAGAAAAGCGCGCGCAGGGCTATCGTGAACAAGCATTGAAATTATTTCCGTGGATTTGTGGACGGTGTGCACGCAGCTTCGATCATAAAAATCTCCAGTTGCTTGAAGTGCATCATAAAAACAGCAATCACGACGACAATCCGCCCGATGGCAGTAATTGGGAATTGTTGTGTACCTACTGCCATGAAAATGAGCATTCCAAGTTAAAAGATGCGATGGGGCGAGTCGGTGGCGATTCGGTCGATGCAACCGCTACATTCAATCCTTTTGCGAATCTCAAGGAAATGATGAAAAATAAATCGTGATTTTTTTATGAATCGCACTGTTTCTTTGCCCAATCAATCTTCCTCGTCGGCTAAAACGATAATGTCTGCTATTCCTGAATATAGTGAACGTCAGGAATTGCATGCCGAACTCAATGCCGCGGTGTATGAGTTATTGCTGCCGCCGTTACAGCTTTCCCATTTGGTTTTGTTGTCAGACCGTCATTGGATTGAACAAGAACGCCATTTGATTGCGGAATTGTGCGCTAACTTCCAAGTGAATCCTCCTGAGTCGCACGAAAACGATTTTAATGTGGATTGTGGTGAGTTTCGACTGCGATGGGAACGGCATACGGAATATTCTACCTATACGATATATCGTACCCAGCCATTTGACATACCTTTTCAGCAACCTGCGATTACTTATGTTCCGCAAGATTGGTTGACGCGCTTGCCGGGTCAGTTGCTCGTCGCTACTCATATCGTTTTGGAAGATAGGATTCTTCCCAAGCGGGGTTTACATGAGTTATCCGCATTTTTTACCTCAGGAACTGTAATCGGCTCGAAAGTCGCGGGTGGTGCCGCTACGATATGGAGCGATAATCAAATTCATCCGGATGGTTTTGGACGTATTTTGATTCATGATGAGAATTTACGTAGTCGCCAAGTGGGGCGGCTAATTCAGCGATTATTGGAAATTGAAACGTATCGTATGTTAGCCATGCTGCCATTGCCGATTACGCGAAAAATCATCCCACAGTTGGCGCGGGCGGATCAGCGTTTAGCGGAAATAACGGCGAATAGCGTGGAAGCAAGCAGTATCGAAGATGAACAGCGGTTATTATACGAACTGACTAAATTGGCCGCTGAAACAGAACGATTATCAGAACAAACCAGTCATCGTTTTAATGCATCACGGGCGTATTATGATATCGTCAAACTACGTATTACCGAATTGCGAGAGGAGCGCATCGAAGGATTGCAAATGCTTCAAGAATTCATGATTCAACGTTTGTCTTCAGCAATGGGTACGTGTGAATTGGTTAATTCCAAGTTGGAAACACTGTCAACAAGATTAGAGCGTGCCACAGCTTTGCTTCGCACGCGAGTCGACT
Source organism: Nitrosomonas sp. (assembly GCA_020890945.1). GTDB lineage: Bacteria > Pseudomonadota > Gammaproteobacteria > Burkholderiales > Nitrosomonadaceae > Nitrosomonas. The sequence goes on from JAJHPK010000029.1 coordinate 16,902, forward strand.
TGTCGATGGAAGGGCAGATCCGCGATTTGTTGAAATCGATGGACCAACGTGCGCATTTACAGTTGCGGTTGCAAGAAACAGTCGAAGGGCTGTCTGTCGTCGTATTGAGTTATTATTTACTGAGTATACTTGGCTATGGATTCAAAGCCTTCAAAGCAGCCGGCCATGAGATCAATGTCGAATTATTAACCGGCCTTGCCATTCCGGTCGTGATACTGGTCGTTTTTTATGGCATTAGACGCTTGCGCAGTGTGATTAAAAAATCGCATTGATAGTCGATAAATTCAAACCTGCTTAGCATTCAGTAATACTAACAGCCAAACCACCTAAGGAAGTTTCCTTGTATTTTGTGGACATTTCCAATCCGGTCTGTTTCATCGCGTTAATGCAATTATCCAACGACATAAAATGCTGCCCATCACCGCGCAATGCTAATGAGGCTGCAGTATAAGCTTTAATGGCGCCAAAGCCATTGCGTTCGATGCACGGTACTTGAACAAGGCTACCGACGGGGTCGCAAGTCATCCCTAAATGATGTTCCAATGCAATTTCAGCCGCATTTTCGATTTGCTCTGTCGTTCCGCCTTTTACCGCGCAGACTCCTGCTGCAGCCATCGCAGAAGCAGATCCTACTTCACCTTGGCATCCCACTTCCGCACCGGAAATCGAGCTATTGTGCTTGATTAGTCCGCCAATCGCGCCAGCGACTAACAAGAAATCACGTACTTGCTCAGATGATATGTTTTCATGCTTAACCAAATAGTAAATGACTGCTGGTATCACTCCAGCAGCGCCGTTGGTTGGCGCAGTAACAACCATGTGCCCCGCAGCATTTTCTTCATTAACCGCCATGGCATAGGCGCAAAGCCAATCATTCATATTGGCTTTATCGGGTTGATTGGTTAATTGTTGGTATAACGCATTCGCACGGCGTTTGATGTTGAGGCCACCGGGAAGCCTGCCTTCTGCTGTTAAGCCTTTTTCTAAACAAGTGCGCATCGCATTCCAGATAGCATCGAGGCCGCGATTGAGTTCTGATTCGCTCATGCGTTCTTGTTCATTGCTTCTTTTCATAGCGCTGACAGAAGATTGGCTATCGATCGACATTTTCATCATCTGGTTAGCATTCTCAAAAGGAAAACCACATGATTGAACCGGCTCAATTTTAAGCGGCGCAATGATTTGATCAATTTCAGCGATAGTTGAAATAAAACCACCCCCAATCGAGAAATAAGTTTCACTGAGCAGCGTTTTGCCAGTGCCATCAAGCAATTGACAAATCATGCCATTGGGATGCTCAGGTAGTGGATCGCCACGGTCAAAAATAATGTCATCAGCAGGATTGAAATGAATCAACGTGTGATTATCGGTATAAAACGAAGTTTGCTGCCACAGTTGTTGAAAAAGCGTATTGACATCTTCTTTTGCCAACGCGATCGGCGTATGTCGGTGCATGCCTAAAGTAACCGCGCGATCCGTTGCATGTCCTTTTCCCGTGAAAGCAAGCGATCCTCGTAACGTGCAACGAACTTGAAGAAATTCTGGAATTGCATTGTGAGAGACGAAATTTTCTAATCGGTCCCGAAAATTTTTGGCGGCTACCATGGGACCCATCGTGTGTGAACTGGAGGGTCCAATACCAATTTTGAAAAGATCGAGTGTGCTGATAAACATGCAATAACAACCTGTAAAATATAAAATTTGTTTTTAACTGAATACGAGTTTTGTGAAAAGTTAGATCCGTTACATACAACTTAATGAGTTGTGTACGTGAGATTTTAAAACGAAGCAGTTATACGTTTATTTGAACACATTATTTCGCTAGGCTCAAGACCGGCGCAATGATTGTGTTAGTCGAGTAAGATGTTGAATTACGTGGTTTTTGGGGATTGTTTGTTTTAAACCAAGTTGCATCAGAGATTTCTTTAATTTCTATGGATTCAATTCCCCTCTCTTTGGGCGAAGGCCTTTAGAAAACTAACAGATTAAAGAGTGTATAAAAGCACCCTGCTGCTTGCAGCGGCGGGTGCTTTATTCTAGAAATGCTAGCTTGCTGATCTCATGCGTTCAGTTTTATCCGCTATTTTTTTGGATGGTTTTTTTGTCATGAAAGGCATGACATTATTCGAATCACCATTTTTTGTTGCGTTGAAGATTGAAATTGCACCAACCAACTCTTCTGCTTGTTCGGATAAACAGGCTGCCGCTGCTGCAGATTGTTCGACCAATGCGGCATTGTTTTGTGTTGTTTCGTCCATTTGCGAAACTGCTTCATACACTTGATTAATACCGCTGAATTGTTCTTTTGAGGCGTAAGTTATTTCTCCCATGATTGAATTTAGATTCGATATGGAATTAACAATCTCGCTCATCGTCATTTCAGCTTGACTGACCAAACTCGTACCGTCGTGAACTCGTTGCACCGAATCATCAATTAACGCTTTGATCTCTTTTGCTGCGGTTGCGCTTCGTTGTGCTAAGTTTCTCACTTCTGTCGCGACCACGGCGAATCCTCTGCCTTGTTCTCCTGCACGAGCAGCTTCAACAGCCGCGTTCAATGCCAGTATGTTGGTTTGGAAAGCAATGCCGTCAATCACGGTAATAATGTCTGCAATTTTACTTGAGCTTTCTTTGATTGATGACATCGTGGTGACTACTTCTTTCATGACACTGCCGCCTTGCATGGTGATCGATCTTGCATTATCGATTAATTGTCCCGCACTGGAAGAGTGATCGGTATTTTTTCCTACCGTTGAAGTCAGTTCTTCCATGCTCGCCGCAGTTTCTTGTAGCGCTGACGCTTGCTGCTCTGTTCTGCCCGAAAGATCCATATTTCCTGCGGCGATTTCTTTCGATGCATGATGAACCGCGATTGCATTTTTTTGGATATCTAAAATTGTCGCTCTTAAATTAACGCTAACTTGTGATAAGCATTCGAGTAATTTGCCAAATTCATCGCGTCGGTTCGCTGAAATGGTTTGCGTCAATTCTCCAGAAGAAATTAAACTGGCGATTTCAGTAGCTTGATTGATCGGATCAACAATTCTTTTTTTCAGTAAGAAGGCGAAAGAAAAGCAAGTGGCCACTGCTAAAAATGATAAAAAGGATATCGTGGCGTTTGCGCTGGTGAAAGTTTGTTGAGAAGACTCAGAATATAAAGCAACGCCGCCAATGATCGCAAATAGCGAAGCTAAAATCGACATCAACACATTAATTTGCTTATTTACGCCCATTTTGAACCACGCCATTATTTTACCGGCTAAGTCTGTTCTAATGACTTGTCCATTTTGGATTTTAAGATTGTCGGCCTTGTCTTCTAAGAATTTTCTATAGATAGGAATCGCCGCATCGATATCTTTTTGGGATGCTTTGGTGCGAACCGATAAATATCCTGTTACTTGGCCATTCCTTTTGATAGGTGCTGCATTGGCTCTGATCCAATAAAAATCTCCATTTTTGCGGCGATTTTTCACCAATCCGGTCCAAGTTGAACCTCCCTTTAAGGTTTGCCAAAGGTCTTCAAAAGCTTGTGGCGGCATATCGGGGTGACGAACAATATTGTGCGCCTTACCGATCAATTCATCTTGAGAAAATCCACTGACTTCAATAAAAGTTGAGTTGACATAGGTAATCCTGCCTTTTGTATCCGTTGTAGAGACTATCAGCGTATCTTCAGTGATGGGATATTCGATATCAGTAATTGGTAAATTTACGCGCATTCTATTGATTTCCTTTCATAAAAATAAACTTACGCTACATTTTTCGAAAATTTGTACTTTGAAACATGCAGTGATACCTCGCTGCTTTCAGGAGGTTTAGTTTTAGGCTTAGGATTTTAAATTGAAGCAATAAAATTTATTCTTTTGATAAGAAGCGAAATTTCCGTGCAATTCATATACGAGAAATGTATATCGTTGAAAGATATCAATTAGAATCAACGAATTACGATACATTGATGCGATTGTTGATCACATAGGGGTTTTTAAACTTCTATTGATTTATATCAAATAAGCGTGATCAATCAATATTTTTATCTCTAAAATTTAAATCTACAATTTGATTGACATAGGCCAGGTCATTCATTACATTCATTTCTTTCTCTAACAAAGCTTGTCTTCGACAAGCCTACTGTGAATCTCCATTCCAGAAGGATAGAACACACATGACCGATCCATTACTTATTGCAAAATCAGGTGAAAAAGAATTGACGCTTCTGCCTAGCATGGCAAACCGGCACGGATGCATCACCGGCGCAACTGGCACTGGCAAAACGGTGACATTGCAAAAGCTGGCAGAGAGCTTTTCCAATATTGGCGTTCCGGTATTCATGGCGGATGTGAAAGGTGATCTAACAGGGATTTGCAAGCCAGGATCGCTATCCGAAAAAATGAAAAAGCGTCTGGAGATGCTAAAGGTCGATGCGCCGAGCTGGCAAGGTTATCCCGTAACGTTGTGGGATACTTTGCAAGAAAGCGGTCATCCTGTTCGCGCAACCATCTCTGATATGGGACCTCTGTTATTGGCACGGTTATTCAATTTAAATGAAACTCAAGAAGGGGTTTTAGCGTTAGTTTTTAAAATTGCAGACGACAACGGATTGCTATTGCTGGATTTGAAGGATTTACGTGCATTGCTACAATTTGTTGGTGATAATGCTGCGGATTTTAAAACACAATACGGTAATGTTTCTTCCGCATCAATTGGCGCCATTCAACGTAGCTTGCTACAAATCGAAGAACAGGGCGGCGACAAATTTTTTGGCGAGCCGATGTTGAACATCGAAGATTTAATGCAAACCGTCGATGGAAAAGGCGTCATCAACATTCTCGCCGCTGACAAATTGCTCAATTCCCCTAAATTATATAGCACCTATCTGTTGTGGATGTTATCCGAATTGTACGAAAATCTTCCCGAAACGGGTGATCGAGATAAACCGAAATTGGTATTCTTTTTTGATGAAGCGCATTTATTATTTAGCACGGCATCACCCGCTTTATTAGAAAAAATCGAACAAGTCGTGCGGTTGATTCGTTCTAAAAGCGTCGGTATTTTCTTTGTTACCCAAAATCCGTTGGATATCCCGGAAAAAATTCTGGGCCAGTTGGGCAATCGTATTCAACACGCGCTACGTGCATTTACGCCACGTGATCAAAAAGCAGTCTCGACTATTGCTGAAACGATGCGCCCGAATCCGAAGCTCGATATCAAGCAAGCCATTATGGAATTATCGGTTGGCGAAGCGCTGGTTTCTTTTTTGGACACTAACGGCTCGCCAAGTATTACCGAACGTACTTTCATTTTGCCGCCAACCAGTCAAATTGGACCGATCACTCCGGAAGAGCGTAAACAACTTCTCGAGTCTTCATTAGTCGCGGGTATCTACGAACAAACTATCGATCGTGAAAGCGCTTTTGAAAAATTACAAAACCGCGCGGCAAGTTCTGGAAACGCAGAACAAAAACAATCTGCTGACTCAGAACAATCAGGTGGCGTTGTCGGGCAAGTTACCGAAGGCGTTTTGAGTGGATTGGGCAGCCTGATTTTCGGTTCGACCGGAAAGCGAGGCGGGCAGCACGATGGCATGATTACCGCATTTGCGAAAAGCGCCGCTCGTTCGGTCGGCACATCCGTAGCGCGAGAAATTACCCGCGGCCTGTTTGGGTCATTGTTGGGAGGAAGTACAACGAAAAGACGACGTTAATCACCGAAGGATGTAGTCAGCACCTGTTAGCGTTGTTTGTAGCACGTATCTTCAAAAAGCAAAAGAAAACTCCCTTTCAGAGTATGTCCTGAAAGGGAGTTTTTTTAAACAAATGGACAGATACAAGCTTGTATCTTACCCCTATAGATTTTTCGACGGAACGGCGGTGTTCTAATACTTACATGTTGTCTGTATCCGCAATGCGTTATAATCGTAAGCTTTTATCTACTGACTTATCCAAATCGTGTTGCAAGGAATCAATATCGCGTGTGTACGCGGCGATCGAGAACTTTTCAAAAACATTCATTTTTCGCTTGAGCCCGGAAGCTTATTACAAGTGCGCGGGGCTAATGGCAGTGGAAAAACCAGTTTATTGCGCATGTTGTGTGGCTTGTCGATTCCTGCGGCAGGGGAAATTCACTGGAATGGAGTCTCTATTCGCACGGCGAATGAAGAATACTTTGCTAATGTAACGTATATCGGTCATTTGGGTGGCGTCAAAGATGATTTGACTGTGATTGAAAATTTGCAGATTTCAAGCGCGTTATCGGGATTTGAAATCAGTATTAATGAAGCACATCAAGCGCTTGGAAAAATTGGGTTGAGTGGACGTGAATATTTGCCCGTTAAAGTATTGTCGCAGGGCCAACGCCGACGGGTTGCTTTAGCGCGTTTGCTCGTATGTAAAACGAAATTATGGATTTTGGATGAGCCTTTTGTAGCTTTAGATGTCGCTGCGGTTCAGTTGATGCGTGAAATACTGGAATTGCATTTGCAGCACGAAGGCATGGTGGTGATGACAACGCATCAGGAAATTGACATCCAATCTTCGTCGATCACTCAATTACAATTGGCCTGATACTATGTTGGTATGGATTATAAAGCGCGATCTTTTGCTGGCTGTACGCCGTCGCTCCGATGTTTTAATTACCCTATTCTTTTTTGTCATTGTGGTCAGTTTATTTCCACTCAGTGTCGGACCTGAAATGAATTTACTAAGAACAATGGCGCCCGGTGTTGTTTGGGTAGCAGCTCTATTGGCTTCTATGCTATCGCTGAACCGTATGTTTTCTAACGATTATCAAGATGGCACTTTAGAACAGATGATGATCTCGCCTCAATCGTTATCATTACTTGTTTTAGGTAAAACATTCGCGCATTGGTTGGTCAGTGGATTACCACTGGTACTAATGGCACCCGTATTGGGAATACAATACGATTTACCAAGTGACGCACTATCGGTGTTAGTGATTTCATTGCTGATTGGTACGCCCGTATTGAGTTTGATAGGAGCAATCGGTGCCGCATTGACACTAGGTCTTAGAGGTGGAGGAGTACTGGTTTCATTGCTAGTACTTCCTTTATATATTCCCATATTGATTTTTGGCTCTGGCGCGGTAGAGGCGAATATGGCTGGGATTGATTTTGCTGCTCACTTATCGTTGATTGGTGCATTTCTGCTCGTGTCACTGGTTTTTGCGCCTTGGGTGACAGCGTGGTCTTTGCGAGTGTCTTTAGAATAGTTTTGCTCTAACTATTATTGCAATCGATTCCAATCTCAGCTCTTAGAGCAACTTTTTGCGGCATTACCACTAATTTTTATAGAAAGCGATTCTCGTTGATTGTTTTTAGTATAGAATCGAAGGTTAAAATAAGTTAGGATAAATCGTAGGCGAAAGCAAATGCTAGATTCTATAGCATATAAGTATCTAAAACAATTAGGAAATTTACATTGGTAGTATATTAATTTATATTTTATGTCGATCAATTGGTATAAGTATTCTTCCCCTTCGAGCTTCTATTCTTTGGCAGGGAAAATGATTCCAGTATTTGCTGTGTTAGCAGCAATTTTATTGGTGAGTGGATTGTATGTCGGTTTTTTTGTGGCTCCTACCGATTTTCAACAAGGCGAGGCTTACCGGATTATATTTATCCATGTTCCTGCGGCGTGGATGTCTATGTTTCTGTATGTGGTGATGGCTATTTGGGCAGGAATTGGTTTGGCTTTTAATACGCGACTGTCCTCCATGATGGCAACGGCAATTGCGCCAACCGGAGCGATGTTTACTTTTCTTGCGCTTTGGACTGGATCGTTGTGGGGCAAACCCATGTGGGGAACCTGGTGGGTATGGGACGCTCGATTGACTTCGGAATTGATTTTATTATTTTTATATATTGGCTTTATGTCACTGCAAGCAGCAATTGATGACCCGCGTCGTGCTGACAAAGCTGGGGCGATTATTGCATTGGTTGGCGTGGTGAATATCCCCATCATTTATTTTTCAGTGCAATGGTGGAATACCTTGCATCAAGGTGCATCTGTTAGTGTGAATCAAGCGCCTGCAATGGCCTCCACGATGTTGACAGGAATGCTCATCATGGTGTTTGCAGCCTGGATGTATGCGATTGCCGTGATATTAAAACGAGTGCGCGTTATTATTCTGGAGAGAGAAGGCCACACAGCCTGGGTTGCCGAATTGCAAAAGGAAGGAATTGCGTGATGAATTGGTCAAGTGTGTCAGAATTTCTTTCGATGGGTGGATATGGATTTTATGTTTGGGGTTCCTATGCAATGACATTGGTCTGTGTTGTTGGTGAAATCATACTGATATCAAAACGTCGCCGAACTTTGGAAAAACAATACGGTCACAACCGTAAATTCGATCAAAAAAGAGATATAAATGAAACCACGTCATAAAAAATTAGCAATGATTGTTGCGGGTGTAACTGCATTAGGTGTTGCTTCAGTTTTAGTTTTGAATGCTTTTCAAAGCAATTTGGTTTTTTTCTTTAGTCCTACCCAGGTAGTCGCTAAAGAAGCACCAATTGGTAAAAGTTTTAGAATTGGTGGACTCGTCACAGAGGGCAGTGTGCAACGTGATAATTCAGGTACCAAAATACATTTTTCAGTAACCGATACAAGTCATACTATTCCCGTTGTTTACACAGGAATACTTCCAGATTTATTTAAAGAAGGCAAAGGAGTCGTTGCACAAGGAAAGATGTCTGACAACGGAGTTTTTCTGGCGGATGAAGTATTGGCCAAACACGACGAGAACTATATGCCACCCGAAGCGGCAGAAGCATTAGAAAAAGCAGCAAAAACACAGAAAGCATCATTAGCAGAATAGTTTGTTGATGAAGCGAATATTTAATAGAATTAGATAGATCATTTTAATCAAACCTGCTTTAAAAAGTCACATAAAAGCATAACCTCGGTTGTTATCCCGAATCGTCATTAACTACTATAGATCTTAGCTCATTATGATTCCAGAAATCGGTAATTTTTGTTTGATTCTTGCGTTACTTTTAGCGCTTACTCAAGGCACACTGCCTCTTATTGGTGCAGCGCGAGGAATTCCATCTTGGATGGCACTTGCGCGACCTGTTGTACAAGGACAGTTCGTTTTTATTTTTCTAGCCTTCTCTTGCCTGGCTTATTCCTTTGTTACCAGTGATTTTTCGGTCATGAATGTGGCGAGAAACTCCAATACGGAATTGCCATTTCATTTTCGTTTAGCGGCAACTTGGGGATCGCATGAAGGCTCATTGTTGCTATGGGTGCTAATGCTAGCGACATGGTCGGTTGCGGTGAGCGTATTTAGTAAGCAATTGCCAGATGATATCGTCGCGCGTGTCATCGGTGTTTTAGGCCTGGTCAGCGTAGGCTTTCTGGCGTTTTTGTTATTTACGTCAAACCCTTTTGATCGTTTATTGCCGGCTGCACCTGAAGGTAGCGATTTGAATCCATTACTACAAGACGTTGGCATGGTGGTTCATCCACCCATGTTATATATGGGTTACGTTGGTTTTTCGATAGCTTTTGCGTTTGCTATCGCAGCACTATTGAGTGGCAAACTGGATGCGGCATGGGCGCGTTGGTCTCGTCCATGGACGATTGTGGCGTGGGTTTTCCTGACTGTTGGCATCATGATGGGTAGCTGGTGGGCCTACTATGAATTAGGATGGGGCGGTTGGTGGTTCTGGGATCCGGTTGAAAATGCCTCGTTTATGCCTTGGTTGGTTGGCACTGCTTTATTACATTCGTTAGCCGTAACGGAAAAACGCGGTAGCTTTAAAAGCTGGACAGTGTTACTGGCCATTTGCGCGTTTGGATTGAGTTTACTAGGAACCTTTCTGGTTCGATCAGGTGTATTGACTTCGGTGCATGCGTTCGCCACAGATCCTGCGCGTGGTATTTTTATTCTCGTGTTCCTGGTGGTCGTCATCAGTGCGTCACTAATATTATTTGCTTGGCGCGCGCCTAAAGTTGGTCTAGGTGGCAAATTTGATTTGTTGTCACGCGAGTCTTTATTACTCGCTAACAATTTGTTGCTGTTAGTCGCTGCTGGCAGCGTTTTGCTAGGAACGTTGTATCCATTGATAATCGATGCTTTGGGATTGGGTAAATTATCCGTTGGCCCTCCTTATTTCGAAGCCGTATTTGTACCGGTGATGACACCTGCCATTTTCTTGATTGGCGTTGGCCCCATTGCCCGATGGAAACAAATAAGCTTGCCAGCCTTAGCCATTAGATTGCGTTGGGCGTTTGCCGTGAGCGTCGTATCAGCTTTAGCGACACCTTATCTGATGGGAGAATGGAAACCACTGGTTAGCTTTGGAATGTTGCTCGCATTTTGGATTATTGCGTGCATCGTGGTTAATGTGAAACATCGGTTAAGCAACAGTGGTTCTGGCAATATTTTTGCAAGGTTAGCGCGTCAGTCTCGCAGTTACTATGGTATGCATTTTGCACATCTTGGCGTCGCGGTTTTTATCATAGGCGTGACCATAGTCAATAGTTACGAAACTGAAAAAGACGTACGGATGGAGATTGGTAGCAAAGTCACTGTCGGTGGCTATACCTTCCAATTTAATGGCGTCACAAATCTTCCTGGACCTAATTATAAATCGGTTATGGGCGATATTACGGTGTTAAAGGGTGATCAGGTTTATCGCACTTTAAATCCTGAGAAGCGTACCTATAATGCATCGGGTATGCCAATGACAGAAGCTGCAATTGATACGGGTTTATTCCGTGATTTATATGTAGCCATGGGTGAACCGTTAGAAAATAACGCATGGGTCGTACGTGTTTATCATAAGCCTTTTGTAGACTGGATTTGGTTTGGATGTATGCTGATGGCACTTGGTGGAATACTGTCGATAACAGATCGCCGTTATCGTTTAAAAATCAGCAAGAAAGATCCTGTGGTTGTTAAAGAAAATGAAACGGATGCTTCACAGCCAAACGAAACGCCTGTGACAGCACCGGTTATGTCTGCGGCAACAACAACTACTCGTGCCACTTTGGTTACGGAGACACAAAAACCATGATGCGGTATTTGATTCCGTTAGCTGCTTTTATGGTGCTGGCAGCTTTTTTGTTGGTTGGACTTACCCTTAATCCGCGTCAAGTGCCTTCACCACTGATCGATAAACCTGCGCCAGTGTTTCAATTAAACCATTTGCATGAACCCGATAAAGTACTGTCTTCGACGGATAATATTGGCAAAGTTTGGTTACTTAATGTTTGGGCTTCTTGGTGTGTTTCCTGTCGTGACGAACATCCTTTGCTGGTGGAGCTAGCAAAATCGGGTATTGTGCCTATCTATGGCTTGAACTATAAAGACGAAAGAACTACGGCCATGCAATGGCTGAAACGTTTCGGCGATCCTTATACCGTCAGCATAGTGGATGCGGATGGAAAAGTCGGAATCGATTTTGGCGTGTATGGTGTTCCAGAAACCTACATTATTGATAAGAAAGGCATTATTCGCCATAAGCAAATTGGTCCAGTAACCGCAGATTCTTTACAAAAAACCATTATTCCTTTGATCATTGAATTACAAAAGCAGGCTTAGGGGAAAATAATGTTTAAAAATGATCTGTTAAAAGTTTCAAAATTGCTTGTGTCTGTTTTGCTCATTGTCATGCTCATTCCCTCTTTAGTCTGGGCAAAAGAGGCATTACCAGTGGCGGAAGACCTAGAAGTCGAAAAAAGAATGCTCGCTATCACGATGGATTTGCGTTGCTTGGTTTGTCAGAATGAATCGATTGCGGATTCTCGTGCCGATTTTTCTAACGACATGCGTCGTGAAATCAGACAAAAAATAAAAGAAAACAAGAGCGATGAAGAAATTATTCAATTTCTGGTTGATCGTTATGGCGATTTCGTTCTTTACAACCCTCCCATGAAGCCAACCACGCTTTTACTGTGGTTTGGCCCGATTCTATTATTTGTAATTGGATTTATCTCGTTGCTGACATTTTTGAAGCGTCGGCGCGAACAAATCGAAGAAATTTCACTATCTGAAGCAGAGCAAACAAAAGCAGAAAATCTGCTCAATGAGAAAAAAAGGTAAGCTGCATGACAACGTCATTTTGGGTTATTTCAGGTGTTTTTATTGTTGTCGCATTATTATTCGTTATTCCAACGCTGCTGAGAAGTCGAGAATCTAAACAAACGAATCTCGAGCATGATGCGCTTAATATTTCGGTTTATCGCGATCAATTGACCGAGTTGGATAGGGACTTGCAAAACGATATTCTGACGCAAGAACAATACAATAAAAGTAAGCAAGAGCTGCAACAACGCATGTTGCAAGATGTGCCTGATCACAAGGGTAATGCAACTGTTAAACAAATAGGTAAATTGCATAGTGTTGCTACGGCAATCGTCATTGTTTTGGCTTTGCCACTGGCGGCTGTTTCGCTCTATTTAGCAGTTGGAGATACGCGAGGATTATTACCTCAGTCGCAGCTCGCGAATGTGACAAAACCTCAGGGAAGTGGCAGCGATTCTCCTGCTGGTCATGATAATTTTGCTTCGGTGTTAGAAAATTTAATTGCGCGTCTTGAAAAAGATCCTGGAGATATCGAAGGTTGGGTGATGTTAGGGCGTACCTATGCGATTATGGGGCGTTATGACGAAGCAGGTAAGACATATGGCAAACTGAATGAAATCGTGCCCGATAATCCGCAGATTATGAGCGATTATGCAGATGTCCTTGCCATGACCAATCAAGGTAGTTTAGCAGGTAAGCCCACGGAATTAGTGTATGCAGCACTGAAAATTGATCCGGAATATCCCAAGGCTTTAGCACTAGCAGGTACAGCGGAGTTTGAACGAAATCAATATGCTCAAGCGGCTACACATTGGGAAAAATTATTGGGTGTTATTCCTGCGGATTCCCAACTGGCCAAATCGGTCAAAGACAGTATCCAACAGGCCAAATCACTGGCATCTGGCGATGTATCTAAAGCACCGGTAGAACATTTAGCGCAGGCCGAACAGTCGCAAGCTATTAAATCAGATGCTGTTGAGCAACCCAAGCAGCCGGAAGCAAAACCTGTAGAAGCACAACAAACAAACGCGGCCGCATCCGGTACCGGTATTTCTGGGCAAGTGACATTAAATAATGCATTGGTTGGCAAGTTTTCGCCGAATGATACGCTTTTCATCTATGCCCGCGCAAAAACAGGACCCAAAATGCCACTGGCTATTTTGCGACTCAAAGCAAGTGATCTCCCCGCAGCGTTCTCGTTGACTGACGAAATGGCAATGATGCCAGCAATGAAGATTTCTAGTTTTCCTGAAGTCGTTATCGAAGCGAGAATTTCTAAATCGGGCCAGGCGACAACCGCTAGCGGTGATTTGCAAGGTTTTAGCGAGCCAGTGAAAATTGGAACGAATGGTGTAACTGTCATCATTGATAAGCAAATTCCTTAACTGCTATTTCATAACGCTAAAGACATATTAATAGAATGATAGCAATAGGTTCAGTGGTACCCAATTTTGAATTGCCTTCAACCAGTGGTAACAATTTTTCGTTAGCTGATCATCAAGGTAAAAATCTAGTCATTTACTTTTACCCGAAAGATGATACTCCTGGATGCACCACGGAAGGACAGGATTTCAGCAATCATTGGAACGCTTTTACTGGAAAAAACTGCGTGATCGTTGGTATTTCGCGCGATAGCGTTCAATCGCATGAATGCTTTAAAGAAAAAATGCAGTTTCCATTTGAGCTTTTGAGTGATGCTGATGAAACCGTTTGTGAATTGTTTGGCGTGATGAAATTAAAAAATATGTATGGCAAACAAGTTCGTGGAATTGAGCGCAGTACCTTTGTTATCGATCAGAAAGGTACGTTAAAAAAAGAATGGCGGGGCGTGAAAGTACCTGGCCATGTGGATGAAGTTCTTGATTACGTAAATAAGGTATCATAAGTTAACTTAAATAATTATTTTCTAAATTTGGAAGGATGTTTGTTCTTTTTCCCCATTGTGATGGAGAGAATTCTATCAACACAATAGCAATATAAAAGTGCTAATTTAAACTAAATTCAGCCAAGGACTTTTATTCACCGCAACCAAAACGATATAGATAAATACACATTGAGCAGCTAACCAAGCAGCTATACGGATTTTCCTTGTTTTACCAAAACGTATCGCGATCATGCCTAAAAAGATATACACCAATAAACCGATTACTTTAGCGGTTAACCACGCATGATTCATAGGATCTTGTTGAATTAAAATGGCCAAAGCAATCGCGCTGGTCAGCAAAACTGTATCAAAAACATGCGGTAAAATTTTTACCCAGCGCTGTTGCAAATGATGGGAATCTTGTATCAACCAAATGCCACGCAGAAAAAATAGCGAATAACTAATCACGACGCTGCTGACATGAATCATCTTTAATAACATATAGCTCATTGAGGACTAAAACCCAGAAATTAGCCAACCATGACTGCCTGCAACCGCCCCTGCAATGGTCAATAATCCCAATGATAATAATAAAAGATGCTTACGTTGGATGGCATGAAAAGTATCTGACGTCACTTTTTTTTCAACCTCAGTGGCAACTGGATTTCGACGGCTCCGTGGCTCCATGATAAACAACATCACGCTAAAGAATAACCAAATCAATACCATCATATGCATCCACCAGTATTGCCATTGAATAAACCGCTCCCATGCATTCAGTACATACGTCATATAAAAGCCACTCAAGCCAACAAACAGCGTGGCATAACGTGCTTGTGCTGCAAATCGCCGTCGAAAGCGTTTAAAAACCTCCATTGCTTCTGCTGGTGATTGCATTTGCGATAAAGTTGGCAACAAAATCGTTGTTACCATCGCAACTCCACCAATCCAAAGCACTACGCCTAATACATGCAACACTCTGGCAAAAACCAATTCATCCATAGGAAAATATCACTTAAAAAAATAAAAATATTTGTATCACTTTGATATCGACACAGGAATCCTGCGGAAACCTAAAATGCCTCCCATTGAGCCGCCAAACACTATCAAAGCAATCCCTAACCAAGCGATTGGCGTTATCACTTCATCCCACAGGAATAGATCCCATAAGCTGGCAAACAGCACCGTACTATAACCCAATGAAGTGACAACCAACGTAACGCCTTGATGGTAAGCACGAGTCATCGCGAGTTGTGCAAGTGTCGCAGTGATGCCTATGCCTAATATAACCAGTAACCCATGCCAGGTCAGCACACTGAATGACGTCAATAGCAACCAAGCACCGGCGCCCAAGGTTGATATCAGCGTGAAATAAAATACCACATGCCATTCGGATTCACCCAAATTCCCAAGCTGCTTCACATTCACATAAGCTATCGCAGCAAAAAAACCTGAAGCAATGCCTATCAAACCGGCAAACCATTGTTCTTCAGGCAAAGCGGGACGCAGTAAAATAATTACACCAACAAAACCGAGCAAAATTGCAAAAACCAATGACCATCGTAAATGTTCCTTAAGGATCAGCGTTGAAAATAACGCCAAAAATAACGGCCACGTATAATTTAACGAAACAGCGGTGCCAAGAGGAAGTTCCGTCAAACAATAGAAAAACATCAGCAAACTTATTAAGCCTGTAATCCCACGCCAGCAATGAATACGCCAATGCGGCGTCATCACAGAAAAGCCGTGGGAACGGATAATGGCATAGGTTGCCCATACGCCAAATAGCGAACGATAAAATACGAGTTCGGTACTAGAAAAATGCATTGCACCGAATTTAACCAGCACGCTCATGCAGGCAAACAAAAAAGCAGCCAATAACATCCACAGCGAACCCATGCTTTATTTCCTCAATACAAACAAACTAGTCAAGAAAATTAAACATAGCGTTGCATTTGCTGCTGCAAAAACTGATGAAATTGTTTCAATCCCGCTTCCATAGGCATTTGATAAGGCCCTGTTTCATTAATGCCTTGTTCAAATAAAGCACGACGTCCAGCCGTCATCAAGGTACAAATTTCATCATCTTCCTCAGCGGTTTCTTGATAGGCAGCTTGCTCTGCTGCTACAAAATCCCGTTCAAACAATGCAATTTCTTCTGGATAATAAAATTCCACAACATTGCTACAGCTTTCTAAACCCGTTGGCCATATCGTGCTAATAACCAGTGTATGCGGATACCATTCAACCATGATGTTGGGATAATATAGCAACCAAATTGCACCATGTTTCGGTAATTGACCGCTGGTGTACTGCATTACTTGCTCATGCCATTTGGCATAAACAGGACTACCCGGTTTTTTAAACCGGTCGTTATCGATTGCCACTGTTTGTACGCTATACCATTCACCAAATTCCCATTCAAGCTGGTGCGTATCGACAAATCCGTTCAAGCCCGGGTGAAACGGTTCTACGTGATAATCTTCCAAATAGACCTCAATGAAGGTTTTCCAATTGCACGCATAGTGATTGGTTTGCACACGATCCAAAACATAGCCAGAAAAATCAAAATCGCGCAACACGTTGAGATCTTTCATATCGTTGGATACATCACGCTTGCCGTTAAACAGCATGCCATTCCAATTTTTTAACGGTAATTTATTCAAATTTAGACAAGGATTGCGCTCAAAGTGGGGCGCACCGAGTAATTTTCCATCTAATGCGTAGGTCCACCGATGTATCGGACATACGATGTTCTTGGTATTACTTCTTCCCTGTAACAAAATCGCTTGCCGATGCCTGCAAACGTTTGATAACAATTCGACGCCATGGCTATTTCGCACCAGTACTCTAGCGTTATTCATCCATTCCGGCACGTAATAATCCCCGACATTGGGTACCATCACCTCATGCCCCACATACCCGGGTCCTTGATCAAACAAAATACGTTTTTCCATTTCGAAAATCGCAGGATCAAGATACCATTCGATGGGAAGCTGAATTGTCATTTCTGACAATCGCGAGATCTCAGCCATATTAGACATATATAACCTTATACACCTCCAAAATTAAGAAAAAACACTCAACATTGAGCTCATCTAAATGAAAATAGATTGCTTGGCTATAATAGCAATCTTAATAGTAAAATATCAGTGTTCACAGATACCCAAAATATATCGAAAAACCAATTGTACAAGACCGAGTTATTTAATTTAATCAAAAAGAGAGCATCTGAATGAAATCTATTCATCCACTAATAAAATTTTCCCGCTTCACTTTATTACCTGCCGCATTGATCATGAGCCTATCGGCTTGTGATGACGGCGGAGAAAAAAACACCAGCTCATCATCTTCTTCTGCATCATCATCTGCTTCAGCAACCAACGCTTCGACCCAAAGAACAACGCTAACCGGTCCTGCAACCGGTATTTTAATCGATTCTCCAGTATCGGGGGTTTCCTATAGCGCAACTTCAGGTAAGTCAGGTGTTACAGATGACAAAGGCAGCTTCAATTTTAATCACGGAGATAAAATTGAATTCAAACTCGGCGGTTTGACACTGGGAAATATCCCGGGTTCATTGATAGTCACGCCTATTGAATTGGCTGGAAATAGCGACAATAAATTGCAAAATTTACTGATCTTGTTGCAATCATTAGATTCCGATAGCAATCTCACCAATGGCATTTCGATTTCAGCAGAAACGACAAATGCAGTGAAAAACAATATTAATTTGGAAAGCGATCCGCAAACTTTTGCTGAAACGACACAACTAAAAAGTATCATGGAAGCCAGCGGTATCACCGGTGAAGTCAGAACTCCTGAAGAAGCGCGTAAGCACTTCATGTCACAAGGTGTTGCATTACTGAACGCTCAGATTTGGGTAAGTTTTGACAACCAAACCGCCAATGTTTTACGTGTCGCGGGCGATGGTAGCGGAGAATACTTGCATGGCGATGCCAGAGTAGATGATTCTTGCGATGAAAACCGTGTTTGTGGTGGTAAAACCATTTTCCAAACAGGTGTTGAGTATGGGATCGCAGAAGCTGTCGATTTTGATACTCGAGGGTTTAAATTAGTGGGAAAACCTTCGGTGGATACCAACTTAAAAGGTGGATTGTCTAATCCAGGACCAACCCGTCGTGTTCGCACCGATGGATCTGAATTGATTCACTCGGATATTGTTACGGTACAAAGAGAACGCGAAAAAAGCAGCGTATTTGGTGAGCTTTTTCATATCGCAAAACCTATCCAATTAAGCAATGAAAATGAAGTTGCTGAAAAAGAAGTCAAAGAAACGCGTTTTGCTAAAATGAATAACGAACCATCCGGCATTGTTGGTGCTTGGGCTTATGATAAAGAATCTATTAAAACACCAACACTGGTATTCTTCCCGAATGGAAAATTCATGTTAATCGATCCTACCGGAGAAACACAAAAACCGGAACAACAAAAGTGTGCTAAACCTGGAGTTGAATTTGCATCGTACAATTACAATAAAGGCTCTAGCAAACTCACTTTGTCGAGTTTCACTTACAACACCAATGGTTGCGCGGGCTTTTCTGATATCGATACAGCCGCTGACTTAAGCATTGATTCCGATGGAAACACTGCAAAATTGAAAAAACCTAATGAAGAATCCGTAACGTTGTATCGAGTTTCTCACTAAACGTCGTTGATCAATTTGTTACTCGTATCAATTCACCAAAAGCATCAATTCTTTTGGTGAATTGATTGTTTTTAGTAAAGATGCATAACCTAATGAAATAACACGCAATACTTTACTCATAACATTTCTATGCCAATCGCTCGTGTCGCAATCAATGTTCCTGTCGACACACTCTTCGATTACTCCGCTGAGCATATTAGTTCTAGTGATATTGGACTACGAGTCAGTGTCCCATTTGGAAAAAAGCGCGTCGCAGGCATTATCATTGATGTTGCTTCCGACACTTTGATTGATTCAAAAAAAATCAAATCCATCGAACAAATATTTAACGAAACCCCTCGTTTACCCAAAGAGTTACTGGATTTATTCACCTTCTGTAGTCAGTATTATCATCATTCGATCGGCATGGTAATCATGAATGCATTACCTGCTACCCTGCGCACGTCCAAACCGATCAAATTACCAAAGGACAAAATCAGTTGGAACACGATGCAATTAACGCTAACCGAAACAGGTAAGCAGACTGATTTAACCAGTATTCCGGTACGACAGAGAGTAGCACGCAATCTGCTGAATCGTTTTCAACAAAGTGGAATGATATCGGGTAGTGAATTGAAAGATTCATCACCGAAAATAAAGCAGTTAATCCACCAATGGTTAATATGCGGCTGGATCACTAAAAACCAGCGACCACTTACAACCAATATATCCAATAATCCTCCTCCGCTTTTGACTATCGAACAAAACACCGCTGTCAATGCCATTTCCGCATCGATCGGCCAATTTAATGTATGGTTGCTGCATGGGATTACCGGTAGCGGCAAAACAGAAGTTTATTTACGTCTCATTGCCACTATTCTCGAACAAGGTAAACAAATTTTAATCCTTGTTCCTGAAATCAATTTGACGCCACAGCTCGAAGCCGTGTTTCAGAACCGTTTCCCTAATGTGAATTTGATCAGTTTACATAGCGGACTGAATGACACAGAGCGTTTACAAGGTTGGCTGCAAGCCCATTCCGGGCAAGCCAAAATAGTCTTAGGTACGCGGCTTTCTGTTTTTACCCCATTTCATAATTTAGGATTAATGATCGTTGATGAAGAGCATGATCACTCTTTTAAACAACAGGATGGATTACGCTATTCCGCAAGGGATCTGGCTATATTTCGCAGCAAACAAATCGATATTCCTATCATTTTAGGGTCTGCCACCCCTTCTCTAGAAAGTTATTATCATGCTCTCAATGGGCGCTATCGCATGGTTAAACTAACCTCGCGCGCCATTCAGAATGCAGCCTTGCCGCTGATTCAAACTATCGATATCCGTATGCATAAAGCAACGAATGGATTATCGCAACCGCTGATACATGCGTTACATGAAAATTTGGCGGAAAAACGACAAAGCATTGTTTTCATTAACAGACGAGGATATGCACCTGTATTGCTGTGCAAGGCTTGTAACTGGAACGCTGTTTGTACACGCTGCTCCAGCCGATTAGTCGTGCATTTGCGTGACAAAAACCTACGCTGTCATCATTGTGGAAATCAGCAACAATTGTCGCTGGCCTGCCCTGAATGCGGCAATCAAGATCTTGCGCCTTTCGGACAAGGCACGCAACGTGTCACAGAAACATTAGCAAACTATCTTCCTACTGCGCGCATTTTACGCATCGACCGCGATAGCACACGGCAAAAAGATGCATGGCGCACGATCTTACAAAAGATTCATGATCAAGAAGTCGATATTTTGGTCGGAACACAAATTCTAGCGAAAGGACATGATTTTCCCAACGTATCGCTAATCGGCATATTAAATCCAGACAATTCTCTTTTCAGCACTGATTTCCGTGCCAGCGAACGATTATTTGCCCAACTCATGCAAATTTCCGGGCGCGCCGGACGAGCCAATAACAAAGGAAAAGTTTTGATTCAAACGGAATTTCCCGATCACCCGCTCTATTGGGCACTGCAAAAGCAAGATTTTGATACTTTGGCACAAAGCTTATTGGTGGAACGAAAAGTGGCCGGCTTTCCGCCTTATTTATATCAAGCGGTATTACGCGCCGAAGCACACAAAATTGAATTGGTTTTAAATTTCTTGCAATCGGCTGTCAATCTAGCCAAACGTAACTCGTTCATCGAATTATTCGATCCGGTTCCAGCACAGATGTTACGTTTGAAAGGCATGGAACGTGGGCATTTATTAGTACAATCCACTTCTCGCACACAACTCCAAGCATTTTTATCAGAATGGCAAAATCAATTGCATACATTGTCGAGTCATAAAATTCGTTGGGCTTTAGACATTGATCCGGCAGAACTGTAACTGTTCAATTGATAGCTAAACGTCAGTCGTGGAAGCAAATCTCTTTACTCAAAAAATAAGTAAAGAGATTAAAAAATGCATAGAAGTAAACTCTAATTACAAACCGCTATTCGCTTATTAGTCAAAATAAATGGTTTTAAGTGGCGGGAAGCCGTTGA
This sequence comes from Nitrosomonas sp., assembly GCA_020890945.1. Taxonomy (GTDB): domain Bacteria; phylum Pseudomonadota; class Gammaproteobacteria; order Burkholderiales; family Nitrosomonadaceae; genus Nitrosomonas. The sequence continues at coordinate 37,966 of JAJHPK010000029.1, forward strand.
ATTCTACCGATGAATAAGAGTTGGTATAGGCACCGGTAGTCAACCAATAAAGCTTGTCTCCAGTCGCTAGGCTTTGGGGCAACTTATAACCCGATTGCTCATACATAATATCGGTTGAATCACAGGTGGGTCCTGCTAATATAACGGTACCTTGATCATTGGTTTCTTCCATTTTTGGCGTGTAAACAGGGTATTTGATCGCTTCTCCGAGAGTTTCGATCAATCCTTGAAATAAACCAACATCGGTATAAACCCAACGTGTCAGGTCCGTACGGGATTTTCTTGAAATCAATACCACTTCAGACACCAAAACCCCAGAACCCGCTACTAATGATCGTCCCGGTTCAAGAATAATCTCAGGAATGTCATCTCCATGATCATCTTGCAGATAACGAATAATCTCTGCGGCATACACTTTGATAGGATTAACCTCGGAAATATAATTCGCTGGGAAGCCTCCTCCCATATTGATCATCTTGAGTGTAATATCTTCCTCATATTTCATCCAATCAAACATGTACTTAACTTTCGATAAGGCATCATCCCATACCGCAATATCTTTTTGCTGACTACCCACGTGAAAAGATATTCCATATGGCTCCAAACCAAGATTTCTGGCATTCACCAGTAAATCAATCGCCATATCAGGATGGCAGCCAAATTTCCGCGACAAAGGCCATTCAGCCGTATCACCACCTTCTACCAAAATACGCACAAAAACACGTGAACCCGGTGCATTTTCAGCAATTTTTTGTATATCAGATTTTGAATCGGTAGCAAAAAGCCGAACACCTTTGTCGTAAGCGTATTTGATATGAGCGGCTTTCTTGATGGTGTTGCCATAAGAAACACGATCTGGTGTAACTCCGCAGCCAAAAACTCGATCTAATTCAAATATCGAAGCACAATCGAAATTCGATCCTAAATCACGCAGCAGCTCGATTACGGGGATACCAGGATTTGCTTTCATCGCATAGTGAATCTTGGCATTAGGAAAAAACATCACCATTTCTTCATATTTTTGCTTAATAAGTGACAAATCAACTAGCAAAAATGGCGTTTCTTGGTCTTTTGCAGCATTTTGAAATTTTTGCCACTGTATTTCGGAAAAATAATCTTGAATTTTAATCATCAAAGTGCCTCGTAATGGCTGATGTCGAAAAAAAACACCCTATTTTTATTAAAAAAAGTAAAAAAATAAATAGCCGCAAATGCTAATCAAACCTGCCCCGACATTCAAGTAAAATCATATAAATTTTTCTATCGCATACATAAAAAAATTAGAAGAACTTTTCTAACGTTTATATTTACTTTACTCAAAGTACTCTGATTTAGGACAACTCTTTGAAGTAATTAAAAGGCAAAATGAAAGAAAATCCACAAAAGCTATCAGTATGAACGCTTAATAGCCATCGTGATTTAAAATATTAGTTTATTGTTGAATCACCTATCAATTAACGACCTAGTTTTACCAATGCTAGGCTAGGTCGTTATCGATTATTGCGGCGGTGGCGGTGGCGGATTACCTGGGGGTGGCGGAGGCGGTGTAAAACTTGATGCTGGTGATGATCTTTGATAGTTATTACTTGGCGCATCATTGGTTATTCTGCCATCGACTGGAACGCGATGTCCTTTTGCATACATACATTGAATATAACTAATGTCATAACGTCGCTGCATCCCGTAGCCAGAAGTCGTCGCGCTTCCAGAACCTAACAATCCACCCATCAATAACCCAGCACCGGCTCCAATCGCGGCGCCTTCACCTCCACCCATCGCTGCACCAGCAGCAGCACCTAGGCCTGTTCCTACAGCGGCGCTTTGAACACCACTCGCACGATAAGTTTGCTGCGCAGACGTTCCGCCTAACTGTTCAACAGCGTATTGTCGGCAAGAAAAGTCATCCGCGCGAAACTGATCAAAACTCTTACCTGAACCTGGTAACGTCATAATACTCGGCCCAGTCGGCATACTGACGCATGACGCTAGCAGAGTCATAATTGGAAATACAAATAAGATTCTATTTTTCTGTTTTAACATAGCTTTCTCCATTATATTGCTATTCAGGCGGCCGTGGAGGCACTAGTATCCAACTCTGCGAACAATTTTTCACAGTAGGATAATAACCCGCGGGATTTTGGCAATAATGCCAATACCCTGCCTGCGGACTCGTTGGATTAAATTCTTGTCTTTGCACGTATACAGGCGGTCTTACCGGTGTAGTGATGGTCGGAGGCATAACATAAACTGGAGGTCGCATGAAAAATGGATCCCAATAGCCATAGGGGCGATATCCATAAAAACCCGGAGACCATACGCCCGGTCCATACATTCCTGAACCGTAATAACCTGGGTAATATCCGCCGCCCCCAAAACTAATTCCAAAACCAATTCGATGACTATGGCGATGAGCCAAAGCATTATTTGTCATCGCAATCATCATGAAAATTAAGAATAATACCATCTGATAACTGCAATAATTTTTAAGGTTTTTCATAGTATTTTTCTGAATATTCACAATATGAAAAAATTCGTTGATCTGCAATTGATTAATCACTGCTACATGATGTAAGTGAATCAATAGCAACTCTCTTATTTAAATTATAGTACTGATAACTGAATGAAAGCTGAACTGCTATAGTCATAAGCTGAAAAGACTTCTTAGCTGTAAGAATTATTATTTGTTTACAAAGAGGTTGAGTTTTTCGTGATAACCACGATGCCGTTTCGCACCAAAATAGCTTTCATCAACTTCTACTCTACCTGATAACTTGTCTTTAAGGACAGTCTGATAGCGGTATATCACTTGCCTGAATAGGCCAAACCAGCGATTAATCGTGCTACGATTTTTAACCAACAGCAACGCTGTTTTGCTGGCTGGTATATCAATGCTAAAGCACTGAATTACTTTTTGACAAAATAATCACTTAATTTGCTGTTTCTTAACATCTTTCTAGGCTAACAGATTGTGTCTTTTAGTCTAGAGCCCAATAAAAAATATATACTAGGATTCTCTGTGCAGGTTTTTACAAAAGTCTAAGTATATATCGCCGGATGAATTCTAATTGCAGCAAAATGTTGTTAAGCTTTTTATCTAGTAAGGTTTTGACGTATCAATAAAAGAATTGTATTGCCTAGTAAACATGGTAGGGCAAATAATACTGTATTTTTTTCATTTTTACTGATGCAGAAAAATGTGTTCGAATGTGATTTTAATCACAACATCGATTATCGACATGTTGTAATCTTCCCAGATATTTTTCTTTTGGCTGAAAAATCAGGAAAAATGTCGTTCATTTTTCGTTAATATTTTTCGGATATCCTTGATTCCCATGACAACACGAAAATGAGTTCGATCATGCCAAAGCTAGAGACACAAAATGCGACTGCAATGCCGCCAAAATGGGGCGTGAACCAATGGCTGGCCGTGATTGACGAGCAATTTCGAAAACAAGATTACCGTCAGGCTCGCAATTTGATTTTGCAAGCATTACCTATTTTTCCAGACTATGCTGTCCTTCGGGATCGTTTGCTCATGGTAGATTCCCGTTGGAGTGAGCCACTTGCATGCCGAGGAATTCATCTCGTCACACCATCAGAAAAGGATTTTACCTATTTGCAGCAATGCTATGCGGATGAAGCGTTTATGCAGCAATTGCTACCGATGGGGAGAAAGAAACAAAGTGCCGAAACCATTCTGCACGCTCTGAGGCAAAGTGAATTTTCGGTCGCATATTACCGGAGCATGCATCGAATCATCAAAAAAGAAGTGTATTCGAATTCAGAATTACCTTCCTCGCAAAGTAATCTGAAACCGATCGGATTGGCGAGCCTGGTGGATATCCAGATTGCGCACAGGCGAGGGGAGTTGCTTGTCGGCATTCCCGATCAGTTCGAACGACAAAGGGCAACGGGTGTCGCCATGATGCTCGTCATGGATCTGGCTTTTAATCAGATTGGATTGCATAAACTGACATCGCTCGTGCTGGCCAATAATCCTCATTCGCAGCGAAGTACCGTAGCTATTGGATTTACTCAAGAAGGCTTGCGCCGGCAGCATTTGTGCGATCCTCAAACCCAACAATGGTTAGATTGCTACGAAAACGGCATCGTTGCAGATGATTTTTACCACAATCCGATCATTGCTCGTGTATCGAAGCGCCTGATTGGACGAGACATTACTGTAAAGCCGGTTTGAAATGTAACCTACGGAGAGGAGGAATTCTGATGACAAATTAACGATCACTTAATAGCTGCACATCCTGAACTGAAACATCTATTGTTCTATTAATCAAGTAGTTTAAATTAATAAGGAAATATTATGGCTTCTTATATTGGTACAAATGGAAACGATACTCTGGTAGGCCTTGATAATGTATCTGATGACTTTACAGGCAAGTTGGGAAACGATGTTTTAATTGGTGGCGATGGATTTGTAACAGATTGGGCGCATTATGATAATGCACCAGCCGCAGTGACAGTCAATTTGGCATCAGGTACTGCTACCGGCGGGGATGGTAACGATACCCTGTTTGGTATCGAGGGTGTGACGGGTAGTAAGTTTAACGATACGTTGCGCAGTGGTGCTGGTTTAAACAGTATTTTGTATGGTGGTGCTGGAAATGACACATTGATTGGTGATACTGGTTCTGATTCGCTGAAAGGGGGGGCAGGTAATGATAGCCTAATTGGGGGTGAAGGTTATGATTTTGCCGATTATTCCGATGCTATATCGGCGGTAACTGTCAATCTAATTACAGGAACAGCTACCGGAGGCGCTGGAAAAGATACGCTCTCAGCTATCGAAAATGTGATCGGCAGTAACTTTAACGATACCTTGATTGGCGGAATCTATGGTGGTTATTTATCTGGTGGCAAAGGTAACGATTCAATAATAGGTACTGATAACTCCTCCAACTCGTTGAATGGTGGTGATGGAAATGATTCGTTAATCGGGGGAAATGGTGATGACTACTTGATTGGTGGATTGGGCGCGGATATTTTGACTGGCGGTGAAGGTATTGATTCTGCCGATTATTACAATGCCATATCAGCGGTAACTGTGAATCTAAGTGCAGGAACAGCCACCGGAGGAGAGGGTAACGATATTCTTAAAGGAATTGAAAATGTTTACGGTAGTTTTTTTGATGACACATTGATAGGTAATGCAGCCGACAATTATATTGTTGGTTTTGATGGAAATGACGCATTAGTTGGCGGGGATGGTTTTGATATTTTGGATGGAGGGTGGGGCAATGATTCGCTAACAGGAGGAAGTGGAGACGATGATTTTTATGGTGGCTCGGGGGATGATGTCTTAACCGGAGGAAAAGGGAATGATTGGGCTAATTTTTACGATAGCGTGACAGTTAACCTTGCCACGGGGACTGCTACCGGCGCTGAAGGTAATGATACCCTCAAGGAAATTGAAAATGTTAGGGGCAGTTTCGCCAATGATACGTTGATCGGCGATGCCAATGCCAATATTCTGGATGGTGGAGAGGGAGATAACTGGCTGACTGGAGGGCAAGGAGACGATACGTTGATTGGACACGGAAATATCGACTGGGCTAGCTACAGTGATGCCACTTCCGCTGTAATGGTGGATCTGGATGCGGGAACGGCAACAGGTGGTGCAGGTAACGATACGCTACAAGAGATTGAAAATGTTCAGGGAAGCAAGTCCAACGATACACTGAAGGGTAACGGTTTAGGTAACATTCTGGACAGTGGAGCTGGTAACGATACACTGAATGGAGGATGGGGGCTGGATACACTGAACGGCGGAGCTGGCAATGATATACTCGATGGACAGGAGGACGAAGATACGCTAACCGGTGGAGGCGGTAACGATATTTTCAAATTTACCGTAAATGGCCCGGCTGATAAAATCACCGACTTCAATGTGACCAACGATACCATCCAACTTGAAAATGGCGTATTCAAAGCACTGACAGCTACAGGTGTGCTGGCTGCGGGTCAATTCAAAGTGGGTGCGAAAGCGGCAGACGCCAATGACTTTGTTATCTATAACAAGGCAACGGGAGCGCTGTTGTACGATGCCGATGGCAATGGGGCTAATGCAGCAATTCAGATTACTACTGTCGGTACGGGGTTAAACATGACCAATGCCGATATTGTTGTAATCTAAAACAAGTTTCGGAAAAAACCGGAAATGAAGTATTTGCTATTTCCGGTTTTTTTATATTGTTTTATTTGTGTAGATAAAATGATTAGTGGCGGGAAATAATTTTACTCGGGAATTATGCTGTATCGAACCGACACTGATGATTCAGAATTATATAATTTAACTTAGAACTTTTATTGAGACCAATAGAAGTTTTTCCTTGCAATATCTTAGGGAGAGTCCAGAAACGCGGAGTGTTTCGAATTCTTTGTCTTATGA
>JAJHPK010000071.1 GCA_020890945.1 Nitrosomonas sp.
GTACGGCAATGATGCGGCACAAGCAGCCGAACGCATTACCGCCTGGGCCAATACCTGGGGCATTCGCCAATTCCAACAAATTGGCGGCCCGAGTGTCACCGTCTGGCGTCAATTAAGAAAACTCGACAAAGCTGACGATCCGGAACTCGAAACCATTCGTCAATCGGCTACCGCCAGCGATTGGGCGGCGTTTATGCTGGCGATGGGCAATCCAGAAACCCCGCACAATCAGCAAGCCATCAAACCGTTTTACGACAAAGCGAAACAACTCAACCCCATGACCGGAGAAACTTATTCACCCGCTTTCAATCGTTATGGTGAAACAGCGTCGTCTCGGGTTGCAGGGATTGTTTGGAAGGGACTGAGCTATAGCACTCGCAAACATGTTTGGAGGGTTTTAAAAGTCGACAGCGAGGACGTGACATTAAGGAGCGAGGCGCCAGCCGAGCGCACGCAATGTCACGCCGGAGCTGTTTCCCTTGGACCTGTATCAATAACTGTACCAAACCCTTTTTTACCTTCATGGAGTTTCGATGACTGCACAACTCAACACTAAAAATAAGCAAAGAAAAATCACAATGAATTTCAATTAGATGAAGCTGTTTCTTTAATCTATCGGGTTGCGATGTTAAAAAAAGATTCCCCCAAGCCTGGCCAAAAGCCGAGCATCACCCAACTAGGCCATATTTGCGGAGTGCTAACGCTGAACGATCAGATCGAAGTCGTCATCAAGTTTTATGGCGAAATGCGTCAATTTACCAAAGAGGAGTTTTACGATCAGGTGGTGATTTTGGATTAAACAGGACACATGTACTATATGTTTTGATAATAAATAGTGTACTATAACAATCAGTATTAACTTTTATGGACACTATTTATTATGGAAAACAATCAGAGAAAACTATTTGATCTCAATCTAAGCGATGAACAAGAACAAACCATCTTAAAGAACATCAAGGAATTCAAAGGTGTTGGAACCACCCTTGAAAGCGCGTTAGGCGCGTTAATCATGGGTCAATATTTTGGCTGGCGCGTATTAAAGATACTGCATAACCCGATGACCTATCGTCGTTATGAAAAAATCTTAGGCCTCAAGTTCCAAGATGTTTGTCCAGAAGAAACACAGTATAGCGAAGCAAAAAGTGTCGGCTATGCCATCACTAAAAAACTCGGCAGTTTCTGGGCGGTGGTCATGGGTAAACGCAAAGTGGCGGATAAGGGGCTAATCGACAACCAAGCGGAAGTAGAAAAGCAAGTAGCCAAACATATTGCCGGTCATGCTGAGGAGGGAAAATAAAATGACTCACTCCGAACACATACTGGTAACCATTAAGAAATTTGCCGAACTCACGGGCTTGACTGAAGAAGCCATCCGGCAATATAGAAAGAAAGGGCAATGGATAGAAAAGATTCATTGGGTAAAAGCACCAAACGGCAGAATATTCATCAAAACAAAAGCAGCATACTTATGGATGCAGGGTGCAGAGGTTTAACCATTCGCGGCAATAGCGTACAGCTATCGTTCACTTTCCAAGGTGTACGCTGCCGGGAAACTATCCCCATGCCGCCGACCAAGACCGCGCTGAGAGAATTAGGCCTTAAGCTGCAATCCATCAAGCACGAAATCAAAATCGACACATTCGATTATCTCAAGCACTTCCCATTTAGCAAGAAAGCCAAGCAACTGCGAAAAACCCGCCCAGATCGATATACCATTGCCGAGGGTTTGAAAGATTGGCTTCAACGCGCACAATCCCGCTGCCAACAAAGCACGCTACGCGATTACACAAGCGCCATTTATTACCATTTGATCCCAACATTTAGCGATCTGACGATTAGTGAACTCACTGCGCTCAAAGTCAAAGAATGGTTAGCCGATCTTCCCTGTTCCAACAAACGCAAAAACAATCTTTTGATTCCATTGCGTCAGTTTTATGACGAAATGTTTCATGATGAAATCATCGACAAAAACCCGCTGACACGAGTTAAAAATCTTCCACTAGAAACCCGTGAACCACAACCATTTACACCGGACGAAGTCGTCAGAATTCTCAATGAACTGGCAGGACAAGAAAAAAATCTGATTCAGTTCGCATTCTGGACAGGACTCAGGACTTCCGAATTGATTGCATTACGTTGGCAAGATGTTGATCTGGAACAAAACTGCATTCACGTCAGAGTTGCAAAAGTACGAAACTACCTAAAAGGCACAAAAACCAAATCGGGCGAACGCACCATTTCATTGCAACCACAGGCCAGAGAAGCGTTACTCAATCAACAAACCACCACTAAAAACCCAGAAGATACCGTTTTTGATGACCCACGGTATAACCAACCGTGGAAAGACGATCAAGCCATTCGTAAAACCGTTTGGATTCCTGCACTCAAAAAAGCCAACATAAAATACCGCAATCCCTATCAAACCCGCCACACCTTTGCCTCTACCCTGCTCTCAAGAGGTGAAAATCCCATGTGGGTTGCACAACAAATGGGACACAAAGACTGGGGAATGATCATCAAAGTTTATGGACGGTGGATTCCGAAATCGAAATAGTTGCCAAAGTCCCATAATGGGACTAATATTTCACCCATGAGAATCATCGCTCTGTCTACCTTGAAAGCGTTTTGGGAAAATAATCCGTCTACGCCGATGCAATTCAGCCTACGCTCGCATGGTACAGGCACGCACTAAAGGCAAACTGGACAAAACCCGCCGATGTCAAAGCGGATTTCAAAAATGCCAGTATCCTCAAAGATGGCAGAGTTGTATTCAATATTGCTGGTAATAAATACCGGCTAGTAGTATGGATTAACTATGCTTATAGTGTAGTGTATATCCGTTTTATAGGCACCCATGCCCAATATGATCAAATTGATGTACAAACTATTTAATTCTGAAGACAAGCTGACATGAACATAAAACCTATCAAAACCGATATCGATTACCATGCGGCATTAAAAGAAGTTGAACTGCTGATGGAGGCTAAATCCAACACGCCGGAAGGTGAAAAACTGGATGTTCTGGTCACACTAATCGAAGCTTACGAGCGCAAACATTTTCCGCTCGACCTGCCCGATCCTGTCGAAGCCATCAAATTTGAAATGGAACAAAAAGGCCTAACAGTCAAAGACCTTGAACCGATGATTGGAAAAAGCAATCGCGTCTATGAAGTTCTAAACCGCAAACGCGCACTAACGCTAAGAATGATTCAAAAACTACATCAAGAGCTAGGTATTCCTGCAGAATCTTTAATAAAACAACGTGCTCAGACACATAGCGTTTAAAAAAACTAATCTATAAGTTTCCTGAATTTTTGATTAAGCAGAGAGAAATCTAGGGATCGAATTCCTGCTTTTGCTGCTTTCAATAACTCTACAAGTTCATTATCAGATAAGGTCAATATAAAACCTCGATCATCCTTTGCTGTATCACAACACCGTTGTTCAAGCCGATTGGAATCCGCAATTGATCGGCATACCAAAATACCTACCTTCCCTCTACTTGGGGAAAATCTTCCGGAAAGTTGATCTAATTCTGGATTACCGATTTCTTTTCCGTAATTCTTGCATTCAACAAAGATATAAGAACAGGGGTAATGTTGCGAAAGCCACGAGAAGAATCCAGCCTTTGCCACGTTGGAATATGTTATATCAATGCGTTTACGCCCTTCATGGATATTATGCTGTTTCGTGGGATTGCATAGCGCTGGATAAAATAGAGCGGACAAAATCTGTTCTACAAGATTCTCGTAATCATTCGCCGTTTTATCGCCTGTAGGTAAATTTTGAAGTTGCTCCACCAGCTGCTCCCATTGTGGAGGGTCATTTTTCTCAATCTCTGACAATTGCTCATGATCGAGAGGCGGCGGTATATTACGATCCTTATCTTTTTTGTAATCATCAAGTACGTGAGGATATTTAAGCGTTTGCTCGACGACGGCTAGCTTATTCGATCCATATTTTTCTTTTAATGCTTTCTTAGTTACACGTTTACTACCATTTCTAAGCAACTCAACAAGTCCCGTGTTTGCTGCGATTTCCGCATTTTGCATTTCTGGAAGTAAATAGTGTGTATAGTACTCATTGTATTCGTAACTTAGTCGATGTCGTACGATAACTTTTGGCACAAGAATTACCTTGCCAAAGCCTGTAGTCATTGGCAACTCAACAAAATCAGATTCCCAGACCTCTTTAATCGGATTCCAAATTGGTCCTGATGCGACATTTGGGGTTAGGGGAACCCCATAATACCGACACATATCTTGTGTATATTTAATCAATGGCCCACGAATAATGTTACATACTGCATCAGAAATCATATCCCGCCCTATCCCTTCAATAAGTAGGCAAGTATCCTCCAGATCTTTTAAAAGTCCAGATTTCGATGCTTGGCTCTTTGAGAGCGCGCCCCAGACAGATTCAGCAGATTTTGAACCGAACGCATGCCCCTGAGACCGGCCAGATGAAAACCCAAGATGGAATTCGTTCCTTTCACTAAGAGAGCTAACGAGTGATTGCGCTTCATAATCTTTTCCTGCTTTAATTCGATCAAGAACAGATTCAAAGTAGTGCTGAATCATGGAGGCGCATTCCTGTCCCCAAGTAGAATTCAATGCTCGGAGAGCTGTGGGATCTATAAATACTTCAATGTCAGTATCTAGTCGGACATCGACGAAATCGAGGTAAGGTTGTGTTTTTCCGAGTCCAAAGTATTCCGATACTCTCATTTGCTTCTCTATTAATTTTATTTACTTACCGCCCCGCGTTACCAATACTTACTTCGTTAATTCATTTGTAAATGAGCTGATGTTCTAACCAAGGAACGGAAAGAAGCAATAGAGTTTTCCAAAAAGGTGTTTTATAGATTTTAAATTTTTCAAATGTAAAGTAGATCACCAAAATGCTATTTAACTCTCTTATATCTTCCCCACTCAAGTTGAGTGGAGACTACAAATATATATATTTATAAGCTAACAGAAAATTAATGCTTTTACCATGAATAAACATAAGATTATATTTCGCAGCACTCTTGATCGCCTTAATAAATGAGTTTAATATAAACAGCTTAACGCATTTGCTTTTCTTAAATTCATGAAAATGTGCCAAAATGACACAAAAATAGCAAAGGAAAACACTAAATGCTTGATATCTCAGAAAGAGACCAAGGTTCGATTCCCTCTATCGTAGAAATTCTTACACATTAACCAAGTTAAATCATTTTCCAGTGCAATTCTTCATTGGCATACAATGGTATTAATGCTTCCTCAGAAAAAGGATACCTCTCGGGAATTGTCCAAGATTTCTTCTGTAATGTAATTTTGTCAGAGTTGTGTGGCAACCGATAGAAATCCGCACCAAAGAAACTGGCAAAACCTTCCAATTTGTCTAATGCGTTGGCTTTCTCGAACGCTGTCGCATAGCATTCCATCGCGGCATGTGCAGTAAAAATTCCAGCGCAGCCACAAGCCTGTTCTTTATGCACTAATGCATGCGGCGCGCTATCCGTACCGAGAAAAAATTTCCCATTGCCACTCGTTGCAGCTTCGAGCAATGCGCGACGATGGATTTCCCGCTTGAGAACTGGCAAACAGTAATGATGAGGTCGAATGCCACCTTGAAACAGAGCATTACGATTTAATAATAAATGATGTGCAGTAATAGTCGCGCCAATTTTTGCAGAAGATTGCTTGATAAATTCGACGGCATCGCGAGTAGTGATATGTTCAAAAACGATCCGAAGGTTCGGGAAACGTTGCATCAATGGAAATAACACGCGATCAATAAAAACCTTTTCCCGATCAAATACGTCGATATCCAAGTCAGTCACTTCGCCATGAACTAATAACGGGACATCGTGCTTTTCCATTTCAGCCAGCGTGGCATAGCATTTTGCTATATCGGTGACTCCCGCGTCGGAATTGGTTGTGGCTCCGGCAGGATAGAGTTTTATTGCATGCACGATGCCACTACTTTTTGCCCGCGTTATTTCTGCTGGTGCGGTGTTATCCGTCAAATAGAGCGTCATTAGCGGTTGAAATTTTGCTCGCAAATCATCTGGCAAGGCCGATACGATACGTGCCTGATAGGCTCTCGCCATATTGGTGGTGACAATGGGTGGACGCAGATTCGGCATAACGATTGCGCGCGCGAATTGCCGAGCGGTATGCGGCAATACTGCTTTTAACTGTTCACCATCACGCAAATGCAAATGCCAATCATCTGGGCGAATAATCGTAAGCTGAGATGTGGTAGTTGACAAAGACAGTCCCGATCAAGGTTAAAAGTTGAGTGATAGTCTAGCAGATATAAGCGCCACGCTACTCTGTTAATTGATCCGGCTGTTTTAACTGTAAGGCAAGTTGATACAACGCGTTCTTATTTTCGCCAGTAATTGCTGTGGCGAGTTTCACGGCTTGTCTTAAGGGTAATTCGGCTAGCAGATAATTCAAAGTCGTCTGTGCAGATTCGCTTACCAATGGTTTATCGAGTTTTTCGGCGCCTGATAAAATCAGCACGAACTCACCTTTTTGTTGGTTACTATCCGATTTTAGCCAATCCAGAGTTTCTATCAAGGAACCAATGTGAATCGTTTCAAATAATTTAGTTAATTCGCGTGCAACGATCAGTGTGCGATCCGCGCCGATTATTTCAATCATATCCTCTACGCACTCAATAATTCGATGTGGCGCTTCATAAAAAATGATTGGATATTCTTGTGATTTGAATTGTAGCAATTCACGTTTGCGAGCCACCGGTTTGGCCGATAAAAAACCAAAAAAAAAGAAATGCGGGTGCATGACCCCCGCCGCAGATAAGGCGCATATCGCTGCATTGGCCCCCGGTATGGGAATTACTGGATGCCCTTTGGCGCGTACCTGTTGAACCAGAAGCGCTCCAGGATCGGAAATGGCAGGTGTTCCAGCGTCTGTTATTAACGCAACACTTTGCCCTTCGTTCAATAATGTTAATATCTTGTTTGTCGCCGAAATTTCATTGTGCTGATGCAAGCTCATCAATTGCGTTGAAATTCCGTGTGCTGCTAATAAATGTTTGGAGTTTTGTATATTTTCAACCGCAACTACATCAACCGCTTTTAAAATGTTCAACGCACGTAAACTAATATCATTCAAATTTCCTATCGGTGTAGCCACTATATATAACGCGCTTTTTTCTAGCATATCCTGGGTGCCGCGTTCCTTTACGGTTGTTATGATGGTCATGTTGGCATTATGCGGTAATCCGTTGTTAGCGGCTACTGATACTGATACCTATTCTGATCCTCAACACTTACAACTTGAGGATGTTTCTGGTCCTATCAAAACACCGCATATTGCGCTTCTTTTACCGCTCGAGTCACCTTCTTTCAGTGAAGCGGCCAATCGAGTCAAAGATGGTTTTGTTGCTGCGACGATGCGTGAAGAGCCGCTTTCTCTTATGATTCGTATTTATTCAACCGGTGATGATCCGCTGGATATCTTGCTGACTTATCAGGAAGCTTTGGATGCTGGCGCTGAGCTGGTCGTGGGACCATTGACTCGCGATGGTGTCGCTGCGATTGCGTCCAGTCAAATGGTGACCGTACCGACTTTAGCTTTAAATACTGTCGATAATGCTCAAACCACGCCTCCGAAATTATTTTTATTTGGTTTGCAAATGGAAACCGAGGCAAGCCAAGTGGCACATTTAGCGAGTGATATTGGAAAAAAACAAGCTTTAATAATCGGTGATGACAGTGGCTTGTCGAAACGGTTGCAAGCCGCTTTTAGCGAACGTTGGCAACGCGATGGCGGAACACTTTCTTTAATGCGTTATAGCAATGAAAATCAGCAATTAGAGCAACTGAAAAACTTGAGCAGCAACACCAATCAATTGGTTTTTCTTACATTAACCGCTGAGAAAGCGCGTATCGTTCGCCCGTACATTGCTTCTGATGTGCCAGTTTATGCCACATCACAAATTTATACGGGCGACAGCAACACTTTATTGAATAATGACTTGAGTGGAATTCGTTTTGTCGACATGCCTTGGCTATTACAACCGGATCACCCAGCCGTGATGGCCTATCGCCAAAATTATGTGGCTAAAAGTACCGATATGGAACGCTTATACGGATTAGGAATCGATGCGTTTCGCTTGATGACGCATTTACTTGATCCATTATTTGTCAGTGAAATTAACTTTGATGGCGTTACAGGGTATGTGCGTGCCTCATCGGGCAACCTTTTCATTCGCGAACCCGTCGCCGCTCAGTTTGAACAAGGCAAAGCGCAACTTATTGGGGCGAACGCTATTTCACCCACTTCACTTTCATTGCCGCCACAGCAAACAGTGGAACCATGAAAGGCAAAGATGCCGAGAAAATCGCCGCATCGTATCTACAAAAACAATCGTTAATTTTGCTTGCACAAAATTATCGCTGTCGTTTTGGCGAGATTGATCTGATCATGCAAGAAAATGACACGTTGGTTTTTATCGAAGTACGTTTACGAACACAAGAAGCTTTTGGTGGTGCAGCCGCGAGTATTACTCCGTCAAAACAAGCCAAATTACTGCGTACAGCACGACAGTACTTGGCAGAAATCAATGATCAACCACCCTGTCGTTTTGATGTGATTCTATTCAGTGGTAGCAATGGGCAGAATATTGAATGGATTCGAAATGCTTTTGAAGAATGATCAAATATTGAGATCGTTAATTGGATGCAAGTATTTTCATCGATAAAACCCAGTGCAATGATGCGCGTTTTCTCATGGCACAGTCAAGTTTCATTTAAAGGCAGTATTGATCGGCGCATATTTTCAGCTATTTTTTTTATCCACTTCTGTAATATCGTTAAACCCCATAAGGGTATTGAATGATAATACTTTCCATGAAATGCTTATTCCTTGTTTTAATCAACTTCTCTGTAAAGGATGTTGAGATTTCTTTACTTCAATAAATGAATATAAAACACTATAGCTTTTCACAACCAAATTCGCTCTCTGCTGTGCAAAGATCTTTGTCAGCAAAGAATATGAATTCTTTGTGAAGTCTTGCTTTTTTATATTTCGTTGTATTTAAATAGATAATGTAAAAATGGGTATTCTGAGAGCTTTTATTAGATAGTTTTTATGACAAATAGTTCTTGACGAGAGGGGGGTGTGTCGACTAGCCTGGGGGGTGTGGTTGGATTAGTAAAGGAAAGATCTAGTTTAGCTGCTAAAAAATTAAGTAAAAGAGCAATAGAT
>JAJHPK010000036.1 GCA_020890945.1 Nitrosomonas sp.
TTATATCCATCTCTATCACTCCAGAGTTCTCCGGCAAAATGCCGGTAATTTATCATCTCAGAGTGGATACTTTTCAACGCTGTTTTCCACTCAACCCTGGATAGTTTTGCATGACGATTGACAGCGATCTCCTTAACCGGCAAAATCTTTTCAGTTTTGCGACGCCACAAAATTTTGTTGGCGTACTTGTTTCTTTTCCACCGATAAAAGTCTCATCTACTTCGAGAATTTCGTCTGAATTCATTGTCGTTATTAAGTTTGTTGCCAACGATGATTCACGAATGAGGTGTACTAAGATCCAAGCTGATTTATAAGTAATACAATCTCTCTAGCCATTTGAATTGATAATATATCTTTACGAGATACAGCCATTAACCATTTTTTGAAGAGTTAACCGCAAGTCTTGTTCTTCAGAAAATTTCTTAAAAAGTCTTCCAAACTTAATGCTTTTGGTTTTGCTTTATCTGACATTTAAAACTTCTTGATTAGTTAAATAAGTAGTTCCCCATATAAAGTTTTAACAAAAAAATCCGAAGATATAAATTGTTTACTACTACACAAAGAAACTCACTCTTATATTCCGGTAGATACAAAATGAATAGTAAAACAGAACATATCTTTGTTAGAGCGCCCTCTAAAAAAATCGATGAAATTAAGATACTAGTAGTAGTAGAGAAATATATTCCGAATACCTCATTTAAAAATATATTCGATAAATGGAAATATAATATTGTAGGAATTTGTGCTTCGCGTCAGGAGGTTTTAGACAAACTAAAAGAATATAAACCAGATCTTGTCATAACAGATATAAATTTAAACAATTGCAATCGAATTGAATTAACAGAAAAATCTACCATAAAGTCTTATGCTCCAGGTTTGTCGTTTTATTTTACTTCTTATGCCACTGATTTAGTAATACACAAAATTACTAATGCAACAACAAGTTTAGGACATGATCTTGAAAAAGACATAAGGAAAGATTACAAAGATTTTGAATCCTGCCTTTGTGAATACTATGGAGTTGACCTTACAGTTGATCATATTAAACAATCATTAGCTGCAAAACCTATTCGTATCTTATTGATAGATGATCAGCAAGTCATACTTTGGGGGTTAAAAAAATTTTTTGACAGCGAAAAACCCAGAATGGAAGTAATAGGCACAGCAACAACTATTTCTGACGCAAAAAGAATTGTAGAAGAAACTAAGCCTGATATTATTTTTCTTAACATTTTTATAGATAACGCAAATTGTATCAATGCAATTCCTGATCTTACAAATCATGGAGCCACTCGAGTCATTATTTTTTCAGATATCAATGACAAAGAAATAATAGATCGCGCCATATTAGGTGGAGCACGCGGTGTCGTGCATCGAAAAGAATCAATGCAGACAATACTTCGCGCAACTGAAAAAATTCATGATGGGGAACTATGGCTCGATCGTATAACAACTGGAAGAATATTTCTCCAAAATTCCAGATTAAGAGGGAAAAAATTTCAAGATTCCGAAGCAGAAAAAATCTTAACACTCACAAGGAAGGAGTGTGTTATTTTGAGAACCTTTGCAGATGGTATGGGAGGCGAGCAAAATAAGCAAATAGCCGCAAAATTGTGCATGAGTGAACATACACTTCGTAATCATTTAACATCTATTTTTAGCAAACTCGGAATAAAAAATAGATTTAGTCTTTTTGCTTTTGCAAAGCAACATTTCCAAAGATTGGATTCTTTTGAATCAATAAATGATACATATTGAAATTTCTAAGAAGATCAGCATTTAATTTAATATGATGATAGAAATTACCGAAACTCAATATCAACAGATCGAACACTGCATGCCGTGCCGGCGTGGCAATGTCAGTCATTCCAATATACAAGCACTCAATGCTATTCTGTATATTAACGAGTATGGTTGAGGCCTCTGCATAACTGGTTATATCGGTTGTGCAAGATTTATAAGTATTTGATTTATCAATGTTGAAAGTAATCTAAAAAACTCAAAAAGACAGTTTTTCAGAGGTCTTTGGTTGCAAGTTGCGTGCTTATGAAAGCTTTTGAGCAGTTGCAGCAACAAAAAATCATTCGCATCAAAATTGAGACCGTTTCGATAGATAGCATCAGCATCAAAGTGCATCCTAATGTACTGACACAACGGTCTGTGATGAAAACAACTTCGGCCGACTGAACTAATTATCTCATTTTTTCGATTAAACGTTCATACGGAGTTTTTCCTCCCAATCCACCATGAGGTCGGTGGTAGTTGTAGAAAGCTTCCCATTCAGC
>JAJHPK010000099.1 GCA_020890945.1 Nitrosomonas sp.
GTTTAAAAACATTATTATCTGTCATTGCGGTGTTCTCCTTATTTTGATAGTTGATCTGGGCAGATCTTTATCAACAGATTACACCGCTCTCTTCTCCTTCCATACACCAGAAATGATCATAGCTCCACAAGAGTGGATATGACACATTGCTTACAAAGTTAGTACTTTCGCTCTATATATTGATCCGAATTAATATATAGAATGCCATTAGTAAAAGAATATAGATGCCAGTTTATTATTGGAGGTAAGAATATGAACAAAAAAACATTTCAATTTTTCAGTATGAAAAATTATTTTAACAAAGCATTGATTGTCGCTATTATTTTACTAAGTTCTCCGGTATCAGCAACTAACTCAACAGCACACATACAAGGCGCATTCGGCACATTGCACAACTGGCCCATCATACCCATTGCAATGATGTTAATGCCGGATGGTAGAGTTTTTGCCTATGGTACAAATCTAACTGGCTTACAAGGCGCAAAAATGTACTATACCATTTGGGATCCTTCTTTGGGTACTGGAAATAACGCATTTACAGTTTTACCGAACATCACCAATACAGACATCTTTTGCGCAGGACAATCTATCATACCTGCTACCGGCCAAGCATTAATTGTAGGTGGCGACGCATTAGTAAATGGGTTAAGAAATTACGCAAATAGTGACGTCAATATTTTTGATCCTGCAACGGATACGTTGATACGTCAATCTCAACAGATGGCATATAAGCGTTGGTACGCCACAACAGTTGCTCTTCCTAACGGTGAACACGCTATCTTAGGCGGTCGTAATGATAGATTTTTTGCAGGGAACAATACAATTCCTGGAACAGTGGCTTCGTACTCCCCTATTCCAGAATTACGTAGAGCCGATGGAAGCTGGCACTCTCTTACTACCGCAGTCAGTGACTACGCCTATGGTGCTTTAGGAGCATCTTCTTGGTACTATCCACGTGCATGGGTCAATCCACAAGGTGATATTTTTATTCTTGGACATTACGATGCAGCATTTAAATTAAACCTTTCAGGTACCGGCACTATTACAAAATATCAAACAACAAGGCCCAAAGCCGGACGTTGGGAACTTCCTAGTGTAATGTTTTCACCAGGGAAAATTCTATCTTTACGTAGAGACAAAATTGCTGTTGTTGTGGATATCAATGGTACCGGAGATCCCACCGTAACTTCTGCAGGCACTGTCAGTATGGAGCGCTTATTCGGAAATGCTACTGTGCTAGCTGATGGTAAAGTATGGGTTAATGGAGGGTCTTTCTCAGGAAATGATCTTACTGGCGCCACATTGACAACGGAACTCTGGGATCCTACAACTAATACCTGGATAGCAACTGCTAATGCTGCTGCTGTTAGACTTTATCACTCAGCATCACTTTTGTTAAATGATGGATCCGTGATGACTGGCGGTGGCGGCGCTCCAGGCCCAATCAAACAGTTAAATGGAGAAATCTATTATCCTCCATACTTATTCAAAAAGGATGGCAGTGGTGAACTTGCACCTCGCCCAGCAATCTTGGATGCACCAAACAACACAATCTCCTGGAATCAAGAATTCGCTATCGAAGCTAATGAAACTATTCATCGTGTGACATTACTAAGACTAGGTGCTGTTACGCATAATCTTGATGTGGAAGTACGCTTTTTTGATTTGTCTTTCGAGCAACCTAACAGCATTGTGACAGTAAAATCCCCCGCAACGGCAAATATAGCACCTCCTGGATATTATCAACTTTTTGTTTGGGATTCATCAGGGGTGCCTTCGATAGCCAAAATTATACACATTAATTAGTGTAAAAATTCTTAACGTTGCGTATACCGTATCTAGGAAAAACTGAATACATGAGCATACACATGAGGAGACTTTTGCAAAAGCCCATATTATCATGTCTAACCGACTGTTTTTATTGATCTGAAATTTTATAAAATAAGATTTTGCAATAATGGAATGGACGCCCACTACCCAAAACGGCATCGAAGTGCCAAAGTAGTGGTGCACAGTAAAGGCCACTAAACCAGAGAGGAGCGTCCGACATGAAGATTACAACGATTGGTATTGATTTAGCAAAAGAAGTATTTCAGATTCACGCAGTGGATATGCACGGCAAGGCTGTGCTGCGCAAGAAACTGCACCGAAGCGAGATGGCGAGGTTCTTTGCTAACCTCGAAGCCTGCTTGATCGGCATGGAAGCCTGTGGTAGTGCACATCATTGGGCTAGAAAACTAGAACTCTATGGTCACGGTGAAGCTCATGGCACC
>JAJHPK010000032.1 GCA_020890945.1 Nitrosomonas sp.
TAAGAGGTTATAATCTGTTAGCAGATGTAATCAATGGCGTTAAATTTGTTAACGGTATTAAACAAGCAGAGGATCAAAAACAGAATGCCGCTTGATTCTCTATACACCAGATTTGACTATAGCTCCCACCAACCTGAAATTCAGTGAATGGGTGCGGGTTTTTGGTGATGCGAAAATGACCACTGCACTGCTAGACCGCATTACACATCATTGCGACATCCTGGAAACCGGTAATGATTCTTACCGTTTCAAGCATCGAAAACAATGTATAAAATCCGATTAACCAACTAAAACAGGTGGACAATTTTCGACGCTGATGACTGGACAGTTTTCAATGCTGATTGACAGCGAGCAAGGCAAAAGATGAAAACAATCTGGAAAGAGAAGACTCTATCCAGAGCAATTCGAAAAGAAAACTGTTAGTATGAATGAGTGATAAGTAAAGCCTACTTGATTCGAGTTGGACGATTGTTTTAAAAGCAGTTATTCTGTGCATCTTTTAGCGCATAATTGCAGTACTAAATCATCAACGCGCCCATAGCTCAGTTGGATAGAGTACCGCCCTCCGAAGGCGGGGGTCGCACGTTCGAATCGTGTTGGGCGCGCCAAAAAAGTTATTGATATACAAAAAATTGGGATTTCCATCGCTTAATATAATTCTTTCTCTCGGAATAAATTTCTTTATTAGGTGCCATTAAAAAGACTCCTGCACAAACACCTTTGCCATTGCAATTGTAGTCTCCTCGGTAAATTGATCCAGTTTGAAGTAGAGTTTCTTAACCAAAAGGATCTCTAAGATGAAGAAGTCGAAATATAGCGAGCAGCAGATCATTTCACTGCTCAAGGAAGTTGAACTGGGTGCCAACAAGGTTGCCGATGTCTGCCGTAAATACGGCATCAGCAAGCGACCTACTACAAATGGAAGGCTGCCTACGGCGGCATGGATGTTTCTCAACTTGGACAACTGCGCGCGCTTCAAGCCGAGAACGCTAAATTGAGATTGACACCAGCCTGCCTGCCGCCCGAATTGTTAGGGCACTTGACGAGCTGATCGAGATGCGCGGCAAGCCGAAACAGCTGCGGATGGACAACGGCCCAGAATTCGTCAGCCGGTTGCTGGCTGAGTGGGCAAAGCGCCGGGTCCATCTATTGCAATTCATTCAACCCGGCAAACCAACGCAGAATGCTTTTATCGAACGATTTAATCGCACTTATCGCACGGAGATACTGGACTGCTATGTCTTCGACACGCTCGATGAGGTCAGACGCATAACCGAGGAATGGAGACAACGCTATAACCAAGAGCGACCCATGAGTCGCTCGGGAGAATTCCACCTATCCAGTTCGCTATGGCAAAATACCATCAACTTCTACTTTAGGTTGGATCGAAAAAAAGAGGAGACTACAGATTAACTATGCGATTTTTTTCATCCTCCCGTTTATACCTCATATTGATTCGTGCTTTTGCAAAAGTGTCGCTTTTGTGGCTGACGTTGGAAAACGATGCACTTGATCATTCTGTATTGCCATGTTCCATAATCCGACCTACTACACCAAGTTTTGGAGTAACTTACTAGAATAAATTCACCCTCAACCAATACAAATTAATTCACTTCTGAATCGATGCGTTACCTTCATTTTTTTGTAAATCTTAAATCATGCGTTTAGCTGGAAAAACGATTGAAAAACGACTTCCTTTTCCTACTTCGCTGGTAATTTCTAAATCTGCTTCATGACGATTCAAAACATGTTTGACAATAGCCAACCCTAACCCTGTTCCACCTGTTTCACGAGAGCGGCTCGTATCAACTCGATAGAAACGCTCTGTCAAGCGAGGAATATGCTGAGCTTCAATCCCGATACCGCTATCTTGCACATAAAAAATCCCTTTCCCGTTCTCTTCCTGCCACTGGATACTAATTTCACCACCTTCGGGGGTATACCGTACTGCGTTACCAATTAAATTACTGAAAGCACTGCGTAGTTCACTTTCATTCCCTAATAACTGGCTTTGCGTCGTAACATTCAATTTAATTTGATGCTTTCCGGTACTTAGTGACTGCGCGTCACGTAATATTTCATTCAATAATTCGGGCATATTGACATTCGTTTCGTTAATTTTGTTCTGGTCGTTTTCTAAACGTGATAATGCCAACAGATCTTCTACTAAAGATTGCATGCGAAGTGCTTGTTCTGACATCAATGTCAAAGCCCTTTTGTCAAAATCAGGGGTTGTTTCTTCGTGCGTTAATGTGTCGAGAAAACCGCTAATGACGGTCAACGGTGTACGTAATTCATGCGAAACGTTGGCGATAAAATCCCGGCGCATAGTTTCCAGTTTCTCAAACCGAGTAATGTCTCGGCTGATGAGCAACTTCTGATTGAAACCATACGGTACCAATTGTAAAGAAATGATAATTTTTTGCCGCCGACGTGTCTGATTCAACACTAATGGTTTACTAAAGTTGCGTGCCGCTAAGTATTCAAAAAATGGAACTTGTCTTACCAAATGAGTAATTTGCTGTCCGATATCCAGCGTCGAACTGATTCCTAAATGATCCTCGGCAATCGGATTGCACCATTCAATATGATCGTTTTCTGTCAAAAGCACGATTCCATCCGGCATGGCGGAAGTCACATTGCGCATGCGCTCAAGCGCTAAACTCAGTAACTCTTTACTATGACTATGTTGCCTTACGTATCGTGCCAAATGTGCAAATACGTCATCCCACTCAGAAGTCCCTGCTGGAATGTTGCTGGAAGATTTTTTGGGCAACAGTAACCAACGATCAAGCGCTACCAAATGAAACACATGATGCGTTGCCACCCAAAACATGATGACGCCAAAAAGTAACAATGAGGAAATTGGGCCAAAAAGTATCCAAAAAGCACTGCTAAAGAATATAGTTGTCAAAACGATATAGACGAAACGTTTCCAAATGCTCGGCACACTAAAACCCTTTAACTGTAACGGTAATCTGAATTAACGAAGGTATCCTATCAGTCTAGCTTCTTATCATGACATTTCCAATACAAAATTTTTTCATCACAGTACAGTAATACGTCAGACTCAGAAAAGGTCGTTGCAAAATCGTATCTTTAAGAAATACTCTCAATAAAAACAATATATTAATAACGCAGGAAGTGTTTTATAAGAATGTGCTGATTTTAAGAAACAGTGATAGCATTTGACTCGTCAACCAAGATTGCAACCGTGCAAAGATTTTTTGGCAGATACTTTTTCCAGAAACAACACATTAAAAATTGAACACCCCCATCCTACAAAATTTTGTAGGGTGGGGGATTTAAAGAGTTGACTCTATAGAAAGACAGTCCTCTTTACTAAGCAATAACATCCAACACTGGGTTGAATCCTGCTGCACCTAATAAATTTACTGACCAGTCGGCTCCGCCAATGACATTGGCGACCAATATATGAGTTCCAGGATTCCAGATCAATTGCGCAGGTTTGAAACTTTGATTTCCAGCGACATTGACATTAGCGTCAATACCTGAAATATCGATTTTATCGCCTTCATAGTGACTGAAATTTTGAATCGTATCTCGCGATGCAGTGTTAGGGCTACCGTCGATAAACAAATACTTAAAGCTATCCGCACCCGCTGCGCCATCGAGCCAATCCTTTCCAAGACCACCAGTTATAAGATCATTACCTTCTCCGCCATAAACTGTGTCATTACCCCCCATGGCATTTAGATTGTCATTTCCATCACCACCAAACATTTTGTTGTTTCCATTGGTGCCAATAACTGTGTCATTACCATTTCCCATGTCGACATTTTCAAAATTGATGTATTTTTGTCCGGAATTGTTGGTAAGACCCGTCTTCATGTCGAAAATATAGTCATCCCACCACAAAGAGTGGCAGATGGTATCATTACCTGTTCCACCATCCAACATTTCATACCCCAAGGCTATGCCAGAGACCATATAGTCATTGCCACTGCCTCCGGTATAGTTACCGCCATCTCCATCAGACTCTATAAAGTCGTTACCGCTTCCACCGTCTACCTGATCTGTACCATCATCGCCATACAAATGATCATTTCCGAGCCCACCGAAAATGAAGTCGTTTCCACTTGCACCATAGATATAATCATTACCTGCTTGACCACTAATTAAATCGCTTAAAAATGTGGGATATCCGCTTACTCCGGATGAAATGTACTGTGGTGAAATCACGTCATCGTTAACTGTTCCAGAAATATTAGCCATTTTCTTTCTTCTCCTTAATTATTAGACGAGTTGTTTAAAACGCTTTTGAGCTTTAATATTCAGTAAAACAATTTTGAAAACTCATTAGTACCTCTCAGAATAGGATAAAAAGATTAAACTTTTATTACCCTATTTCATGTAGTCAGTCGATAAAAAATTAAGTCTAATTTTTAGTCGCTTTTCGCATGGAGAAGTGCCAGCCTAACATACATCAGGAGTAGCAGTAAGTATTTAAGAAAACACATTAACCACTTGATTTAATTGTGAATTTCAGTCAAAAACAACGAGCGAAACAATTTTCTTCTATGATTAAGCTCATATATAAGCTTAGGTACAGTCATTTGTTACCCCAAAAAGTATATAAACAACTTCCTGCCAAATGCCATTTATACAAAATTATTTTGTTGAATGGTGGCTTGGTTTAATAATTGCCTCTTACTGGAGCTGATTAGAAATATTCCACCAGCCGAACTTGAAATGACATATTATCGTCAATTAAAAGGGTCAGTTGATTCAGCTTGACTCCGAACCAATAGCCTCTGGAAAACACAGAACGATTCAATTCCAAGGAGTCAACATGACCAACCTCACGATTCAACCCTATTTAATGTTTGGCGGACGCTGCGAAGAAGCCCTTGAATTCTACCATACCGCTTTGGGCGAGCAGATCGATATGCTGATGCGCTTCAGTGAAAGCCCTGATCCCACCCCACCCGGCATGCTGCCTCCCGGTTTTGAAAACAAAGTCATGCATGCCAGTTTCCGCATCGCCGGTAATGTCTTGATGGCTTCGGATGGTTGCGAGGTGGAAACGCAATTTAAAGGCTTTTCACTGTCCATCTCAGTTACCACCGAAACCGAAGCGGATCGCTATTTTTCCGCGCTCTCCGATGGTGGTCAAGTGCAGATGCCGCTGACTAAAACCTTCTGGTCGCCGCGCTTCGGCATGCTCACCGACCGTTTTGGAGTGAGTTGGATGGTTAACGATGTCACCACCGGATGCATCAAAAAGACCTCTGCATAACTGCGTAGATTTGCTGTGCTTAATGAGAAAATATCTAAATGACAGTTGTTATGCGTCATTTGGGTAAAAATGAAGCTCTTCCTTCTTTTTTAGGAACTTTCCTCCCCTTATGCAACATTTGAACGGATTGCTTCCCTTAATGGTTGATCTACGAAGATTTTGTTGACTGCTTTTTTCAGATTCATGCAGATACTCTTTAGTATGACTTGGACGTTGACTTTTACCGTACCGAAGTAGCTGGCGCGTCTTATTCTGAATAAGCGTTTGATTGTACCGAAACACTGTATGTGCCGCTAAAACTTTACGGTGTATACCGCCGATCACCAGCCACTCTTCGCTCCAGTCAAACTGAAATGCTTCGCCCAGCGCAAACTTCAGCGGCATAAACGCCGTTTTACTTCGACCACCTTGCGTACGCCAATCACGGATAAAATCGCACACAATCGTATAACCGCCAACATAGCCGTCCTTTCTGATTTCCTCAAACAGCATCTTGTGGCCGTACGGCGGTCTTTTCTGGGACGACGGAAATCCGCTTCCAGCGCCAGCAATAACCGAGATTCAAACACCGTCAGCTTGCCTGGCTTCTTCGCCCTTTGATATTTAACAGCGCTATCGCCCGGCGCTTTCAACCACTTCTTTATCGTGTTCCGCGACAGGCTCGTGCGACGCTGAATCTCTTTAATCGACAGATGTTCACGATAAAACATCCGTCGTATCTTTGCATACATAACGATGGTAATCACTTCTTAATTTCTTCTGCCTAAAATTTAGGCAGGGTACGTGAATTACCTGGTCAATTTTCAACCGTTACAACTAGGCTTTTTAGGTCAATTTTTGACTGGTGTCAACACATGGCAGCGCGGCACGAATGAGAATACCAACGGTCTTCTGCGGCAATACTTCCCAAAAGGCACCGATCTATCTCGTTGGAGTGTTCAAGAGATCCAAGCAGTTGCCCATAGGAAAGCTTCCGGGAGTTACTTAAAACCGAACTGGTGCATCATCGAAGATTCAAAACACAGCAACAATCCATGCAGGAAATTTCCGAATATATCGAAATATTCTATAACCGACAGCGCAAGCAAGAAAAATTAGGATATTTATCGCCTGCACAATTTTCGCAGCAATACTATGCTAATTTGCTTGCCGCTTAAACCAATGGACTCCATTTTTGACAGCACACCTCAGCGAAGAAATTACCAGATTTTGCAAAGGTCTTGCGCAGTATCCTGTACTCTGTTTTTTCTTAATTAGTTTTAAATCGGTAACAACAAATTACTTTTTGCATCTGAAGGAAAAAATCATCCGCGCCTTAATTGAGGAGGGGTAAGGAGGGATAGCGCGGATGATTACGAGGGACAGGTGATACAAGAACATCTGAGAGCCATTATGAACTGGTAAATCTGTTTTGTGAATGTGACATATTGTCGCATCTGATAGTTCAGTATTGGCAAACACCCAATTAGTGTTCATCCAGTTTCAAAGAATCGCGCAATACTTCGTTGGAAAACAATAAACCCTGCTGGATTGCTTTTAATAGCTTATCGATTTTAGATTCTAATTGGATATTCAGACGGAAATCGTGGCCATCTTTAACGTTTGGATTGTTACCCAATACCGATAATTTGGCGTGCAGATCGTGCGTTTCAGATTTATCGAGATTCAGTGTCAGTTCTTTATAGCGGAAATCTTCGATGGCTTGTAATAATAGATCGACTTCTATTCCTTTATTGGCGAGCAATTCAGTTACTTTTTGTGATTGAAAGCGTACTGTTCCTGGTGTTTTTGCTGCAAGTTGTCCATTGACTATAACGATTCCCTCTTTTTTCAAAATCAACGGGATTTTTCCTGACAATCGTCCATCACCACTTAAACCGTCAACTTCAATCCAATTGAAGAAGGTATTTAAATCAATGTCGTCGAGCTTTGTATTCACGTAAGAAATACCACTGGGGCTAAGATGGATGACGGTAGGATCGATAGAGACTTCGCCATCCAAAATAAAAAAGCGCATTTGATCCAGAAAAACCTGGGGAGAATGACGAGCGTTCAGTTGGTACGATATGAGAAAGTCCTTTATGGGCGTGCCAAAACCGATTGTTTGAATGGCGAGCTTTTGTCTAGCTTCGCTTTGAATCGGCAAGAGACTTTTTAAATTAAGTTGGGTATTCAATCCGCTGATTTTCATGCCCGTGTTATGTGTCAAAGAAAGATTGTTAGCCGCAAAACTACCACTACTCTTCACAATTCCTTTTTTCGACCAGCGAATATTTACTTTGCCATTGACTTGACCATTGACGTCTTCTATGGCGGCCAGTGCTGGAAAAAGTTGCGCTGGTTGCAATTGACCTGTTGAAAATTTCATTGGCGCAATGTGCAGCGTTAAAAAACCATCACCGCTTTTAAAAGTATGTTCGCCGTTTATTTTCAAATAGCGTAATGCCTGAGTTCCACCGGTTAGATTCAAAAGATATTTTGGTGAACTATCTTTACCTGTTTGATGAGTAATGTTCCCAGAAATTGAAAGCGGGGCAAAAATTGGGGTTGTCGAAAGATGTTTTACTTGTGGAATCGTAAAATCCACAACGTGATTGGTAGTGGAATCGTTGATATACACATGCGTGGAAATACCACTGAGCTTTAATTGATTTTTGGGGAAACTCAAAACAACATCATTTAATAGGATCTTTCCGCGATAGAAATCGCCGATCGATTGTTTTCCGTTTAAGCTGATTTTCGCCGAATCAAGTTGAATTTCGTGAGTGGCTTTTTTGTTACGCGAACCCGCTTCCTGATAGATTGCGGAGATTTTCTTGGGGTTAATTGAAATATCATGTTTGAAGCTGATACCTTGCCCGTGTTTTTCTAATTCAATATTCGCTTGCGTGATCGCTATCGATAGAGGTTCTTTTACAAAAACAGGATACTCAGAACGCATTTGACTCAAGTCGATCTGTCCATTTTGACGCAGATTGATTTGCCAGATATCTTTTTCTTTTTTGATGTTGAGTGGAAGTGAAAGAGAGGTTCGTATAAAACGCAGCGATTCCGCACTGAATTCGCCTCCTTTAAATACCAAATCAAGAGCGTTGTGTAGTGATTCTTTTTCTTTTCGGAGATTGCCGGTTATCGCTAATTCATCAATTTTGAGATCTTGCAAAGGGAAATCGACGGGTAATGATTGCTGTTGAATTCCTTTGAAAACAAATGACATTTCTGCTTTTTCTAATGCAAAGGTTGTTAGTTTAAATAAGGCATCGCCGGAAAAACTGGTAATTTTGGCTTGCGGTAAATTCAGCATTCCGTCTGAAACAATTATTTGGCCTTGCATATTGCCTTGTGTATTTAAGGTCGCTTGCACATTTGTTTTTATTTGCCCGAGCGATCCGAAAGCACTGATGTCCAAGTTAATAATATTGGTTTGCTGATGTTTATGTGACTCAGTTTCGCCTGATATCAGAATTGTAGTGCTTTGATCACCATACTGCAGATCTAAACTAACGTTCTTAATTGACAAAACAGGGAGCCACGGTATGCGAATGTTTTTTTCATCCAATCGAGATACGGATTGCGAATTTGAAGCATCTTGCTTTGTGATAACTTGATCCAGGTTTGCTTTGATTTGTAGGCCATCGATGGTTAATGCATCCATTTTACCTTGCAACAAATCCCGCCAATTCCAATTGACTCGAACTTCATTGAGACGCAATTCCTGATCATTCCCAGCAATTAATTCATTGATATAAAGCTGATCAACCGAGAGATCATATGTTTTGACCGATTGCAGCGGATATCCCAATTTATTGAGTTGATCACTCAGGAAATATTCAATCAGATAATGACGCGAACCATACAATCCAACTGTTGATAGAACAATCACAACGATCAGAATCGATAGTACGATTTTCCATCGATGTGTTGACTGACTAGTTTCTGTTGCTGCTACATTCATAAATTTACCGAAGAGAGATCTTCACAAAAATACAGAGACTTCTGGTTTCTATGTAATTATGGTTTTTACATTTGAGCATTCTTTACCTATTCTTCTGCAACCAAAACAAGAATACGCAACGTTAGTCGATTATTCGCGTTGCAACAAACGTATATTTCCTATATTTGCATAATTGTTTGACGATCGGCAAAGAGTTTGGATAGTTTTTTCAAGTTATGCGTCATAATTAAAAGAATGTGCCAGACATGAACCTTGATTAAATCGCATTCACTCAGCGCTTTGATCTTGAAATAATTTAGAAAAACTCATATTCACTGCTGTTGACACCGGTTAAAAATTGACCAGGTAATTCACGTGCCCTGCCTAAATTTTAGACAGGAGAAATTAAGAGGTGATTACCATGGTTATGTATGCAAAGATACGACGGATGTTTTACCATGAACATCTGTCGATTAAAGAGATTCAACAACGCACAAGTTTTGTCGAGGAACACGATCAAGAAGTGGTTGAAAGCGCCGGGAGATAGCGCTGCTGTTAAATATCAAAGAGCGAAGCAGCCTGGCAAACTGACAGCGTTTGAATCCCGGTTATTGCTGGCGCTGGAAGCAGACGCTCGTCGTTCCAGAAAAGATCGTCGTACGGCCAAGATGCTGTTTGAGAAAATCAGAAAGGACGACTATGTTGGCGATTATACGATTGTGTGCGATTTTATCTGCAATTGGCGCAATCAAGGAAACCAGTGAAAAACGGCGTATGTGCCGCTGAAGTTTGCGTTGGGTGAAGCGTTTGAGTTTGACTGGAGCGAAGAGTGGCTGGTGATTGGCGGTATACACCGTAAAGTTTTAGCAGCGCGCTCACTCTTGTCTTGAGGGTCGGTTAAGTACTGTATCAGCGCAGAGAAGCTGCTTTTGCGCACTGATTTGATGGGTATGATTTTAGCGATCATCGTATTTAAGCTGCTTAAGTCAAAAAAGACTATTCCGAAAGTTATTTTTTAAACTGGATAATGACATCCAACATCGTGCTTTGCGTATTTCGAATACTATCCAAGGTCAACTGTAATTGTGACTTACCAATCAATTTTGTACGCTTGCCGTTGGTAAGTCACAGCTTGATCAAACCACCCAACCTTCCAAGATCCGCATTAATTTTTAACAAAGCATCCACTTTCCGGTTATCTATAACACTGGGCACTTGATAACCCAGGCCCAAGTTGTGCGGGTACTCGGCAACGGTTAATCCGGCGTCTTGCGCTTTACTCTTTATTTCAGCTTCCTCGATTGGCAAAACAGGAACCCTGAGCTTCTTGTCTCTTCTTTCTTTTTTTTGATTGTCGTGGGATTCTTTCTGTCAATCATGTCAATTTTCCTCGAAAAGCAAGATCAATGTTGAGCACAAAGTGCGAATAAGTTGTGATGGAGATGGCCATCTCCACATATCTTGCCCGGTTGCGTGAGTTTCATAAAGGATACTAACACTATAGTCGATGATTGTAAATAGATTATTTTCGTTATATCATAATTCCAAACAGTATAAAATACTTTAAAGAATCTTCTTTCAACTAAATAACAGTCGCTTAGCAACAAAAAAAAAGGATAAGAAATTCAAAGAATCCGAAAGAAATTGAAAGCAACAAAAAGAAACAAATAAGAAAGCAAGAAAATTAAAAACTGTTTGTACGCCAAGATAATTATTTTTGTGGAAATTGTGTGATGACTAAATCCTTATCCGATCGAATCGCACTTTATGCGGATAAAAACAAAAGTCCCGCTAAGCTATTTTTACCGGCATTCATCGCGTTAAAGCCTGATATTTTTAATTTTGTTATAGCAAGACTTTCGAAAAAATAAATTGGATAGTCCATGAGAACATTAAATTTAAGTGAAGCTGCCCAATTCTTGAAATTGCACCCTGAAGAAGTGCGTCGTCGTGCTAAAGCGGGAATTATTCCGGGTGCAAAATTAGGAAAACGATGGGCATTTATTGAAGATGATCTTGCTGATCACATTCGCTCGTTATATGCTTGCACTCGGCAAGCGTTGCAAGTGGGGCACGAGGAGAAACAATTATGTCACTCTGCAAACGTGGTAAGACGTGGTGGATTCGCTTCACCACACCAAGCGGCGAGCGAGTTAGATGCTCTGCTGCAACTGAAGACAAAACCCAGGCGCAAGAATTCCACGATAAGCTGAAAGCGGAGTCCTGGCGTGTTGTAAGACTGGGTGTTGATACCGGTTTAAAATTGACCAACCATTACGGTTGAAAATTGACCAGGGGAAAACAGAGCGCACGATACTACACATCTGTGGATAAGTCGACCAGACTGAGTTGGTGTTTTGCCTCCTGTTGATGCTACAAATTAACCAGATTTTCTTCTGGTGTGTATTTTTCTTTTTCCCGTTACTTTATTCTGATCTTTGCGCTGGCTGTGCTTTGTTTGTAGCGAAAAGACTCGTTGCCAGTTTCAATGATATAGCAATGGTGCGTGAGCCTATCCAGAAGTGCGGTGGTCATTTTAGCATCGATAAAAACGTTGCTCCATTCTGCGAACGTGAGGTTGGCGGTAAAGATCACACTGGTGCGTTTATACAACCTGGAGAGCAAGTGAAACAGTAGCGCGCCACCGGCTTGTAAGAATGGCAGATAGCCCGCCCAGTTCATCGAGGATGACCAGATCGATTTGCAGCAGGCTTAAAGCAAGCTTGCCTTGTTTGCCCGCTGCTTTTTCCTGTTCGAGGTTATTGGCCAGGTGTGTTTTGCCGGTACCGGTACCGCCGACCATCACCAGATTCTGTGCGGCGGCGGTAAATTCCATCGTGGCCAGTTGCTGAATCAGTTGTTGATCGACTTTGAACTGACTGAAGTCGAACCCCTGCAAGTGGCGCTGTATTGGGAATCTGGCGGCCTGAGTCTGATAACGGATGGAACGGATATTGCGCTCGGTTGATTCGGCCTGGAGCAGTTGAGACAGAATCCGGTCTGCCGATTCGGGATTCGGGATTCGGGATTCGTCATCTGGTCTGGCGTATTCTGCTGCCTCAGTTCAGCATAGGAGCTGGCCATGCCGTATAGCTTCAGTGCCTTGAATTGCGTGATAATATCAGACATGTGGCACCTCTTTGGCGTTCAGAGGATCATAACCCGCTGTATCGGCCTGCGGTTCTTCCTTGAGTTTCAGTGTTGTTTCCACTGACGCTGGCACGTTGGTGTGTTTCAACCGCGACCAGTACCGCTTCCAGTCCATGCGTTGGCACCAGGCTGAGCACTTTTGCCATGATTCGATCAACCTGTTGGCGCTCTCTACGCCGCAATGCAGTCTGCAACTGCAGAAAGGGTGCCGGTAGTTCTGCAAGCGGTGCGCCGTTGCGTAAAGCACCCGGCTTTTTCTCGATGACCGGCAACCATTTGATTGGCCAGACGGCAAGACACGGAAAATACCGATTGTGCAGCAATGTGACCAAACATGTGCTGGATACACCCGCCAATACTTCGATATAACCATCGAAAGGTGCTGGCATTGGCATCAGGTACAGTTGTTCCTGTTCCAGTGCATCGACAAGGGTGATGCCCACATAATCTGGATGTTGTATTTCCGGCCATAACGCGAGGTAGCGTGCTTCGAGCCAGCTGTTCAAATCCGCGAATTGTAGGAGAGTAATAAAGTTGAATACTAAAGCTGCTAGGGCTAGACTTGTCATACAGGTACAGAACTATCGGTTAGCAACAAGATCATTCAAACGGTATCCAACTTTATTACTCTCCTACACGAATGGGCTGAATCGTTGCTGTTTGGCTTCATTCCAGATACGGCGGTGCATATCCTGAACATTCTTCTCGACAACACCTTTCTCTCAGCCAAAAGCCACATTGCAGAAATCCGGATCGCCCCCATCAAGAAGCTGAATCACAGTATATTTGAAATTGTTTGGCATGGATCACAATTTATCGGTGCAGTTACGGCCAATGCACGGCTAGTAATCGATATCAGCACATTACAAAAAATGCAAAATACCGATCAGCGACGCACCGCCAACCGCATAGATGAGCGGGCTATCCCAGGTATGCGGAGAAAAAGCCTCAGCCAGGGTAATCAGAACCGGCACCGTGAGCACAGCGGCGATAAATTGGTTTGTGCTGAAATAGGAGTGGAAAGCCAGAATAGCGATTAAAGTTGTGATGAATACGCATGCGCTACCGGCATAACTACGAACGTATTTTTCCTGAGTAAAAAGCGCATAAGTCGTATATTTTCTTTTTCCGAATTTTATCCCTACCGGTTCGGCAAGCCCGTCGCCGATTCCATTGGCAATAATAATGATCATGATGACCGGCAGCAGCGCATGGCTCTCAAAGTAGGACAGTAAGGGAATGAGCACCAGATAACTGGCGATAAACTGAGTATAAAGCCAGGTTAGCGTTAATGGCCTGTCTTCCGGCCGGTCAAACGAGCAGAACATCACGGACAACACCTTGATCCGATTACGCAAGGGCGCTATAAAAAATGTCAGAAAAATAATTGCACAGGCTAAATCGATGAAAAATGTCGCTGCACTATAAGGGTATTCGATCACTAACGACAGCAAAGTCGGTAGGAAGAAAAAGGCGAAATGATTGATTTTTCTTGTGTAATTGACTTTAAATTTTCGATGAATAACGAGTAGTCCACAAATATAGTGGATTAAAAACAGCGCTGCATAGAAGATGGCATGGTGCAGCCAATATTCGGCGGGGATATTCATTTTTTGGTTAAAAAACTGAAGATATTTAGCTTGGTAATATTCTAAGCGAGATTTGGTTTACCAAATCGGGTAACTGCTTATTAAGATTTTGGGGCTGTATAGATTAGCTTATCATCTAAGCTAATCTATACAGCCTCCAACATAATCTTAAATCTCGCATTATTCGTTGAAGTTGATAACTCCAAGGCAATATACATTTATAGTTTTTTGTTATATTGAAATTATTAAATATTATTTCTATTTATATAAAAAAATTGATATCTTTTGCACCCATGAATTTCTACCACTTTGCTGATAAATAAAATGACTATCGTTTCCGACTTGGAACAAGAAAATGTCGCACCCAACAATCGTGCTAAAAAGATTTCAGCAGAAATTGCACAAGAGATTTTGCATGCGGTTGCAAACATCAAATATGGTTCGATCGAAATCATTATTCATGACAGCAAAGTTGTACAAATAGAACGCCGCGAAAAAATCCGAATAAATTAGAGCGGATCAAACCTCAACGCGTTGAAATCTATAATTTCTTGAATAGCCTGAAAATTTCACTGCAAAGATTGAGCTAATCACAAGAATGGTACCGACCAGTAAATCTGGAGGAAAGAAAACAAATAAAATCAGTGACTCAACTGGATTACCGGAGAGTTCATTTAGGAGAATAAAGTGAAGCTTTTTTGGTATTTTTTACACATTGTGACATTGAGCTCATTTTCTGTTAGCGAGCCCCGAGCATCTTCTGATCAAACAACATCGGTAGTAGACCTTCAAAACACGCAACGCAATTTGTTTCAGTTAGTGCAAAAATTGTCACCCGAAATCTTACCGGAAACAAAAGTTGCTGAGGCGAAAATACCGACAGATTATCGCCAAAGTTCCAATAGATATCTTATCAATCCAGATTCACACACAACACGACATGTGAACAGGTTAAGCGGAATCGACATCAAAAGATTTAAAGATGTCACTTCACTTGCCAGCAGCACCTACCATATGTTCGAAATTTTTGGTGTCAACATTAGTAATACCGTTTAGGAGCTTGAGTTCATTTGTAACCGAATTGGGCTCAGCTATACCTATTTTACCGTCAGCTAGTTTGCCAAGAACACTACTGTAGTAACCACTTATACAACTTTACAAAAACACTCTTGCCCGACCAACGCTCGAGTGAAATTGACTTCTCATACTTTTAAACACTAATCAGTATTTTATTAATCTTCTTAAATTTCTAATGGAGAAAATATTATGAACATCAAAACACGATTAACAATCAGTCTCTTGTTAGCAAGTCTATTTATCGGTACGAACGCATGGGCGGAAAAAACTTTGCTTAACGTCTCCTATGATCCGACTCGAGAGCTTTATCAGGAGTTTAATGTGGCTTTTGCTAAATACTGGCAAGCCAAAAACAACGAAAAAATTACGATTCGGCAATCGCATGGCGGTTCCGGCAAACAAGCGCGTTCGGTGATCGACGGCCTCGAAGCGGATGTGGTGACACTTGCTTTGGCCAATGATATCAACGCCATCGCCGAAAAGGCTAAATTGCTGCCAGAAAAATGGCAGCAACGGCTGGCACTCAACAGCACGCCGTATACCTCGACCATCATCTTTCTGGTGCGTAAAGGCAATCCCAAAGGCATCAAAGATTGGGACGATTTGGCTCATCCCGGCGTGGCTGTGATTACACCAAACCCGAAAACATCCGGTGGCGCGCAATGGAATTATCTGGCGGCCTGGCAATTTGGTAAACGCAAGTTTGCCGGTGACGAAAGCAAAGTAAAGGAATTTGTTACTAACATTTATAACAATGTACCGGTATTGGATTCTGGTGCACGCGGTTCAACCACGACATTTGTCGAACGCGGTGTTGGTGACGTGCTCATTTCCTGGGAAAACGAAGCATTCTTAGCACTCAAGGAATACGGCGCAGATAAATTTGAAGTTGTCATTCCGACGTTCAGCATACTTGCAGAACCCCCGGTTGCGGTAGTCGATAAAGTAGTCGACAAGCGTGGTACACGTCAGATTGCAGAAGCATATCTCGAATATCTCTACTCCGAGGAAGGCCAGGAAATTGCCGCCAAACACTTCTACCGCCCAACAAACAGTAAAGTCGCGGAAAAGTATGTTAGCCAATTCCCCAAAGTTGAGCTATTCAAAATCGACGAGGCTTTTGGCGGCTGGAAGAATGCGCATAAAACCCACTTCGCCGATGGCGCCACATTCGATCAGATTTATCTGAAGCGATAACTGCGTACCGCATCGCGGTACGTTACCAAACGAAGAGGATTACATATGACTGTTCTTATTGTGGGTGGAGATTACGTGACATCGTTCAAATACTTCATTGCTACGCAACACGATGCGCGCATCGAACATTGGAGTGGCCGTACGAAAGGGCATAACAAACGGCAGCTTCCGCATGAAACCAAGCTGGTGATTGTTATTTGTGATTTCATTAACCATAACCTTGCTAATTCAATCAAAGCGAAAGCAAATCGCAACGGTATACCGCTTCTTTATTGCCATCGCTCGATTAATGAACTGAAGCGCAAATTGACGGATGTCTATCCAGTAGATCAAAAAAGTTGTTGCGAAAAATATTGTAGCGATAACAATCAGTCTCGCAAGCTTCATTGATGAATTGAACAGACGGCAGAGCATTAGCACCAAAGTCGCGCAGCAACGTAATAGGTTTTACTGCCTGCCATAGCCGCATTAATTTTTATGGAGATCATTCCATGAGTACCTCAACAAACAATACTTTTATAGCCCTCGACGAATTTGAGCTCGTCAATTCAGCAACCGATTATGCGTTGAAGCGTGTAAAAACTGGTTGGATCAGCGGGTATTTTTATCAGTGCGAATTGACCAGCGTGTTCCAGCCCATATTTAGCGTTAATTTGGGCAGAACCATTGGACATGCCGCATATGTGCGCTCCAAATCGAACGAAGAAATTGCACTTTGGCCATGGCAGGTTTTCGCCATGGCATCAAAAGACTATCAATTAGTTGAATTGGACCGCTTATGCCGGGCAATTCACGCGCTGAATTATCATTTCAATCATACATCTCGGTCGGATAATTTGTTTGTTGAAGTTCATCCGCGATTGCTGGAAAGCGTCAAAGACGATTATGGCCGTGCATTTGAGAGTTTTCTCGACTTGATCGGCATGAAAACTTCGCGCGTCGTCATTGAAATTCCGGCAATTGTCAACCGCAATTGGAAATTGCTGCAGCATGTCATCAGCAATTACCGTTCGCGCGGTTATCGAATCGCCGCCAACTACAGCGGCAACCGCAGCGATTGGATGGTGGAACTGGGAAGTTTGTATCCGGATTTCGTGAGAATCGAGGCCAGCGATTTGATGCGTCATGAAGACATTACAGCGCTAACGGATACCGTGCACAGCTTTGGTGCAAGCTTGCTGGTGTGGGGTATCGAAACACCGGAACAGTTAGTTGCTGCCAAACGAACCGATGCAGATAATCTGCAAGGGAATCTACTCGGCAAGCCGGTATCCGTGATCGAAACAATCGAGCTAACAGCTGTTTCAAGACCAGTTACTAAACCATAAAAGAAGCATTTTTACACATTTATTTCAGCGAGTTTCTCAAACCTGAAGCAGCAAACATTACGAATTTATTGACATAATTTAAGGAAAATTAAAATGACCGATATCCATCAAGCCCATACCGCACTAGGCGATGTAGCCGCTCGAACGCTTGCCAATGCCACAAAAACTGTCCCGATGATGGGAACCATCACGCCACGCTGGTTAACCCACTTACTGAACTGGGTGCCAGTCGAGGCGGGTATTTATCGTGTGAATAAAGTGAAGGATCCCGATCAAGTAGAAGTTGATTGCTCGGCCAAGGATGAACGTGAATTACCCGCAACATTCGTGGATTATGAAGAATGGGGACGGGAATATGTTCTGAGTGCGGTCAATACCGTGCTGGATGTGCATACCCGTGTTTCCGATCTGTACAGCAGTCCGCACAATCAAATTCGCGAACAGTTGCGCCTCACGATCGAAACGGCAAAAGAACGTCAGGAAAGCGAGTTGATCAATAACAAGGAGTATGGTCTGCTTAACAATGTCGCAAAATCCATGAAAGTGAAGACACGCACGGGCGCACCTACACCCGATGATTTGGATGAGTTGATCGCGCACGTCTGGAAAGAGCCGGGCTTTTTTCTGGCACACCCGCAGGCGATTGCCGCGTTCGGTCGAGAATGTACCCGCCGTGGCGTTCCACCTCCAACCGTTTCGCTGTTTGGCTCGCAATTTTTGACGTGGCGTGGAGTTCCATTGATTCCAAGCGACAAACTTAATGTTACTGGCGGCAAAACCAATATCCTATTGCTCCGTACTGGAGAAAGCCGCCAAGGTGTAGTCGGGCTTTATCAACCCAATTTACCGGGCCAGCAGGGTATGGGGTTATCGGTGCGTTTCATGGGTATCAACCATAAAGCGATTGCTTCCTACCTGGTTTCCCTCTATTGCTCGCTCGCGGTGTTAACCGAAGACGCGCTTGGCGTACTCGAAAATGTCGAAGTAGGTAAATATCATGAGTACAAGTAATTTCGATCAGTTCACAGGTGAAAGCTTGCAAGCGGCATCCGGTTACTTGCCGGATGTCGAGTTACTAACCCGCCTGGCTAACGAATTTTTTACTGCTTTACCAAACGCGGCAATCGCTTCAAATTCAAACGCGCCATCTTCAGCGGCTACGCCAGAACTGGATATTCCTGCATTTCCTGCGGATCATCCGCATGTGGAAAATTTCGTTTCTCAATCGGATATTCCGCTGCCGTTTGAAACCGAGCTCAACGCTCTGCTGGCCCCCATAAATGAAATCTCTGCCGCTTTATCCGGCACAGCACACGCCGCTGGTGCACCATCCCCCGCAGCAGCAACATTTCCACCCCCGCTGGAAATTCCCGTATTTCCCGCCAACTTCTCCAGCGCTGTAACCCCTCTCCCCCTCTCGGCCATCCCGTTGCCGTTTGAGGATGAGTTACGCGCTCTGTTTACACCGGCGCAAAAAGCTTCTCATGCACACGCAAGCGCACCGGCCAGTTCCAACTCAGGGTCATCATTTTATTTTCTCGACAGCATCGCATCGCCAGTAACTCGCGCGCCGCTACCGGCATTTGCGGCTGCACATCCACCTTTCGACGTTAATGCCATCCGGCGGGATTTTCCAATATTGAAAGAACTGGTGCACGGCCGTCCGCTGATTTGGCTGGATAATGCCGCGACGACACAAAAACCGCAATCAGTCATCGACCGCCTCAGCTATTTCTATCAGCACGAAAACTCCAACATCCACCGCGCTGCGCATGAATTGGCAGCTCGCGCGACAGATGCCTACGAAGACGCGCGCAAAAAAGTCGGTCATTTCCTGAATGCGCCATCTGCCGACGAAATCGTTTTTGTCCGTGGCACCACCGAGGGCATCAATCTCGTCGCACAAAGCTGGGGGCGGCAACATATCCATGAAGGTGACGAAATCGTCATCACCTGGCTGGAGCATCACGCCAATATTGTGCCGTGGCAGCAACTGTGCACCGAGAAAGGCGCCAAGTTGCGCGTCGCGCCAGTGGACGATCACGGACAGATATTATTGGATGAGTATCAGAAACTACTTAATTCGCGCACCAAGCTGGTGGCATTTTCGCAAGTATCGAATGCGCTGGGCACGATTACGCCAGCACAGCAAATGATTGCGATGGCGCACCGGGTTGGTGCGCGCGTACTGTTAGATGGCGCGCAATCCGTTTCGCACATGCGCATCGATGTACAGCAACTCGACTGCGATTGGTTTGTTTTTTCCGGTCACAAAGTATTCGCCCCAACCGGGATCGGTGCCCTATTCGGTAAAGCTGAATTGCTCAATTCAATGTCACCTTGGCAGGGTGGCGGCAATATGATCCAGGATGTCACCTTTGAAAAAACCACTTACCATGCGGCACCTGCTCGCTTTGAAGCCGGCACCGGTAATATCGCCGATGCTGTCGGATTGGGCGCCGCGATTGATTACGTTCAGCGCATCGGTCTTGAAAACATCAGCTGCTATGAACATCAACTGCTGGTTTACGCGACACGCGGTCTCAGTACGATTCCGGGTTTGCGTTTGATTGGTACTGCAGCGGAAAAAGCCGGTGTGCTGTCTTTTGTACTGAAGGGATTCAGTTCCGAAGAAGTTGGCGCAGCGCTGAACCGTGAAGGTATCGCCGTGCGTTCCGGTCATCACTGCGCACAGCCGATTTTGCGCCGCTTTGGTTTGGAAACTACGGTTCGTCCGTCATTGGCGCTGTACAACACCTGCGCGGATATCGATTTTCTAATCGCTGCGCTGCACCGTATCCAAAGCGGACGTGTAAGTTTTTGATTAAAGATAAGTCCAAATCAACATGAGGTATTTTCAATTGAACCGTTTCAAGCAATACAGTATCTTGCCGGGTTTCAATCTGGCATTGGGATTCACACTGCTGTATCTCAGTTTGATCGTGTTAATTCCACTGTCGGCTGCATTCATTCGCACCGCCGAATTGACCTGGCCGGAATTCTGGTCGATTGTCACCACGCCACGTGTTCTGGCTTCTTATCGATTGACATTCGGCGCGTCGTTCGCGGCCGCCACTATCAATGCTTTTTTCGGTCTGTTAGTCGCGTGGGTGCTGGTACGCTACCATTTTCCCGGCAAGAAAATAGTCGACGCTTTGGTGGATCTCCCCTTCGCCTTGCCTACCGCAGTAGCGGGCATTGCATTAACCGCGCTGTATGCCGGTAATGGCTGGATCGGACAGTTTCTCGAGCCGCTTGGCATCAAAGTGGCTTTCACGCCACTGGGGATTTTCGTGGCGCTGACTTTTATCGGTCTGCCGTTTGTGGTGCGTACCGTGCAGCCGGTGCTCGAAGATATTGAAGCCGAACTGGAAGAAGCGGCTGCGACACTCGGCGCCAATCGCTGGCAAACCTTCACACGCGTGATTTTCCCGGCACTCTATCCCGCCTTAATGACCGGTTTTGCATTGGCTTTCGCACGCGCGATCGGCGAGTACGGCTCGGTGATTTTTATTGCCGGGAATATGCCGATGATTTCCGAAATCACACCGCTGCTGATTATCACCAAACTGGAACAATATGATTATGCAGGCGCCACAGCTCTGTCCGTGGTGATGCTGGTCATCTCGTTTATTCTGCTGCTCATCATTAATCTGCTGCAATGGTGGAATCGGCGGCGCAGCACCCTAACCTGAGAACGATTATGACGACGATTACATTCCTCTTACCCGGCAAAACCTTTCCGCAGCATGCCACGAAAGAACCTGCTTGGGTACGCCGAACCTTAATTGGCCTAGCATTGGTATTTTTAACGCTATTTCTTTTCATTCCGCTGGTGTCGGTTTTTTATGAAGCTTTCAAGAAAGGCGCAGAAGTTTATGTCGCGGCGATCACCGATCCCGATGCGGTTTCCGCTATCAAACTGACGTTGCTCGTAGCAGTCATTGCGGTACCTTTGAATCTGGTATTCGGTATCGCGGCGGCCTGGGCTATCGCCAAGTTTGAATTCCGTGGCAAAAATCTGCTGATCACGATGATCGATCTGCCTTTCTCAGTTTCTCCGGTGGTTTCCGGGCTGATTTACGTACTCGTGTTTGGTTTGCAGGGATGGCTGGGGCCGTGGCTGGCGGAGCACGATATCAAAATTATCTTTGCCGTTCCCGGCATCGTGTTAGCGACCATGTTTGTAACGGTACCATTCATCGCACGCGAATTGATTCCACTGATGCAAGCGCAGGGCACCGAGGAAGAGGAAGCGGCCGTCGTTCTGGGCGCGAGTGGCTGGCAGACTTTTTATCATGTCACGCTGCCGAATATTAAATGGGGGTTGCTGTACGGCGCTATTTTGTGTAACGCACGGGCGATGGGAGAATTTGGCGCGGTATCGGTGGTATCCGGCCATATCCGCGGCAGCACCAATACTCTGCCACTGCACGTCGAAATTCTCTACAACGAATATAACTTCGCGGCCGCGTTTGCCGTGGCTTCACTGCTGGCTTTGCTGGCATTGGTAACATTAGCGCTGAAAACCCTGATTGAATTTCGTAACCAACAACATCAAAAACAACGAGGTATCGAATGAGCATTGAAGTGATTAGTCTTTCAAAACAATTTGGCACATTTACTGCACTGCATAATGTCAGTCTACAAGTGCATTCCGGTGAACTGCTGGCGTTACTGGGGCCTTCGGGCTCCGGCAAAACTACGCTGCTACGCGTAATCGCCGGACTGGAAACCACCGATAGCGGCCAGGTGTTATTTCATGGTGAAGATGCAACCGATCAGCACGTGCGAGATCGCCATGTCGGGTTTGTATTTCAGCATTATGCTTTGTTTCGCAACATGACCATTTTTGAAAATGTTGCTTTCGGTCTGAATGTGCGTCCAAAGAAATTCCGACCTTCTAAAGAAGAAATTCATGACCGTGTGATGAAACTATTGCATCTGGTACAGCTGGATTGGCTGGCAGACCGCTATCCGCACCAGCTCTCCGGCGGTCAGCGCCAGCGTATCGCTTTGGCGCGGGCACTGGCAGTGGAACCGAGGGTGTTATTGCTCGATGAGCCTTTCGGTGCATTGGATGCCAAGGTGCGCAAGGAATTGCGCTCCTGGCTTCGCAGACTGCACGATGATATGCATATTACCAGTGTATTTGTCACACACGATCAGGAAGAAGCGTTGGAAGTCGCCGACCGGGTGGTCGTTATGAACGAAGGGCGGATTGAACAAATCGGCACACCGGATGAAGTATACGAACAACCTGCCAGTCCCTTCGTATACGAATTCCTTGGCAACGTTAATTTATTTCACAGCCGTTTACATCGTGGCCGTGCCTGGATCGGTGATCTTGAAGTCGATGCGCCGGAACACGCAGAAGCGGAAGAACTGGCTGCAATCGCTTATGTGCGCCCGCATGAAATCGAAGTCGAGCGTACTCAGAATGGTGAAGCGGCGCTGGCAGCACAGATCGTCCATGTTTTATCTGTGGGACCTATTGTCAGGTTGGAGCTAGTGCGGGAAAACGACGACGAAAAACATCCGGTGCATGCTGAAATCAGTAAGGAGCGTTTTCGCGAATTGCAGCTCACCAAGGGAGAGAAAGTCTTTATCAAACCCAAGCGGCTTGATTTGTTCCCCAACTACCCGCGCAGCCAATTGAAGCATTAAGACGTGGCCTTGAAAAGCAGATTGAACGAAATGGATTGAAGATATGACTACCGAACTCAAAATGCAGGGCACAGCAGAATCAGAAATCAATCGTCTGGAAATCGATCATATTGTTTCCCAATTACGCGTATTACGTGTGACATCCCTGGAGCATCGGCAACGGCTTAACAAGCCACCCAAACTGCCTTCACGGAAAGTCCTGGCATCCATCATTGAACGATTAAGCGCCGCGTTGTTTCCGAATCGTCTGGGCACACCAAACATTTCCGATGAAGGAATCGATTACTACGTAGGACATACTCTGGATGTTACATTACGCGACCTGATCGATCAGATTCACCATGAATTGTTTTTTGTCTCGGGACAGGAAATTGCCGGTGCGCCGATTCGTGAGCATGCTACGAGCATTGCCAATACGTTTGCCAAGCAATTACCCAAAATCCGCAGTCTGCTGGAAAATGACATCCGTGCGGCTTATGAAGGCGATCCGGCAGCACGCAGCATTGACGATGTATTGGTATGCTATCCCGGGATTACAGCGATTATTCACCACCGCATCGCGCATGAGCTGAACCAGCTGGGTGTGCCGCTGATCGCGCGCATGATGTCGGAAATCGCTCATTCGCTCACCGGTATAGAAATCCATCCGGGCGCGCAGATAGGCGATAGTTTCTTTATTGATCATGGAACCGGCGTAGTGATCGGCGAAACTACGGTCATTGGCCGCAATGTGCGGTTGTATCAGGCTGTCACCCTCGGTGCTAAGCGCTTTCCCGTCGATGAGCACGGTATTCTGGTGAAAGGCAGTCTGCGTCATCCCATCGTTGAAGACGATGTGGTAATCTATGCCGGCGCCACGATTCTCGGGCGTATCACCATCGGCCACGGTTCAACGGTTGGAGGCAATGTCTGGTTGACACACAGCATCCCGCCGGGAAGCCACGTTACGCAAGCGCAAATCCGCACGGATGTCATCGCAGCCGTTACCGGAACTTAGAATTCTTGTATTTGAATCCCGCCGCAGGTAAAGCGCATGTTTCCTCAATGCGCTCAATGGGATGTAAATATTAACTGATCTGAGAATTCACCTGCGACTATTTTGTCCAGCAATTTCCTCGCTTTCTCACCGACTGCTGCCCCATTTTGCAGATAATATTGCGCTGCCAGCGCGGGCGAACAATCCCAGATCGTATATCCCTGCACGTTGATTTCTTACTGCGATACTGCAGTCACTGTCAGTTTTTCTTTTCCCAACTTGATCACAAGCAACTTCTTTCCACTCGCTTCTGCAATGATTGCTGTATTTCGATGTTGATGACAATCACAGTTGGTTGCATTTTGTCGGTCTCAAACTGTCAATCAACATGCAAAAATTACCAGGGAAAGGGTGAAATCAACATTAAAAATATTACCACCCTATGGATGAGAAAATCCGACATTTAGTCGGAGAGCCCTGGAGTGATAACAATGGAGCATATGGCCGAA
The DNA here is from genome assembly GCA_020890945.1 of Nitrosomonas sp. Lineage (GTDB taxonomy): Bacteria > Pseudomonadota > Gammaproteobacteria > Burkholderiales > Nitrosomonadaceae > Nitrosomonas. The sequence continues at coordinate 24,688 of JAJHPK010000032.1, forward strand.
ATCAGACGCAGATATTTTGAGACCTTTGCAAAATCACAGGTAATTCTTGTTTCAATGCAATGCTGTGTCAATCAGCATCAAATATTTGCCGCTTTTGAAAATATTATTTTCAAATACGAAATTTATTATTTATATAGAACAATGGAATATGAATTTATGCTGAAAATATTGATGCTGATACCTGGAAAGTTTTCAACGCCGATTGATACTTCAGGCATACAGCATCTCAATAAAAAAGTGCGCTTCTTCAGCGCCATTGATCTGGCTAATAGTCTGGAGCAGGAAAAATCCACCGGCAAACAAGGGAGTCTTGCCCTGCGACTGTTGCAGGTCGATCTAGTCATTCTCGATAAACTAGGCTATCTGACACTCTCACAAGACAGAGGTGCTTTATTGTTTCACTTGCTCTCCAGACTGTAGAACGCACCAGCGTAATCATTACCACCAACCTCACATTCGCAGAATGGAATTTTTTATCGATGCCAAAATGACCACCTCACTTCTGGATCGACTCACGCACCATTACTATATCCTTGAAACTGGAAACGAGTCTTTTCACTACAAATAAAGTACATCTAGCGCAAAGATCAGAATACAGCAACGGGGGAAAAAACACTCACCAGAAGAAAATCTGGTTAATTTGTAATATCAGCAGGAGGAAAAACACCAACTCAGTACGGTCGAGTTATCCACAGATGCGTAGTATCCTTTGCTCTGTTTTCCCCTGGTCAATTTTAAACTGGTAGCAACACATTATGCACAGTTGGTAGGAGACAACCCCAAAAATAGCGGCTGATTACACGACTATTGGATCTACTCATACAACCAGAATCCAGTATAAATATACGATTGATCAAAGTACACATGCCCAACTGGTTTGCATTTCCCAAAAAAAGATTGTTTCATTGAATGTTCAGGTATATATACAGAGAAATTATTTTGATTCAAATGCATTGTGATGCTGATGCAACTTAATTCAAGTAAATAACTATATGCATAGTAACAGCATTTTAGGACACTTTCTTTTGCAGAAAATATGCTATAGGCATATCGATCTCTCAATGCAAGCTGAATAAGTAAAATTGCATTTTTTTCCGATGATGAAAATATACTGTTAATTGTATTGTATGGAAAAGGAGTCAAGAATTCTTGAATATCGATTCCCAATGCACGAATGTTTTTTTTCAGCGCAGCTACTGCAATAGCTTTGCTGCCACTGTGGCTGATACTGCCAGTAATACCGGGAGGCCAGAGCGGTGCGCCATATTGATCGGCTAAAAGCGGTATGTCTTTATATCCCATTTTATCGAGAACCTGATGGGCGCAAAAACGGCCGGTACAGAAGTCTTGCTGACGCTTAATACTAGCCCCGGTTATTAAAGATAATTCCAATTTGTGAAGTGCCTGCTGGTCTTTCGGAGTGTCACACATTTCAAAATAAAAAGGTGGAGAAGGTAGCATGATTGCCAGCGCTTGCTCTGTAGGATAGCTAAAGGATAATTTCTTTTGCATGATGATATTTTTCAAAAGCTAGAAATAGCGTGAGATGCGGAACTGAATGTAACTGTCCTTACGATAACCGGTTAGAATCTCTGTTCTGGGGTTATCAGACGAAATATTTTCAAAGAAACGGGATTCCAATTCGATTTTCCATTTTTCACCAATTCTGCGGCTTGCAGTGACGGTGCCGATTTTTGCTTGAGTTTCTAGATCAGTAGTAACACCAGCCAAGAACTGAGAATTTTGCGCATCGTTAAATGCAAATCGCACGCCAAAGAACACATCGTTGTTGAACGGTGTGGGGGGTGCGACTCTATCGCGTCCATCGTAAAGATACTCTGCCAACAAACCAACATCGATATCGGTACCTAGCAAACCATAGTGGGTATACTCAGCGCCGACTACAACTGCTGCAAAACGCTTCCCCTGTCCGCTGCGTGTAATCGCTTCCAGCTTGAAAAGCCAGTTTCCCAGCGATGCCTGAGCATCCAGACTGGTTTGTTGAATCAGATCGTAAACTGGGATAAGTGCTGTCGGATTGGTGTTGAGTCCATTATCAAACCTGGGAAGTAATCGAGGCTCCCGCCCAACGCCCATGAAATGCGCCAAACCGATATCGACATTACCAAAAGTCCGACTCCAGCGAACCGCCCAGTCCGGATGCCAGCGATTGGCGCTATCACTAAATTCGGATGCATTTTGATCAACCGGCGGCACAAACCTCAATCTTCCATGTAATGCAGGGAAAGTTCGATCTCGGAAATATGGTAAATATAAAAAGTTGAAATTCCCATAGGCACTGGGTATGTTCAAGCTGACCATCGGTTGTCCCAGTTTCTCTTCGCCGTTAATATTTTCTACCAGATCGATTTGATTGATGATATCAACGAGATGACGCGACTCGGTTACACCCCAGAATACTCTACCGACTCCCGCGCGGATATTCCACTTTGGATTTTGATATAACCAATTAAGCTCGCGAATATCAAAGTGCGTTCGATGTTCATCAATTGCATCAATCCGGCCAAAAGGGATAAAAGTCAGGCGATTCGAGCCATTACCCCACTCATGGCGGAATTCCGGTTGTGCGACACCTGACGGTACGAAACGAAGATTGCTTTGTTCCGCAAATACCGGAGCGTTTGCATAGGTGCGGAAATCAATGGCCGCAAAACCGGACCATTCGGCAGCGTGAGCATCGATCATAGTCATATGAATCACCAACATGAAGAAGAGTAATCTCGATTGCATCACAGTTGCCTTTGAATACTGGTTTTTCGGATTTTCAGGGCGATCGATGTTTAATCCGGTATCCGGTGAGGTACCGGATTAAACCATTTCATTTCTGCAAAACCTGTTAACTAAACAGATAGTTTATTGAAGGATCTGAGTGCATTGATATTGGCTATTTACTGCACGTTCTTCAGAGAGCTATCCATAAAGTCACTTTCTGTTAGTCCAATACGAAACCGGTAGTTAGTGCGTATCAATGAAGTACTTTTGCCATTTTGGTGATTGACCATTTCAAGCTTCCCGGCTCTCCAGTACTGACCTAAATATTGGTTGTAATCACTAAAAGTAAGCGTTTTCAGCAAAGTGTTCTTGCGATCATAAAAATCGATCCGGCGCGGCTGGTAGATGGTTTTATCAATCCATTCAACTTGACGAACATAACCCGAATACTCATATGCGGGGATATTTTCGATAACAAAGCAGTCATTGCCGTCTATTACTTCATCGCGCAGGTATTTATATTTATATTTTTCCAATTCCCATGAGGCGATATCTTCGTAGGCGAATTCACTGCCCATGAATGGCCCGGATTTGTTGACCGTTGAAATACGCTTGACGCGCTTCAATTCCGGTAGGTATAGCCATTGGTCATCTGGTTTTAAACCATGCGCATAAGTCAGAATGGCAGTGCCTTTTACATCTGCCGGGCGATGGAAAACGCCGAGCTCTTTATCGCCGTCGCCCGTCATTTCTAGTGTTTTGTAGGTAAACTCGCGCTTGCTTTCATCGCCTTGCGTATTGCGCAATACCATTAAAGCATCATGAATGCTGTCGCCAAAACCGCTGTCACGGCGTTCAACTTCGCGATTGATGGCGTAACCTTTTTCTTCGTCGGTCATGGCATGAAGCGTGATGCTCATGCTGAAGAAAAGGCTAATTAGGTAAAAGATCTTTTTCATAGGTTTCTCCATTTAAAATTTAGTGATGATAGGTGGAAGATCTGGTCAGATGGCTTTTCCATGATTCCAGCGTTAGTAGTAGCGGGGGAAGCAAGAGGAATTCTGCGAACAGTCCCAGACCGAAAATGGTCGAGGTGAGCATTCCCATTTCGTTGTTGATTTTGAAGCTGGAAAACGCGAACAGGGAAAATCCCATGATCAGCACAGCGGAAGTAATCCATAAGGCGCTGCCTACTGTGGCGAAAGCGTAGCGGATGGAGTCTTCCGGTGTCAGATTGAGCTGTTTTCTGGCGTGCTGGTATTTGCTGAGAAAATGGACGGTATCATCCACCAGAATTCCCAGCGTCATGGCCGCCACGACCGAAGCTGCAAGCCCTACCTGACCGACAATCAATCCCCATAAACCGAATGCAATTGCAGCAGGAATCAGATTCGGGATTAAGCTGATCAGGCCGAGTTCGACTGAGCGCAATACCAGAATCAGGATCAACGAGATAACGCCGATGGACACAATCTCTCCTGTGATCATACTAGTTATATTCCGTTGGCCGATATGCGCGAACAATAATGTCGCGCCTGTGCCTCCGCTGTGTTTTATCGCGGAAGTATTGGCAGCGAGCCAAGCCTGCGCGCGTTCTTCAAGATCGATCACCTGCTGGCTGGAAATACTATGCAGAGTGGTGGTTACGCGTGTAGCCGATTTACTGACATTAATGCGATCGTTCAGATCCAATCCATACGGTAAGGACATTTCGTACATCAATAGAATCTGTGCGCTTAGGTCTCTGGTCTCCGGCAAGCGGTACCATGCCGGATCGTCGTCATGCATGTTCCGATTCAGCCGCTTAAGGATATCGGTTACCGCGTAGACATGCATAACTTCTGGTTGCTTCCGGTACCATTGTACAAAGGCGTCAACCTGATTCAGAAATGTCGGATCACTGATTCCACCTTCGATTTCTGTGCCAAGGGAATAATCGATGCGGTAAACACCGGTTAGATTGGCCGTGGTGTAATCAGTATCGCGACGGAATGCAATGGAATCATCAAAGTATTTGACATACTCATCATCCAGTTCATTCAGCGGAATGCAGGCAATCAGTGCGATCGTAATCACAACGAGAAAGAACAAGACGGTGTTGCGGTAATCGATGATAAAGTTCGCCAGTCGCGCGAGTGTCCTGCTGTTGCCGATGCCGGTGCGACCTTTATGCAGCGGTAATAGCATGATCAGCGCAGGCAAGAAAGTGACTGTCAGAAAGAAAGCCAGTCCGACACCCATGGCCGTAATATTGCCGAGATCCTGAAAAGGCGGAACCTCGCTGAAGTTCATCGAAAGAAAACCGATCGCTGTGGTCAGATTGGTAAAAAGAATCGCTTTAAAGTTAACCGCGATGCTATCTGTCATGGCGTTCTTTCTGTTCAGTCCGAGTTCCAGCGCGCTGTAGTAGCCTGTTAATATATGCACAGCATCGGCGACAACGACGGTGAGCAAAATGGTTGGAGCGGGGATGCTCGAAGGAGAAAACGCAATATTCATCCAGCCGGCCAACCCGATTGCACCGGTGACTGCCAGCACCATCATGGCGATAATAGCGGCTGTTCCCCACAATGATTTAAGGAACAGCGCTAAGGTGAGACAAATGATGGTGAGCATTGCCGGTGTCAGCGTGGCCATGTCGTGCTTAGACGATTCCGCAAAGGAGGTATCCAGGATCAGCGAGCCGGTCAGCCGGATATCCAAATCGACGTATTCCTTTTTTAGCGTATTCACCAGATTTCTGACGAATTCGACCGCTTCCGTGGTTTCTTTGTCTTGATCCAGCGCGGGTCTGTGCACGACTATATTGATTCCCATCACGCTCGAATCAGGGGAGATGAGCCTGTTAATCAACAGCGGCTCGTTTAAAGCAATTTTTCGCTTCTCATTGATTTGCTGCACGCTGAGTTGATCAGCATTCCTTACCAAATCTTCAACAAAAAGCTCGTCACCGATGGCATGGCTGTATTGAAAATTTGTGATCGAATCGACTCGTATCGAATACGGTGTTTGCCAGAGCGCTTTGGTTAATTTCTCGGCGATGACAAGATTCTCCTTGGTGAATACATCACCGTTAGCGGGTGTCACCACCACCAGCAGATTGTCATCCCGCACATAAGTCTTGTTTAAGGAATCAAAAGCGAGGAGCTGCGGATTTTCTTCGCTGAAGAACATGCGGTAATCGCTTTTAAAGTCCAGAAACTGGATACCGTAACTGGCGGCCATCACCAACAGGACGCTTAGAATGACGGTCCACCAGCTATATTGCAGTATCTGGCGGGTATAGGGAGTAAGCATTGATTTAGTCCTTTTCATTTCTTAGGTTGTGCAATTGCTGCGCATTTCCGGTGGCTATCCGGATCAAGATAAAGTAACTCCGTCCCTAGTTTTCTGTTGCAATTGGCGTAGCGCTTGCGCAAGTGTGTTCACCGTGTAAATCACTTCTTCCTCGGATAGATTGCTGGTAATAAAAAAACGTAACCGGGCAGCCGATTCAGGTACGGCAGGATACATGATCGGATGAACGTTGATTCCTGCCTCGTATAACTTCTGGCTGAGTTTCAAGCAAAGAACCGAATCTCCCAAGATGATCGAAACAACGCCTGTGCCATTGGCCAAACCGGTATCTAGCCCTTGTTCCTTGGATCGTTGGAGAAATAAAGCCGATCTGGTGCGTAAGCGCCTGGCCCGTTCCGGCTCGCGTTTCAAGATTCGGACCGAAGCGAGAGCGGCGGCGGTATTTGGAGGAGAAATACCGACGCTGAATAACACTGCGCCGGCTGCGTTGTATTTAAGATTCTCGATCAGAGCGCGAGAGCCGCAAATATAGCCTCCGCAACTTGCGAATGCCTTGCTTAACGTACCCATCCAGATATCGACTTCAGCGGCATCGATTCCGAAGTGATCATGTGATCCGAATCCGCTCGGTCCGATAATACCGGCTGCATGCGCCTCATCGACCATGAGCAGGCACTTGTGTTTTTTCTTGAGCTCGATGAAACGTGGCAGATCGGAAATATCGCCGTCCATACTATAAACGCCCTCGATAATAATCAGGATGCGTTGATAGGCACAGCGCTCATCGGTCAAAATTTTATCGAGCGTTTCCCAGTCGTTATGGGGAAATGTCATGCGCCGTGCACCCGATAACTTGCATCCTGTGATAATGCTATTGTGAATCAAACTATCGTGTATCAACAGATCATAGGGGCCGAATAAATGGCTGATCACGGCGACGTTGGTCGAGTAGCCGCTGACTAAAGCCAGGGCATCTTCTGTGCCGTGAATTTCGGCTAGGATTTGTTCCAGTTCGCGATGTAGCGGAATTTCTCCCGACACGATGCGGCTGGCTGAAACCGAAGTGCCATATTGATCGATAGCCGCCTTGGCGGCGCCGGATACCTCGGGATGACCCGATAAACCGAGATAGTTATAGCCTGAGTAGTTAATGAAGTCTTTGCCGTCGATACGGGTAATATGGTCGCTGATACCTTGATGCGGATTGAAATACGGATTATTCATCGAAAGTGTCTTGAATATTTTTTCCTGCTCCATCAGCGTGTTGTAATCCGGAAACTTTTCAAACCGGTACCATGCTTCCGGTATGCTGTCCGAGTCTGGTTTCTCATTCAGATCATTATTTTTTTGCGAGATCAGTTTTTTCAGCAAATTGCGCTTTTCATCTAGTGGTAAATTTTCCAACTGACTGGCTTTATTGTTCATTTGATCAACCTTTATAAAATTTTTTAATGGATTGAAGTTGGTTATTGATCTGCTGTTTGCACGGGTGTGCTTTATTGATTTCCACGAGCAACAACAGCCATCATATCTTTCTGGAGAATATTGGAAGCAGCGACCACTCCACCAAACAGTGCTTCGACAATACCGCAACCAGCTACATCCTGGCCCGTTAGAAGTAAATTCTTTATCGGTGTGCGTGCACCTAGCCAGCGTGCATTAAAACGTTCCGGTGTATGTGCTAATCCATAAATTTCTCCTGAGGGATAATTTGCAAAATGCTCTGTTGATAAGGGTGTAGAAAGCTCACAGTAGTCAATATTTCCTTTTACCGCCGGAACATGGCGCTCCAGAGCTTCTAGTAGTCGCTTGGATAATCTATTTTTAAATGTTTCGTACTCTTCACCACGATGCTGCCACCGTGAACCTTTCCATTTTTCGAAATGATTGAATGGTGTAAGCGTAAAAACCTCAATAGTTGAACGACCGGGGTAACGACTTAAAAAGGTTGAATCTTTGGATGAAGGAAACGATATATAAAAGAAAGGAAATGGTGCTTCTATGTTTTCACAAAAATGTGCGAAATTGAGATCCTGGTTATGGTCAGGATAAATCCAAAGATTCGAGTCACCATATTTATTAGCGATTTCTGAAGTATTCTTGAGACCAATGTAGAGGCAAATATAGCAAAAGGAAGGTGGAATAGAGCTGAGCAAATTTTTCTCAGGTAACGAATGTGTTACTTCGGAGGAAAGCAAGTTGTTATAAGTATTCACTGCTCCGGCATCACTAATAACATTCTCTGCTCTAATTTCCTGCCCACCTTTCATTCTCACTCCGAAGGCTTTTTTATTTTTATCCACAAGAATTTCTTCTACATGTGCACTTCTGACTATACATCCACCACTTTTTTCAATCGTAGAGGCGATAGATTCGGCTATTTTTGATGCACCACCAATTGGATAGCCCGCTACCTCGAAATAGTGATGTGCAACCATACTGTGCATCCCGAAGCTGCTTTTGCCAGGCGGCAAACCGTAGTCACCCCATTGTCCTGTTAGTACAGCAGCTAACTCAGGATTTGACGTGAATTCAGAAATAGCTTGTGCGGTGGTTTTTTTTGCATGACGCATGAAACCATATCGAAGCAACCCTCCGATGGAACTAGCAATTGGACTTGGGATGGTTTTTTCAGCAAAACACAAACTGCTCAATTTTTCGGCAGAGTTGACGGTACAAATATATTTATCAATTGCTCGTGACTCGGATGGAAAATAGGCATGCATCTGTTGCCTGAATCTTTCAGTACCTGTTGGAAAATCAAAAACTTGATTCCCAATGAATACTCGGTCATAAATATCCGGCATTTTGTTCCATAGCAATTCGCCATAAGTGAGATAATCAAAAGCTGCCCGAACTTCCATAGTTGGATCGCCGGTCCGGCCGATATAATGTACTCCTACATCCCACTCATAATCTGAACGGTGAAACACATGGGTAAATCCTCCGGCCACAGAGTGTTTCTCGAGGACAAGTACTTTTTTATTTCCATGCCGAGATAGAAGTGCCGCTACCGTAAGCCCACCAATACCGGAACCGATTACAATGCAATCGTATTTTTTGTCCAGCTTATGTTGCTTATAAGAAACACCGACCTGTTTCATTTTTTATCCATCCAATTTATTAAGAAGTTAAGCCTGAAGTTGCTGCAGCAATAGATCAATATCTTTCTCAGACATATGATCAATTACTGAGCTTTCTTGAATGGTTGCTTCTGAAACAGGAGATGAGATCGACAGGATCGTTTTCTCCATCAGGATGTGCGCCATATGCGCTAGGTTTGGACTGCGCATTAACTCTAGCGTAGAAATTCTGACGCCGAAAGCTTTATTGATCAGCGCTTGCAACTCCGCAGACATCAGAGAGTCGATGCCCATGTGCATTAAAGAATGCTCACTATCGATTTTTTCCATCGGTATGCGCAACACCGAAGCCACTTGTTCGGAGAGGACATGCAGCATTCCCGCCTCTCTTTGTTCCGCAGGAAGCTGGAATATTTCTTGACAGACTTTGGTGAGTGCGTTTTCCGATTTTTGATCGGCATGGCCGACCAAGTTTTCGAACCGGGGAGAATTGCCGCCGGTAGGTTCGAATGCTTGCCACTTCTCCCAATCGCAATTCATCAATCCATATTGAGAGAGATCGGTACCGCGCATTTGCGCCCAGCAATCCATGGATTGATTGACCGTGATGGTGTTCATCCCCATCAGATTCAGATGTTTTTTCACTTCTTCGCTATTCACTGCCATACCGGTTGCTATAGCCCCCCAGTTGATACTCGTGCCAGCCAAACCATCTGCACGGCGTTTGGCCGCCAGTGCGTCGAGGAAAGTATTGGCTGCGGCGTAGTTAGCTTGACGCGCATTTCCGATGATTGCGGAAACCGATGAGAATAGAACGAAGAAATCGAGCGCATCGTTTTGAGTGTATTGATGCAGATACCAAGCACTCAATGCTTTAGCACGCATGACTCGAGTCATTCGCTCCGGAGTCAATTCGGCAATCGGTGCATCATCCAGAATGGCCGCAGTATGGAATATTCCTTTCAGGGGTGGACAAGTGCTAGAGATTTTGTCAAATAAAGACTTAACTTGCGTTTCATCGGTTAAATCAGCAGCTACTGCCGTTACTTGCACATCTTTCCCCGATAACCAATCCAACAGTGTTTTTGCCGCATCATCCGAAGCACCGCGGCGGCTAACCATGATCAGGTGCTTAGCACCATGCTTGGCCATCCATTTTGCTGCTTCGAGTCCAAACCCGCCGAAACCGCCAGTAATCAGATAGGCTGCATGTTCTTTGAATAATACGGATTGCTGTTGATCAATGACCGTGATGGCGGATTTATCCTGTAGCGATAAAATTTTCGTGGCATCGGTGATAGAGTGATTCCGATCGGACAAGTAGGCAACGCCTTCAGTCAGTGTGAATTCATTAATCTGCGGCAAACTGAGAATCTGACCCGTGCTGAATAAATGCACGATCGCATCCAGCAGTTGCTGGAATAAATCCGGAGCCGTCAGTGCAAGTTTTAGTGCATCCAGGTGAATAAAGCTTTTTTGCAATAAACTGACCGGTAAGCGATCGGTATGGCTTTGGGTTAGAACAATTTCATGTGTTTCGGGCAACAGCAAGTGCTCTATGCCCTCCGGTTTGTGTGCGGCAATGCCTCGTATCCAGACGCGTATCGGCGCTGCTTCCGGATTTCTAAGGCAGGTAATGTCTTCCTTTTGATGATAAAGCACGGGAGATGCGCCCAGGCAGTTTGCCACTGCCACTATAGCGCTAGCCGCAGCACCTAACGCACCATCGATCAGCACTGTTTCCAAAGGTGCCACCCGGGCGACGTATTTCAGGGCGTAATACGCGGGTACTAGCGTGGTTGCCAATGAAGTAATTTCTTCATGGTTGAGTTGGAATCCGTCAACAGAAAATACCTTGTCAGCTGTACAAACGACGTGCGAAGCAATGATTTCATCGGTCACCAGCATGACAAGTTCGCCAACGCTGTGATTGAGCACTTGGCTTCCTACTTTATCGATAACACCTAGCGCAAAATAACCGTGCACATCGGTTTCATTCGTTTCGGTAAGCTGATAGCTGGTCAAGTTAATGCATTGCAACACCACGACCACTTCAACATTTTCGGGAACTGGTGCAGGCATAGCATGAAATTCATAGCGGCCTTGTCTGCTGAGTCGAAACGCTTCAACGCTTGCGCCACTGCGCTCGTTCGATGGAAGCTCAATGCTCTGTCTGATCCAGCGATGAACATAGCGTTCTTGGCCGCGTAAAGCGACATCATCTTCGCTGTCGTCAGACATTAATTCCTTGGTTAATAAATGAACCTCTTTGCCCGCGTTTACCGGATCCAAATCGATTTGTGTGCAGCGCAACAACGGAAATTCATTCAATGCCACACGTGTCAATCCGGTTAATGCGGTTAACGGGATATTTGAAATTTCACCGCCGCCGCTAACCGCTTGCGTTCCTTGAGTGACGACATAGACACGAGGCGCCTGGGTTGTAAACACTTTGCTAAGCAGCTGGATAATTTGTAAGGCAACATTCGCTTGTTCGATACCGACGGGATCATTGTGCGTTGTTCCTGCCAGTCCCCATAAATAGGCGATACCGGCGCATCCTTGCGATTTTGCTTTTAAAACGATTTGTTCCAAATAACCAAGCTCGCCGGGATTGAGCGCATGAACATGACTGAATTCCTGCTGATAAACTTCGTTGAGCGGTACCCGTATCACATGATTACCGCTCGCTTTCAGTTCTTGACACAGAGCTTCGCTGGCGTTGCTGTTGTCGCTGAACACCAACCAGCCGCCCTTGCGCTTCACATTCGATGGCATCGCTTTTTTCTGCCATTGCCACGCATATGTCCATTCCGCCAATTGCTCGCTCAGATTTTTCTTTTCGTTGGTTAAAGCGCGGCAGCGCAAGCCTTCGACTTTCACCAGCACATTGCCCTGCTCGTCGAATAGCGTTAGTTCTCCTTCAATGCTGTGTTCATTGATGTGATTCAGCTTGCCGTGACACCACAGCTTATTACCCGGTTTTCCCTGATAGCTAATGCATTTGATCGTAACCGGCATGTAAAAATGATCGTTTTCACTGGTGGCTGCAATGAGTGACTGAAAACAGCCATCCAGCATGGTGGGATGCAAGAAGTAACCCGGGTTTTCTTGCAACAGGCCGATATGCAGCTGGATCTGTGCCAGTACTTCGTTGTGACCGCGCTGGAGTTGCTGAATAGTCCGGAAGTAAGGGCCGTAAGATAAGCCACGTTCGTTAAGTTCCGCGTAAAGTTCGCCGACATTAACTTTCTCGGTGCATCGCTGCTGAATATCCGCTCGTGCGATCATTTCTGATTCCAACGCTGCCGGCAAAATTTTCGCTGAAGCATGCAGGGTCCAATCCAGCGCTGTATCCTGGTAGTAGCTGTGGAATGCATATTGGCCGTTTTCTTGATCGTAACTGACGTGGATAAGAGGTTCACTTCCATTGCCACTCAGAATTAACGCTTGGTGAAAATATAATTGCTCAATCACGCACGCCGTGTTGCCCGTTGCCTGGTTAAATGCCGCCAATCCCGCTTCTACATAAGCGGCGCCCGGTATGACAACAAGTTCATCGACCACATGATTATCCAGGTACGGTAGGAATTGACGATTGATGGCACTTTGCCATACCGGTTTGGGACCGGATAAACGGCGATCGAGCAATGCATGAACGGGTGTTCCGATACGATCAGTAACAGACTCTTGATCTTCGTTCCAGTACGTCTCTCTTTGCCAAGGGTAGGTTGGCAATTTAACGTACCCGGCATCATCCGGATACAATCGTTTCCAGTCGATTTTGCAACCGGCCGTGTAAAGTCCGGCCAAAGTCATTCGGAATGTGTGCTGCTCGGCTCGATCTCGCCGCAAGGAGGCGAAAGCTTGCGGTTTGATATTTTGTTGTTGACAGCAATCCTTGATAGCGGTTGATAAGACCGGGTGTGGGCCCACCTCGAGAAAAGTGCGGTAACCGTCTTGCAGCAAACTGTCCATGGCCTGAGCAAAATAAACCGGTTCGCGCACGTTATTGCACCAGTACTCAGCATCAAATCTCAAACTGTCAGTCAATTTTCCCGTCACCGTCGAGTACAATGGCACCTGCGGCAAGTTAGGTTGCAAGTCAGCCAGAGTTTTTCTGATTTCAGGTTTCAAATGCTCCAAGAAAGCACTGTGATAAGCCAGCTCGACTTGCAAAAACCGATTGAACTCGCCCTGTGCTGTCAAATGTATTGATATTCTCTCTAATGCGGCGGAATCACCTGAAAGCGTCACTTGCGTAGGACCGTTAACTGCTGCGATGGAAACATCGCCATTGGTTAGTTTCGTGATTAACTCCGCGCAGTGTTCCATACTGACGCCAACGGCGAGCATTCTTCCACAGCCAGCGGCTTTTTTTAGAATGCGGCTGCGTTCATAACTGACTTTGATGGCATCTTCCAGACTGAGCGCACCTGCGGCATAAGCTGCGGTAATTTCTCCCAAACTATGTCCGACGATCGCGCCCGGTTCGATGCCGCTGGCACGCCACATAGCAGTTAATCCGGCTTGCACCAGGAAGTTTGCCGGCTGCGCTATTTCTGTTTGGGTGATTTTCGAGTTTTGTTCGTCGGCCAGCATTTCGTTCAGGATTGACCATCCTGCTAGTCGTCGGAAAATCGAATCGCATTTTTCTACGGTTTCCCGATAGATGGCGTTGTTTTCATACAATTCTCTTCCCATGGCCCACCATTGCGGGCCCATGCCGGTGTAAACGAATACTGGTTTTGTCGTTGTCTTGCTGTCGGTTTTTCCCGCAACCCCGGTGTAATTTGCTTGCCCCGCCAGATAAGCGCTGAGTTGGTCGTACATGTTTTTCCAGGAATTACCAATAACCGCCAGCCGGTAATCGTGATGCCCCCGGCGGCATGCCGCTGAAAAGCACAGGTCTTTTAATGCTCCTTTATAATCGCGCGAAAATTTGTTCATCCAAGCACGTGCAAGGTTTTGTAACGCTTGCTCACTGCGGGCGGAGAGTGGCAGTAAATAGATTTGACCCGCTGCATCTTCCTTGCGAATCAGTTTCAGAGTATGGGGCGCATTTTCCAGTACCGCGTGCGCATTGGTTCCGCCGTAACCGAACGAATTGACGGCGGCGTAAATGGACTGGGAATCGGATTGTAATGGTTCCAATCGGGTCGGTAAGCGCAGACCTAATTCTTCAAAAGGAATGTTAGGATTGGGCGTATGTAAATTAGCTTGCGGCGGCACCTGATGATGCGCGAGGCAAAGCGATGTTTTAATGATTCCGGCGATGCCGGCTGCTGCTTCCAAGTGACCGATAGCGCCCTTGACGGAACCCATCAAGCGAGATTTGTAGCGTTTCGAATGTTTGTAGACGGCATCCCCCAATGCTTTGGCTTCGAGTGGATCGCCGACCGGTGTGCCGGTGCCATGGGCTTCGAAATAACAGATTTCGCTGGTATCGATCCCGTATTTATCACACACCGACCGAATCAATGCCGTTTGTGAAGCTGGATTAGGGACAGTAATACCGTTGGTTCTGCCATCTTGATTGACGCCGGTGCCGCGTATCAGTGAATAAATCGAATCTCCATCTTTTAATGCTGCCGATAACGGTTTCAGCACAACAACTCCGGCACCCTCTCCGCGCCCGTACCCATTAGCACTGGCGTCAAAACTTTTACTGCGTCCGTCAGGTGCAAGAAAGCCACCTTTGCACATGGCAATCGGATACTCCGGACGCATCATGACATTGACTCCTCCAGCCAGTGCCAAATCGGATTCACCGTTCCAGATAGCCTGGCAAGCGAGGTGTAATGCCACCAATGAAGACGAGCAAGCCGTATCGACACTCATACTGGGACCGCGCAAGTCCAAAATATACGAAATGCGGTTGGAAAGGATGGTCATCGTTGAGCCCACGGCGGTATGCGTACTGATCAGATCACGATTCATTTTACCCATCTGGGTGAGTTTATGATCGAGCGTAAATGCTCCGATAAAAACGCCTGTGTTGGATCCGATCAGAGATTCATACGGAATGCCAGCATCTTCCAAGGCTTCCCAGCTGGTTTCCAGCAGAAGGCGCTGTTGAGGATCAATCGCCCCTGCTTCACGGGGGGTGATACCAAAAAATAGTGCATCAAATTCATCGACTCGCTGCTGTAAGAAACCGCCTTGCTTGACATACATTTTTCCGGGCTTGTTTTGGTCTGGATCATAAAAACGCTTAAGGTTCCACCGTTCTGGGGGGATATCGACGATTGCGTCCTTACCTGTAACCAATAAATTCCAGAAACTTTCCGGATCGTGAGATCCCCCGGGAAAACGACAACCAATTCCTACTATTGCTATTGGTTCGTAAGCCGCTTTTTTGGTTGATCTTAATTTTTTCTGCCTCATATCGCTTGCTCCTGAAAATTATGTGGCTCGCCTTCAAAGGCTTACTTGAAACCTGAGATAGAATGAACTACCTACAAAGTAGACTAAGTATGTCAAGTAGTGACCTGCATCCGTACGTCCGGATTGACTTTTAGGATTGCAAAATCCTCTGCGGTGGGCATGGGCCAATCCAATTTCCGATACAACTTGCGCACACGCTTGCGGAATGTGAGCCAATCGCAATAGTAAGTATGTCGAGGAGAGTCGATCATGTGTATCGGTCCCCGCAAGTCTCCGTATTCATTTCGGGCAATTTCGAGTAGCGCGAGGTCTTGCCCGGTTTTTTGCTTCTGGCTAAAGAGATAACAAGCCACCATGGATGCGAACAGCTCAAGATGCGGAAAAACTGCAGCATTGCCTTCGTAAAATCCGAGCGTGAACAAGTTCGGATGCCTGCGTGAGAAACATGTCATGTAATGGCCGACGCCATGCCCCGCCCATTCAATATGCTCGGAATCAAGGTATGGAAATTCGGCCTTGTAACCTGTCGCAAAAATAATTTGATCGACTTCAATCGATGAGGCATCGACGAAATGAACCATCGATCCCTCAAATCTTTCGATATCGGGTTTGGCATGCAAGTCACCATGGGCAAAACAAGAAAGGATCTCGGAGTTAAGGATCGGTTGTGTTTCAAGGATGCGATGCTTCGGTTTTTGTAATCCGTAGCGTGTCAGATCACCTAACAGGACGTTTAACATATGTCCGAATACCCACTGCCTGAATCTAAACGGCATCCATTCATTTTCCCGTTCGTAAATATCCGCTGGTTTTCCAAAAATCACCTTAGGAAGAAAATGATATCCCCGGCGCATGCTGATATAAGCAGCTTTGGCATTTCTTGCAGCTTCGGTGGCGATATCACAACCTGAGTTACCGGCGCCGACGATCAAAACACGCTGGTTTTTGAATTCATCAGAACTAAAGTAGTCTTTGGAATGACGCTGCCAACCGGTGAATGTTCCTGGAATTTCCGGATAACTTGGATTCCAGTGCATTCCGGAAGCGCAAATTACGCTACGGTAAATTCTTGTTTGGTTATTGACCTTGACCAGCCAGTAGCCATCTTTAGGTTCAATTTTTTTAACTTCACTGGAAAAATATATGTATTTTTTTAAATCGTAGGTATTGGCAAATTCATGCAAATAGGCGAGAATTTCATCCCGTCTTGGAAAATCGGCACCTGGCGGAAAGGGGAAACCCATAAAGCCGGATTCCGTTCTCGATGAAACGAAGTGCGTATGTTCATACACTGGTGTGCCGGGGTTCTCAATGTCCCAGAGTCCGCCGATATCTTTATGGCGTTCAAAAACATCAAAAGGCAAGTCCAACGTCAGAAATGCACGTGCTTGTGCCAACCCGGAAGGGCCGGCACCTATGATGCAGTGTTTATCCTTGCAGTCGATAATCGTTGTGTCATCCATGCAGTGCTCCTAAGTAAATGTCAAATTTTTTAAAACCGGAACAGATCAATCTATAAACAGAAAAAATTTCAGTCGTAATACTTGTCTGTTTTATTCATCCAGACGTTATATTCAGAAGTACAAAACTAAGAAGCTGAAATCATTAGCTGTAATAACTCCCTTTCCCCACTCTAAACGAAGATGTACTAAATAGGATTATGGCAGTCAGTTCTTATTTACTCTTTCGTAATAAAATAAATATGCAAAATCGACTCAATTAAATATTGCATTGTGCTGATACGACAAAAATATTATATTCAGCATAGCCATTATTCCGCTGTGGCATTTAGCACATTTAATCAAAATCAAGTATAAATAACGGAGATGGTATGGACACCTTCCTCCCCACGGGGAGTCGGGGTAAGCAATTCGATTGAGTTAGAGCTCCTCGCGCCTGACATATATTATTTTCAAATACGAAATTTATTATTTATATAGAACAATGGAATATGAATTTATGCTGAAAATATTGATGCTGATACCTGGAAAGTTTTCAACGCCGATTGACACTTATGGAATACTCGACGATGATTTCAATCAATCTCTCAGTGAACAATCCAGAAATTTCTTACACCTAAAATAATCGGCCATTTGACCACCTATGAACATTTATCTTTATGAGTAAAAATCGAACTATCGCATTAGTAGCAGTGATCCTACTTATGAGTGGATGTGGTGCAGTAAAAGAGAATCGAATCCGGTATGAAGTATTATCTGACTCCAGCTTGCCGGAAGAAATACGAAGAGCAATCGATCATAAAGAGCTTGTCGCTGGTATGACACGGCAACAAGTAATAGCCTCTTGGGGGCTTCCTTGCAAATGGTGTTACAGAACCCAAAAAAGTCGGGGCGGAGATATATGGGAATATCATATTCCCGGAGCAGACTCCATCATTGTCGGATCTGATTTCATCGGCATTGGAACCGGAACTTATCTATACTTCGATAAAGATGGAATACTAAAATATTGGTCTAACCAATAAATAGAGACCCTACATGGACGTCCACGATTTGCAAGGCATTCAATAGTTGATGATGAATTGGTTTAGATTGCAGCCATACATTCGGATTACTATTGGAGAACGAGCTCCTATCCCTGATGGAATTCGCTAAATAGCTCCTGATCATTGC
>JAJHPK010000005.1 GCA_020890945.1 Nitrosomonas sp.
TGAACTTGAAATACTTCTTTTGCCAAATCAATGCCTATCGTTGTACTCTTCATGTCGGACGCTCCTCTCTATTGGGTGGGCTTTATTGCACCACTACTTTGGCACTTCGATGCCGTTTAGGATAGTGGCCGTCCATTCCATTACTTTTACTCCGTTATTTATACATAACTCAGAGCTTCCATTTCTTTTTGCATAAAGGTTGCTAAATTAGCTTTTATCCCACTGTTACGCCAAACAATTTTCCAACGAGCGCGGTTAAACCCATTGCAAATGCACCCCATACGGTAATTCTAAGTGCCCCAGTTACAATGGACGATCCACCGATGTAAGCTGCAATTCCTCCTAAAATAGCCATAAAAACCAATGAAGAAATAGCAATGGTTGGTATTAAAAAACTTAATGGCACGATCCAAGAAATTAACATGGGTAATGCAGCGCCAATAGCAAATGTGCCGCATGAAAATAGTGCCGCTTGAATGGGGCGCGCTTTGACATTTTCAAATAAGCCCAGCTCATCTCTAATGTGAGCGTCTAATGCGTTATGAGCCATAAGTTGCTGTGCTACCTTTTCGGCTAAAGCAGAATCCACACCTCGTTTCTTGTAAATATCCGTAAGTTCTTGCACTTCGTAAGAATAATTTTCTTCGATGGATTTTTGTTCACGCGCAATATCAGCTTTTTCCGTGTCAGATTGTGAGCTAACCGAAACATATTCGCCGGCTGCCATCGACATGGCTCCAGCAACCAGGCCTGCCGAACCTGCGAGCAGAATATCCGCATGGGTAGCCTGAGCCGCTGCAATGCCGATGATTAGACTAGCTGTTGAAATGATTCCGTCGTTGGCGCCTAAAACTGCAGCGCGTAACCAACCTACCCGATGTAAATGATGGACTTCATGTTGAGTCATAGAATTCTAAGTAATTTGTTGGGAGAGTTAATCGGTTAAACTATAGTAACGTTTTTAAAAATTTAATTCTCTTTCAAATAAATTCAACGAATAAAACCACATCATAATACAAATCTTTTATGTATAGACCTAATCAATCAGAACAGAAAATTCGTCAAGCGGTGCTCATTGTTGCTGTGGCAAACCTGGCTTATTTTTTCGTTGAATTTTACATCGCGAGAACCATCAATTCTGTATCTTTATTTGCGGATAGTGTCGATTTTCTGGAGGACACCACCATCAATTTGCTGATTCTGGTTGCATTCGGTTGGTCTTTGAAAATGCGTTCGTATGTCGGCATGTGTCTTGCAGGCATCTTGTTGATTCCTGCAATATTTATGCTTTGGACCGCGTGGCAGAAGTTTAATATGCCGATAGCGCCTGATCCTTTTTTACTTTCGATCACCGGTTTCGGCGCATTGTTGGTTAATGTAGGCTGTGCATTTTTACTTGCTAGGTTTCGTCATCATGCGAGCAGTTTGACGCAAGCTGCTTTCCTTTCCGCACGTAATGATGCATTTGCGAACATCGCAATCATTGTGGCGGGTTTGGTCACTTTACAGTGGCATTCTGGTTGGCCGGATTTGATTGTTGGAGTAGGTATTGCCATCTTAAATGCGGACGCTGCTAAATCAGTATGGGAAGCAGCTAGGCAAGAACGATTATCCGCAGAAGCGTAAACTGCATAACGAAATAGCTGCGAATGGGAGCAAACTACGCTATATCAACGAATGAATTAGATGCTAGTCAATCTGATTCATTCGTTGAAGGTCAATCTAGGAAATATTTACTTCGAATTTTTCGCAGCAGGTTGTTTGTTTTTCTGACGCATGTGCTTTTCTAATTTTTGCATTTGTTCTGGCGTCAATATTTCTTCTAGACCTAAGCGAGTTTGTTGTTGAATGGATTCTAATTTTTTTCTTTCTTCATTAAACACAGCTTCGACACTCTCTTTCTCTCTATTTAAAATTTCTTCAACCTTGGATTTTTGTGTTTCGTTTAGTCCAAGTTGTTTACTCATTCGAGTTACAGTTTCTTTCGTGCTGGGTGTCGGGTTCTGTTTTTGTGCCAATGCCGAATTACATGAAAAAAGAAGAGAATGTATAATCACTAAAAAGCAAATTAATTTTCTTTTCATAGCGTTATAAAATTTTATTGAATTAGAATAATCCAGAAATAGAACGAGCCAGGCCATTTGTCAATTCTGGAGCTGCTTCTTCATACTGTAAGTTTGCTTTATTTGCTGTGCTGACAATACGCGTCCGGTATTTATTCATGTTACTGACTTTAGTTGATGTTTGCCTTCTTGCTCCACCAATACCTTGCTTGGCATCTTGCTTTCTGTCTTCCCTAATAATCACACCATCTTCGACTCTTTCTGCAATTTCAATGTCCGTAATGGCCATATACGTAACATCTTTAACAGCCGCACTGGCTAATGTATCCACAACGCCAAAAGCCGCAGCCCCTGCTAATCCCCCAATACCAGCACCTGACCATCCATCTATGGCTGCACCGGATGCTGCTCCCACCGCTCCACCTAGTGCAGCGCTGCCACCACCGCCATATCCCGCTCTTAACGCGCTTTCTGCGGCAGTTGGACTGGCTTTGTCAACACTTAACACATTTACTTGAAGCCAATAATGTGATTCTTTGGGATTATTGGAAACTCGATAGCCTTTTGCTTCGAGCGCTCTAGTAACGGAACTCGAAACATCGAAGTTACTTTTATCCGAAGTATTGCGAATATTGATATAAATAACCCTTTGATTGGGCTCAACTGGATCTAGAAAAATCGTATCACTCATTTTTGTTTGAACATCTAAATCTTTTTTCGCGACCGATGTATGGACTGCCGCGCAACCACTTAGAATCATCATAAACAAAACGATTAACACGACAATAAAACTATTTTTATTACTGACTCGTTCCACTTCTATCCCCTTTATCGTTTTTAAAATTAAATAACGCTTTTTATATTCGTCGATTCATTAAATTCATGCATTCACGCCGAAAAAATAAGGAAATTTAATGCTAAAGCTTTTTAAAAGCTACCATCCGTAATAGTAAGGACTATAATAGCTGCTACCATACAGTCCGCCATAATAAGGTCTTGGGTAGCCACCAAAAAAACCTCCATAGCCAATATTACGTCCTAAGCCTAATGTGCTGCAGCCTAGACCCACGCAAGGCGGTACGATTCCGGTCGTTCGAGTAGGCGTACCGCGTTGCGTAGCTTCTTTCAAAGCATTCGTTAAGGAAGCATCGTCAGGAACACTAAAAGGTTTATTAATCGTTTCGGCATTAAACCGCCGTTGAATCTCGGCGACATTGGGATCAGCAACACCATTAGAAATCCCCAGAAATAGCGACAAAGCAAGCGCGAAAAAAGATTTAATGAAACTCATAACATTTTCCCCTTCTATTCGACGTAAAACAGCTTCCACAAACAGTGTCAATTTTAAACTCGTTTGTTTAAAAATTTATTTAGGATTTAACATCTTTCATGCTTCTAAAGTCACCTTCAATATACTTATCAGCATCTCGATTTCAATAATTAAATTTTCAAGCACTGGGCGATGTAGTCTGAATATCGATATCATTGACGATACTATAGGTGCTGATTAACAGCAAATTAATAAACAAACTTTTTCATTGTTATATGTTTCCGAAATGATATGTTAATAATGAATTGCAAATCATAACAAAATTTAAATAGTTAAAAGAAAAATTATGTCCTTCTTAACCTAACGTAATTACTGAATTAAGTTACATTAGCTTTACCCAAATTTTTATTTAAACTAACATTGACTTCCTAAATCCACTAAGTAGATAGAAGCAAGTTCTAAATAAGCCTGATAAAATGGGAATTAAATCAGCTAATTGAATTAAAATAACTAAGGAAACATCCTGAAATAATTCCATATTAGATTTCATTTGTGACGTACTGTATTGCGTCATTTCGAATGTCTGGTAATTGTTAGGCAGGAACACGGGGGCACTCTATGAATCGAAATGAAAAAGTGTTACGACATATCAATAAAAATGGGCATGGCATTGAAATCGGTCCAAGTCATAATCCTATTGCTCCCAAGAGAGGCGGTTATAAGGTACATATTATTGACCATATGAACCGTGAGCAATTGATCACCAAATACAAAGATCATCACGTTAATCTCAAAAATATTGAAGAAGTTGATTTTGTGTGGCGAGATGAAAATTATTCTGAACTAACAGGTAAGAGCAAGTATTACGATTGGATTATTGCTTCACATGTAATTGAGCATACACCAGATTTAATTGGTTTTCTTAATGATTGTGATGCTATTCTGAAAGACGAAGGAGTAATTTCTCTCGTCATACCAGATAAACGCTATTGTTTTGACCACTATCGACCAATTACTGGAATTTCAAAAATTATAGATAACCATTTTCAGAAAAATAAGATTCATACTCCGGGTACGGTAGCGGAGTATTTTCTAAATGTAGTATCAAAAGACGGGAGCATTGCATGGAATTCAAGCATTACCGGTGAATACAACCTTGTCCATTCATTAGACGATGCGCTTCAAGGAATGAGCTCGATACTTAATGAGAAGGCATACATAGATGTTCATGCGTGGTGTTTTGTTCCTCACTCTTTTAGGTTGATTATTCACGATCTTTTTTGCCTTGGATTTATCCCTTTTCAAGAGGTCGTTTTTTTCCCTACAGAAGGATGTGAGTATTACATAACATTAGGTCGAAATGGGAGAGGAATCAATAAATCACGATTAGAGATGTTGAATATTATAGAATCTGAAATAAAAGATACAGAGCCTGTATCAGAGAAATTCCCTGAAACACCGATAGAAAAGAACCAAAGTTTTATTAAACGTCTAATAAGGCGTTTTATCTGATTACTTTCCCACTGGATTTCTCAGTGACAGATAAATTTACGTTAGATATATTGTTCCATTCTTTTACTACAACGGAGAAAAAACTATGTCTTATGAATTAAATAAATCCTCGAACAATAAGTTTTTTTTCAATCTAAAAGCTGGAAACGGCCAGACAATCTTAAACAGCGAGATGTACGAATCGAAAGCATCGGCATTGAGCGGCATAAACTCCGTCCAGACAAATTGTGCGAATGCTGATCGCTATACGAAGAGTACGTCTTCGAACGGAAAGCATTACTTCACATTAAAGGCCGGAAACCATCAAATAATCGGCAATAGCCAGATGTATGAGTCCAGCAATTCGTGCGATGACGGTATTAAATCAGTGATGTCCAATGGAATAAGCACAACTATCAAGGACAACACCTAACAATTCATTCAAGTTGATTGCTTCTTCGCTACTCACCAGTGGTGTTAATAATATATATAGCTTATACCACTGGCGTTAAAGCTTAAAATAGCTCCTAATTAGTTGCTCCTGAAATACGTCTAACCCACTGATATCCAGCAATAATGCTGTAGCATGTATGATTCTGTCGACCAAGAATGTTAAAATTACCGTCTATTTGTGATCAAAATGGTGATAAAAACGCCCCCAACAGATCGATTATTTAATTAAATCAATATCTTAAGTATAATGATACTAACGATTCATTGCTGAAGCTCGCATCAGCGATACCGTGGCATGAATTTGACAAACCATTTTTGATTCACTACGCAGAGTCAAGGAACGCACTCAGTAAGCCGATCCGTTTGATGATTGGGTTATTGATCTGGAAAGATCAAATTCTTGATTTTATCTTTATTAATACGCCACCATTTGAAACTGCCGTTCCAGAATAGTGATTGGCACAGTTTTCCAAGGGTGACTAATTACATCAAAGCTCCCGCATCGACTTTTTTCTTAGCTTTTTGCTTGAGATTAACATTCTCTTCATGATCTGTACTGTGGTGAACACGTTTGATGTCATACATACGCTGATCGGAGTGCCGCATCAGTGAAGTGATATCGCAACCATCTTGAGGATAAACTGCAGTACCGATGGAACATTTTAAGTGAACATGACAGATGCCAATATTGATCGGTTGCGAGATACCACGTTCTATTTTGGATACAATGACTTGCAAATCTTTGTCCGAGCGGAATTCTGCAAGCATTACGACAAACTCATCACCCCCAAAACGCGCAACGGTATCATCAGCTCTTAATGTTTGACGCAATCTCCGCGCAGTTGTTTTAAGGACAATATCGCCGCTTTCATGACCGTATTTATCGTTAATTTGCTTAAAGTCATCCAAATCGATAAACATCAGTGCAAATTGATGTGACTCTCCAGCATTTGACAATGCATTCATCAACCGTTCGTTGAATGGTGTGCGATTGTAAAGGCCTGTCAGAGTATCAAATGTAGCTTGTTGCGCGTTCCGTAAGGCAGCTTCCTTAGCGTCATGAATATCAGTCAGTGTTCCAATAAATCCAGTTACTACACCAGCTTTGTTGCGAACTGGCATGGAATCGGTACTAACCCAAAATTTTCTCAAAGAGCTTTTGTTGGCACAACGAAATTCAATCTGAATGCGCTCACCTTGATTGCGTAACTTTTGCCAGTCCACATTGACTCTGTCCCGATCTTCGATAGCCGCAATTGAATGCCATGGTTGTCCCATATAATCTTCCGGCTCGAATCCTGTAATTGCCTGACAGCGTTCATTAGAAAAAACAATACGGCCCTCCAAGTCAGTTTCGAAAATACCCACTGGAACCTGACGAGTCAATTCACGAAAACGTGATTCGTTACAGCGCAATTGCTCTTGCATTTCGGTGAGTTTATCGACCTCTTCTCTGAGTTGGCGCGTTTGTTCACGCAACAGCTTTTCTCTCGCCGCCATTGTCGTTACATCATTAATCTGAATAAGACACCGGCGTTCTCCGGAATTTGAAAGTACCGGGTTAATGGTGATCGATTGCTTAATGCGCTCGGTTCCTCCACCGCTGAATAGTGGGAACGGGGAAGGATGTAACACATGAGACAATAAAGATGCCATGCCAAAATCTAACGCTTCCCTAACAGCCATGTGAATCCGTTGTTCAATGCGCACGCCACAGGCTTCATCCAGTGACACACCCAGTGTTTCGTCTACATTACGAGCGCTATATTGCATCATCCATTTATTCCAGACCAACACTCTTCCTTGGCAATCGAGCAGAACAAGGCCACAGGAAACAGCATCAGCGAGATAAGGTGCAGAGATCATAATTTTTAATCGCGTAAAATAGGAATTGTTAATGTAAGCAAAGTATGCCGGGATAGCGCTTCGGCTTCGATTTAGTCAGCCTAACTTTTATGCCTTGAATACTTGCTCAACCTCCTTGACAAAGTGACGTATCGAATCGACATCCATTAAAAAAAGCACATAGCCATCGATGTTTTGTGATGCCAGATGCATACCGATTTTTACCAACAGAACATGATCAGATGAACGAGATGCAAATAAAGCATCGGCAGTGTTAGTTGCAACACGAGGCAATGTACCAAGCGACGGTTTTTGGAATAAATTGGAAATAGTACTCATGCACCCATTGATGATAATATTTCCAATCTCAGCAAGCGCATCTTGTTCTAGCTCAGTGATTGATTCCACATTCGCGGTACTGCCAAGCATACGGCGGATAATTTCCAAACTGCCGTGCTCTGAAAAAATCAACATCGTGTCGGTATTAAAAGAGTCTTTAGTAGTGAAATGTTGCGTAATTCCGCATAATCGTTCTTGACTACGATTCCCTCTAATCGCAATCATGCGAGCAGCTAAATCTTTCTGGCATAGTAACTCTACGATAGGAACAGACAGTTTAATTTCCTCGGATACAATTTGTGAGAAAATCGCCGCAGCTTCTCCCAATGACATATTAAATGTCTCAGCTAGGGCATCAAGTTGAAACTCGGTTAAGGCAACAGGATCACTTTCTGCCGATGATTTTAATGGAATATTGGTATTCACGATGTCTAAATGCCTTAGGCCGCTGGAGCCAGTTCGTCTAATATCTTAGTAATGACACTCTCGGTAATCGGTTTGCGAAAAAAGCTAACACCGATTGCTTCGGCCCGCTCTTTAACGCTATCTTGAACATTGGCCGTAAGCAATGCGATACGCGCTTCAGACCTTTGATTCTTGATTTCTTGCGCTAGCTCCAAACCATCCATGCCTGGCATATTGAAATCAATAATACACATATCAATCGGTGTTTGGCTAAGAGCAGATAGCGCTGAATCCGCGTCAGCGGCTTCAACAATCTCGACTTCTGGACGGAGTTTTTTGAGGAAGGTACTACTCATCATGCGCGAGACGCGACTATCATCCACAATCAGCATTTTCTTTAAGTATGTCAAGATTATATTCTCCTAGATTTTCCACAAAGGGTTAAAAACAGTATTGGATTTCAAAGAAAAATATCGTCTTTTGACAGAGAATCTTTAATAATCTCTTTACATGATAGAAAACGAGCTTAGTTGAGTGTCAGTGATTGAGAGTATGGAAAAACAAATAACTACACCGCGCAAGACAAGGGGTATTTTTCTTAGAAAAACGCAAGCTAATAATGGGGTGATAAGAACAACAAATGCATATAAGAAAGCTTGCAGCGTTACGCTATTTTAGCGGGAAAAATAGCAAAATTCATTGGAGAAAATATCAATAACTGCAAACAGAGCCATTCACGAGGATCTTAATCTGATTTTTCTTATAATAAAGAAACCCTTTTGTTATCAAAATGAACAAGCTCATCAGAGCAAAAGGTATTCTACAAAGCTTAGTCTTGTGCTTGAGAGTATTACAACACCTTGAACCACTGTTGGAATTGATAAAATCGTCAGATTTTCTATCAATCCGAAAAAGTTAAACGAGTCCATTTATATATATTTATATAC
>JAJHPK010000006.1 GCA_020890945.1 Nitrosomonas sp.
AGTATGAGCATGAGTGATCCTATTGCGGATATGTTAACACGCATAAGAAATGCGCAATTAGTTGAGAAAAAAGAAGTTAACGTACCAAATTCGAAAATAAAATTGGCTATAGTCAAAGTGTTAAAAGAAGAAGGCTATATTGACAATTATAGAATCAATCAGCTTGATAATAGTAAGAAAAGTGAAATAGTCATTACGTTGAAATACTATTTAGGTTACCCTGTTATTGAGAGCGTAGTTCGCATCAGCAAACCTGGATTAAGACAATATAAGTCAAGTCTAAAATTGACTAATGTAACAAATGAAATGGGTATCGCGATTGTGACAACTTCTAAAGGGGTAATGACGGCGCGTAATGCTCGTCAAATGGGAGTAGGCGGTGAGCTTTTGTGTACGGTTGTGTAAAGGATAATTGGAATGTCACGAGTAAGTAATAACCCGATTTCTGTTCCTAAAAATGTGGAGATCACTATCACTGAGTCTGAAGTGACCATAAAAGGACCTTTAGGAATTTTAAAGAGATCGATTGAAAGCACTGTTGCATTAGAATTAATTGATGACCAAATAAAAATTAAAGCAACCGATGTCACTAAGTTTTCTAATGCTATGTCTGGGACTGTTCGGGCTTTATTAGCAAATATGGTAAAGGGTGTTTCTGAAGGTTTTGAGAAGAAATTGACTTTGGTTGGAGTAGGGTATCGTGCACAAGCTGCTGCTCAAAAAGTTAATTTATCATTAGGCTTTTCTCATCCCGTGGATTATGAAGTACCAAGTGGCATTAAAATTGAGACGCCAAGTCAAACTGAAATTGTTATTAGGGGTATTGATAAGCAAAAGGTAGGACAGACAGCTGCTGAGATTCGTGCATATCGCCAACCTGAGCCGTATAAGGGTAAAGGAATAAGATATTCAGATGAAGTTATCGTTCTTAAAGAAACCAAGAAAAAATAAGTTGGCGAACTGATCATGCAAAATTTAAAACAAAAGAGAATTAGACGCTCCAAAGAAACGAGAAAAAGAATTGCGCTCATCGGTTCGGTGCGGTTGACAGTCCATCGTACAAATTCTCATATTTATGCACAATTAATTGATGATAAAAAAGGTAATACGATTGCGAGCGCATCCACTTTAGAAGAAGATATGCGTAAACAACTTTCAACGGGCAGTAATATTACCGCTGCTATAAATGTTGGAAAGAGAATTGCTGAAAAAGCATTAAATATCGGAGTCCGCGACATAGCTTTTGATCGGTCTGGCTACAAGTATCATGGTCGAATTAAAGCGTTAGCTGATGCTGCTAGAGAAGGTGGTCTCAAATTTTAGAAAAAAAGGTCTTGCAAAATGGTCAAAGTAAGTAAAACAGCTGATAAAGTGGTAACTGAGGAAGGCGGAAGTGCAAGAGATGATTTGCGTGAAAAAATGGTCGCAATTAATCGAGTTACTAAGGTTGTCAAGGGTGGTCGGATATTGGGATTTTCTGCGTTGACTGTAGTAGGAGATGGCGAAGGCAGTGTTGGAATGGGTAAAGGAAAGTCCAGAGAAGTTCCAGTAGCCGTGCAAAAAGCTATGGATGAAGCTCGTAAGAAAATGATAAAAATAAAATTAAAAAATGGAACCATTTATCATCCAGTTGTAGGAACTCATGATGCCGCCAAGGTTTATATGCAACCAGCACCTGAAGGCACTGGAATTATAGCAGGTGGACCAATGCGAGCTATTTTTGAAGTGATGGGAATGACCAATATTCTCGCAAAATGTATTGGATCAACTAATCCATATAATGTTGTTAGAGCGACATTGAATGGATTGAACTCAATTCATTCACCTTCATATATTGCCGCCAAGCGTGGTAAAAGTGTTAAAGAGATTTTGGGAAATGATTAATCATGAGTGATAAGAAAAATAAAGTAGTTACTATTACTTTGATTCGCAGCACTATTGGTGTGAAAAAATCTCATCGTGAAACTGTTCGTGGCTTGGGACTCAGAAAAATAAATAGCTCATCGACATTAAATGATACTGCGGAAGTAAGGGGCATGATACGTAAAGTCGATTATTTATTAAAGCAGAACTGATAAAAATATGTTACTAAATTCTATTAAATCTGCGTTTGGTGCAAAAAAAGGTAAAACTCGAGTCGGGCGAGGCATCGGATCTGGTCTTGGAAAGACTTGTGGAAGAGGTCATAAAGGTCAAAAGTCTAGATCTGGAGGTTTTCACAAAGTTGGCTTTGAGGGCGGACAAATGCCAATTCAAAGGCGTCTCCCTAAAAGAGGTTTTAATGCATTAGCTTCATCGAAATTGAGAAAAGCGTCACTGCGATTATCTGATTTGAATAATTTAGATGAGGATAAATTTAAGACAGTCATATCTATTTCAGTTTTAAAGGATAATCACATTATTCCTGATAATGTTAAGACAGTTAAGTTCTATAATTCGGAGAGTTTTGACAAAAAGGTTGTTTTTTCCGATGAAATTAAGTTAAGTGCTGGAGTAAAAAATCAGCAGGTCAAGAATGGTGTTTGAGCTGTCGCATAAAAAGTAGTATGAGAACAATCATAAAATGTTAAATAAGCCGGTTGATAAGCTTTCTGAATTAAAAAAACGCCTGTGGTTTTTACTTTTGGCACTTATAGTTTATAGGATTGGTGCACATGTGCCAGTGCCAGGAATAGATCCTGTAGTCTTGAAAGATTTATTTCGATCTCAAGAAAGTGGCGTTTTGGGAATGTTTAACATGTTTTCAGGCGGTGCGCTTTCCAGATTTTCCATTTTTGCTTTAGGCATTATGCCTTACATTTCTGCATCTATTATTATGCAGCTTGGTACGGTAGCCGTGCCATATCTGGAAGCATTAAAAAAAGAAGGTGAAAGTGGAAGAAGGAAGATAACGCAATATACTCGATATGGAACGTTATTATTAGCCTTGGTGCAGAGTTATGGAATTTCGATTGCTTTACAGGCGCAAAGTGGATTAGTCATTAATCCTGGTGAAATGTTTGTACTGACTACAGTTATTACATTAGTTACAGGGACTATTTTTTTAATGTGGTTGGGTGAGCAAATTACAGAGCGTGGTGTTGGAAATGGAATTTCATTGATTATTTTTGCTGGAATAGCTGCGGGTCTTCCAAGCGCTATAGGTGGAACTTTAGATTTGGTTAGCACTGGATCAATGCATTTTTTAGTAGCACTCGCCATTTTTGTTATAGCTGCATTGATCACTGGCTTGGTGGTTTATGTAGAAAAAGGACAGCGTCGGTTACCGATTAATTACGCTAAACGTCAGATAGGGCGTAAAGTTTATGGCGGACAAAGTTCCCATTTGCCTCTAAAGCTTAATATGGCAGGTGTGATTCCTCCCATATTTGCTTCGAGTATTATTTTGTTTCCAGCGACCTTAACAGGATGGTTTGCTGATGCACAATCGATGACTTGGCTAAAAGATTTAAGTGCTGCTTTGTCGCCTGGGCAACCGATTTATGTGGTTTTGTATTCATTGATGATTATATTTTTCTGTTTTTTCTATACGGCGCTTGTGTTTAATCCCAAAGAAACCGCTGATAATCTTAAAAAAAGTGGTGCATTTGTTCCAGGAATAAGACCAGGAGATTTGACAGCTCGATATATTGAGCGGGTAATGCTTCGCTTAACATTAATTGGATCTCTGTATGTTACGCTTGTATGCTTACTGCCAGAATTTTTAATCCTAAAATGGAATGTCCCTTTTTATTTTGGTGGTACTTCCCTACTAATTATTGTGATTGTGACAATGGATTTTATGGCTCAAATTCAATCACATGTTATGTCTTCTCAATATGATAGCTTGCTGAAAAAAGCTAATTTTAAGGGAAATCAAGCTGTGAGTAGAAACTCGGTCAAATAATAAATTTACTGAAGGTTTAATGGCTAAAGAAGAAACGATACAAATGCAGGGTGAAATTTTAGAAACCCTCCCAAATGCAACTTTTCGAGTAAAATTAGAAAATGGTCATATAGTATTGGGCCATATATCGGGAAAAATGCGAATGCACTATATTCGAATCTTACCCGGTGATAAAGTTACTGTAGATCTAACGCCTTATGATCTGACTCGAGCAAGGATTACTTTTAGAGCTAAATAAATTATGGGTAGAATTAGATTGTTATTTTTTACTATACCATTCAATATTGAGAGTTTTTAGAATTAAAAAAGGAAAACAATGAAAGTTAATGCATCTGTAAAAAAGCTTTGTAGAAATTGCAAAATAATACGAAGAAATAGAGTTATCAGAGTGATATGCACCGATCCTCGTCATAAACAGCGGCAAGGTTAACAATTTTAATTTTAATGGATGAGAAAAATTAAATGGCGCGCATATCCGGAGTAAATATACCACCTAATCAGCATGCAGAGATTGCACTGACGTCTATATATGGAATAGGACGATCTACGTCTAAAAAAATTTGCGAAATAATTGGAATTGAGCAATATAAAAAAATAAAAGACTTATCGGATGAACAAGTTGATAAGTTACGTGAATATATTTCTAAGATGACAGTAGAAGGTGATTTGCGACGTGAAGTGTCGATGAATATCAAGAGATTAATGGATCTTGGGTGTTATCGAGGATTGCGTCATCGAAGAGGTTTACCCGTTCGAGGGCAACGTACTCGTACCAATGCGAGAACAAGAAAAGGTCCTCGTAAGGCTTTGAGATCAAAATAATTTATGAGTTTATACGAAGGCTTTATATCATATGGTTAAGACTGTTTCACGTACGCGAAAAAAGATTAAAAAAAATGTATCTGAGGGAATTGCCTATGTACATGCGTCTTTTAACAATACCATTGTAACGATTACCGATAGACAAGGTAATGCTTTATCGTGGGCGACTTCTGGTGGTGCGGGTTTTAAAGGTTCGAGAAAGAGCACTCCGTTTGCAGCACAAGTAGCAGCTGAGAACGCGAGTAAAGTTGCGATTGAGTGTGGTGTAAAAAATTTAGAGGTAAAAATAAAAGGCCCCGGTCCAGGAAGAGATTCTGCTGTGAGAGCACTTAATTCTGCAGGATTTAAAATTACGAGCATTTCAGACGTTACGCCTGTGCCCCATAATGGATGTCGACCACCAAAAAAACGTCGTATTTGAGGAGATTACGTTGGCTAGAAGTACAGAACCGAAGTGTAAACAATGTCGTCGTGAAGGCGAAAAGCTTTTTTTAAAAGGTGAAAAGTGTTTTACTGATAAATGCGCTATCGAGAGAAGAAGTTATCCTCCTGGACAACATGGTCAAAAGAAAGGCAGATTGTCTGATTATGGAGGCCAGCTTCGTGAGAAACAAAAGGTGAGACGAATTTATGGCATTTTAGAGAGACAATTCCGTAATATATACAAGCAAGCGGACAGTAGAAAAGGAATTACAGGGGACACATTGCTGAAATTGCTAGAAAGTCGCTTAGATAATGTTGCTTATCATATGGGATTTGGTTCTTCTCGTACTGAAGCTAGGCAAATTGTCAACCATAATTGCATACTTGTAAATGGTAAGCGTGTGAATATACCATCGTACATTGTGAAATCCGGTGATGTTATTGAGGTGTCTAAAAATTCCAAAGATCAGTTGCGTATTAAATCAGCTATCGATTCCGCTAGTAATCGAAATTTTCCAAGTTGGATTGAAGTAAATACTAAGGAAATGAAGGGGATTTTTAAAGAACAACCTGATCGATCAGAATTGCCTGCAACAATTAATGAATCTCTAGTGGTGGAATTGTATTCCAAATAACAACCTTCTAGTTTTATGGGTTTACTTTTTTCGCAGGAATTTTAATCATGCAAGGTAATGAGTTATTAATACCTAGAATTATAGATGTTCAAAATATTTCGCCGGTACACGCTAAGATTGTCATGGAACCGTTTGAGAGAGGATATGGACATACTTTAGGCAACGCTTTGCGTAGAATTTTGTTGTCTTCGATGACTGGATATGCGCCTACAGAGATTAAAATAGCGGGTATTGTTCATGAATACTCAGCATTGGATGGTGTGCAAGAAGATGTCGTGGATATTCTGCTTAATATCAAGGGTATCGTTTTAAGATTGCATAATGATTCTGAAACAATACTTACGCTGAATAAATCTGGAAAAGGCTTAGTTACAGCTGGCGATATAGAGGCTAATCACAATGTAGAAATTATTAATCCTGATCATGTGATAGCTCATTTAACTTCTAACGGTGTCCTCGATATCCAAATGAAAGTGGAGAAAGGACGTGGTTACGTGCCTGCTGCCATTAGACGAAGCAAAGGATCTGATAAATCAATTGGTACTATCTTTCTGGATGCTTCGTTTAGTCCAATTAAGCGTGTGAGCTACTCCGTTGAAAGTGCGCGCGTCGAACAAAGAACAGATCTGGATAAATTGATTATTGATTTAGAGACAAATGGTATTGTTGAACCGGAGGAAGCAATACGTAACGCTGCTCGTGTTTTGGTGCAACAATTGTCTGTTTTTGCTGATTTAGAAAGTACTCCTATTTCAAAAGAACAACCGCAAATGCCGCGTATAGATCCTATATTATTGCGACCTGTTGATGATTTAGAGCTAACTGTAAGGTCTGCAAATTGTTTAAAAGTCGAGAATATTTATTATATCGGTGATTTAATTCAAAGAACGGAAGCAGAGCTGTTACGGACACCTAATTTAGGTCGAAAATCTTTGAATGAAATAAAAGAGGTTCTTGCTGCAAGAGAACTTTCGTTAGGAATGAAATTAGACAATTGGCCACCGGCAAATTTGGATAATATTGCTAAGGATGCAAATCATGCGCCACAATAATGCTTTTAGAAAATTAAATCGAACTAGTAGCCATCGAATGGCTATGTTACGTAATATGAGTAATTCTTTATTGCATCACGAGGTAATTGTTACTACCTTACCAAAAGCTAAAGAATTGAGAAGATATGTTGAACCAATGATTACTATTGGTAAAAAGCCATCTTTGGCTAATCGCCGTTTAGTTTTTAATCGCCTAAGGAATCGCTTGATAGTTTCAAAACTATTTGATCAATTAGGTCCGCGGTATGAAAAAAGGCCTGGTGGATATGTACGTATATTGAAATGCGGCTTTAGAAAAGGTGATAATGCACCGATGGCATTGATCGAACTAGTAGACAGAATTGAAGAGAATGATGTCAATTTATCAAAGAATGAAAATTAATTTTCTGAATGATCTTTAATTTTAGTGTCATTAAAGTTATCGCATAAAAAAATCAAACTGTTTTCGTTTATTTAGAAAATTCGCTGATTGTTCAATAATTATTGAGGAATCAGCGTTTTTTTATTTAGACTTAAAGAGTTACCGCGCATTGATTGTAATATTATTTTTTTAATTCAATTTATAGAAGGCAATGTTTCATTGCAAAATTCTCTTGCTCTGTTAGATACAGAAATAATTCTTAAATATCTGGGTGTTGAATCAAATTATTTCATTTTAAATATTTTTGATTCCATCGAATCAACAAATACATTTCTTATTGATTTTTTTAAAAGCAATAAAGTATCTAACAAATCAAGTCTCATTCATGTTGCTGTTGCGGAAGCACAAACCAAAGGGCGAGGAAGAAACGGCCGCAGTTGGCTCAGTGGATTCGGAGAAAGTTTAACATTTTCAATTAATTGGAACTTTAAAGAATTCCCCCCATCTCAATTATCTAGCTTGAGCCTAGTTATCGGAATCGCTCTTATTCGAGTTTTAAAATCTTTGTCGATTGAGCACATTTATCTTAAATGGCCTAACGATGTATTGTTTAATCATCATAAGTTGGCTGGAGTTTTGATTGAATTACGTAGTGGGATGGAAAAAGGTTGCAACGCGGTGATCGGAATCGGAATTAATTTTAATCTTTCAAATGTTACTCGCGCTAACATTGCTGCTAAAACAACAGATTTATTTCAAATGACAGGAAAGTTATTCGATCGAAATTTGGTTTTAAGTGCTTTATTAATTGAATTAAAAAAAGTAATTTCTGATTTTGAAAAATTCGGATTTCATTATTTTAAAAGCGAATGGCTCGGTTATCATGCTTATGAAGGCAAAAGGATTTGTTTAAAAAAACCTAATCATCAAATCATGGGAATTGTTGACGGTGTTGATGATGATGGTGCACTTTTTTTGTTGACCGACTCTGGCAGACAAATATTTAATGTCGGAGATGTTTCGTTACGGGAAGAGAATTGACTGCAATGGCGATATTAACTATTGATTCAGGAAATTCATACATAAAATGGGGTTTGCGTGATAACAATCGATGGATCAAAAAAGGCAAAGTCCATTATCTCGATGCTTCTTTGTTAAAGAATCATTTTATAGCATTCCCAAAACCCACTGCGATAATAGTTTCCCATGTAGGGAAAGCAGTTACACGCAATGAGCTTGAACAAACGCTTACGTCAATCTTCTCATTTGAACCTTATTGGATTGTTGCGCAAAAGAATGGATTTGGAATTTCGAATCATTATAATGATCCGCGCCAATTAGGAAGTGATCGTTGGGCTGCATTAATTGCAGCTTGGAAAAAAATCAACCATCAAGCATGTTTAGTGGTGAATGTTGGTACTGCAATGACTGTTGACGCACTTTCCGATCAGGGTGAGTTTCTGGGGGGAATTATCGCGCCGGGTAATCACCTGATTTTGGAAAGCTTGTTTTCGGGTACTCAATTAGAGAATAAAAATCAAGGTTGTTACAAAATTTTCCCACTTAATACCGGTGATGCCATTCAGAGTGGAGTCATTCACTGTCTTGTTGGTGCTATAGAAAGAATGCATAACTTGTTGAGTAATCAGTTAGAAAGCTTAGAGATTAAATGTGTGATGAGCGGTGGTGGAGCCAATAAATTGACGCCTTATATAAAACTGCCGATGCTAGAAGTGGATGAACTGGTGCTTGAAGGGCTAGCAATTATTGGTGGGAGTCGTGATAATTGATGTACAACCGTAGCAGTAATTAAGTAAATATTTTTTATGTTCTCATTCCAAAATGTGAGTTTTTATAAATCAGTTGCCGAGATGCATGATTTGCCTTCTGATTCAAAAGGAGAAATCGCTTTTGCGGGACGTTCAAACGCTGGAAAATCAAGCGTTATTAATACGTTGACTAATAGAAACCGTTTGGCCTTTGTGAGCAAAAAACCCGGTCGAACACAACTCATTAACCTTTTTAAAATTTCTGGATATGACGAGCAATTTCTCGTTGATTTGCCGGGTTATGGGTATGCTGAAGTTCCGCAAGCTGTGCGGGCGAAGTGGAATAAGCTATTAAATAATTATTTACAGCAACGTGAATCGTTGAAGGGACTGGTGTTGATCATGGATGTGCGGCATCCCTTTAAGCCGCTCGATATCCAAATGCTGGATTGGTTTATGCCAAAAGGTAAGGCAGTTCATATTTTACTCACAAAAGCAGACAAACTTAGTAAACTTCGTGCAAACGAAACCTTAAAAGACATCAAACTGTTTTTGCAAGAAAGTGCTTATTCTCGCTGCAGTGTGCAACTATTCTCAAGTACCGCGCCATTGGGAATCGAGGATGCGAGTACAATGATTCATAAATGGATTACCAATGAATGAGTGGTAATCGAAAATTATTTTTCAAGGATAGATTATTATTTTTCCTAATCAATAGGATGATTAAAAAGATGAATCGAATAAAAATGAAGAATTTTAAACAAATGACAAAAAAAATCCCCAACCAAAGGGGAGAAGGTTGGGGAAATTGCCTTACACAAGGCTTCGTCTTAGGGAGGAGAAAAACGAGCATTAATAATTAATCTCATCAATAAGAGAGAAGAAATTACCAATAAGTTCAAAAAATGTTCGTTAAAATTTTTTATTATGTTTTTATTTAACCAGTTTCCTAATAAACGAATGCGCCGGTTGCGCCGTGATGACTTTTCTCGGCGTCTTGTGCGTGAATCTCATGTTCAACCATCTGATTTGATATATCCAGTATTTGTATTAGATGGAAAAAATAAGATTGAGAACGTTTCATCAATGCCCGGCGTGAGTAGACAATCTCTTGATCACTTGTTGCATACAGCAGAAAAATGTTTGCAGCTTGGTATTCCTGCCCTAGCTATTTTCCCCGTAATTGAAAGTCAGTTGAAGAATTTGACCGCTGATGAAGCATATAACCCGGATGGCTTGGTTCCGCAAGTTGTTCGGCAATTGAAAAAAAACTTTCCTGAGCTCGGTGTTATAACCGACATAGCGTTAGATCCTTATACGAGTCACGGGCAAGATGGGTTGATTGATGACAATGGTTATGTCATGAACGATGAAACCGTGCACGTGCTTTGTCAGCAGGCAATCGCGCATGCGCAATCTGGAGTCGATATCGTTGCTCCATCAGACATGATGGATGGACGTGTAGGGGCAATTCGAGAAAGTCTTGATCGCCAACGTTTTATTCATACTCGAATTCTGGCGTATTCGGCCAAGTATGCTTCAAGTTTTTACGGTCCTTTTCGTGATGCAGTTGGTTCTGCAGCTAACCTAGGCGCAGGAAATAAATATACCTATCAAATGGATCCTGCGAATACTGATGAAGCGCTTTGGGAAGTGGGTTTGGATCTATCTGAAGGGGCGGATATGGTTATGATTAAACCAGGTATGCCTTATCTTGATATCGTGCGGCGCGTTAAAGACAAATACCAAGCGCCAACTTTTGTATATCAAGTCAGTGGTGAATACGCCATGTTGAAAGCTGCGGCAACCAATGGATGGTTGAACGAAGAAGCTTGCGTATTAGAGTCTTTGCTCGGATTTAAACGAGCAGGAGCGGATGGTGTATTGACTTACTATGCGATCGAGGCTGCTCAATGGTTAGCAAAAAATAAATAAATATCGTTAAAGGTTAGAGAGATTAGCGAAAGTAACCGCAATTATTTTTAAAAGAGCTGATCTCGCACATCTTTCTCCTCTCGAACCCCTGGTTCTCCTGATTTAGGCGCGTATTCAACAGGAGGTGGTTCATAAACAGGCGGGAGTTGTTCGCTAAAGAAATATTCTGACATATTTCCTCCTGCATCTCTAAATCCTGTTCCTGAGTTTATTTTAGCCACCGTGATGCCTTTAGGAATTTTATACTCAGCCATTGGAACATCTTTCATAGCGGTCCGCATGTAGTCCATCCAAATAGGCAAAGCAACACGTCCCCCTGTTTCATTGCTACCCAGTGATTTGGGTTCGTCGTACCCTATCCACGATATCGTTACTAGGTCTTTTTGATAACCACAGAACCAAGCATCAACATAATTACTCGTTGTGCCGGTTTTTCCAGCCAAGTCGGTGCGTCCTAATTCTTTAGCGCGGGTGGCGGTACCCGATTTAATAACATCTTGCATGATGTTGGTCATAATAAAAGCATTGCGAGGGTCTATGACGCGTTTGGCGCCGTTTGTAACACTGACAGGCTGGAAATCTTCTAATACATTGCCTTTTTCATCTTCTATCTTTTTGATGAAATAGGGTGCAATGCGATAACCACCATTCGCGAATACCGAATAACCGACTGCCATTTGCATCGGAGTGACTGATCCTGATCCGAGTGCCATGGGCAAGTATGCCGGGTGGCGATTCGCATCAAATCCGAATCGAGATATATAGTCCTGGGCATAATGTACGCCAATAGCTTGGAGAATACGTATTGAAACCAAGTTTTTCGATTTCACCAAAGCCGTTCTCATACGAACAGGGCCATCATATTTGCCATCAAAATTCTTGGGTTCCCACGCTTGACTGCCGGTCTGAGTGGCGTTGAATGAGAGCGGACCGTCGTTGATAATCGTGGCGGGAGTAAATCCTTTTTCAAGCGCTGCGGAGTAGATAAAAGGTTTAAAACTTGAACCTGGTTGGCGCCAGGCTTGCGTGACATGATTGAATTTATTTTTTTGAAAATCAAAACCACCCACTAAGGCACGTATCGCACCATCATTCGGATCAAGTGAGACGATGGCTGCTTCAACTTCTGGTAGTTGCACAATATGCCAGACATTATTTTTTAAATCCTTTTGAACGCGTATCACAGCGCCTGGATTGAGATAATTTTTTCCTTGCTCCTTTTTATGGGTTGGCAAATGTTTTTGTGTAAATTTTAAACCCTCTCCTTTAATTTCTATCATTTCTCCACCTTTGCGGTAAGCTTGCACAGTATTGGGTTTAGCAGCTAGCACAATTGCTGGATAGATCATATCAATTTCGGTCATCTCATCGAGTGCTTCATCAAGCGTTTTTTCTTGATTACTACCATATTTTAATAAATCGATGTAACGTTCCGGACCACGGTATCCGTGTTTTCTATCGTATTCGATTAAATTCTTTCTTAAAGCATAATAGGCCGTATCTTGATCTTTCTGGCGAATAGTGGTGTCGACACGAATTCCCTTGGTGTAAGCCTCTTCCTGAAAGCGATCATAAATGACTTGGCGTACCATTTCAGCGACATATTCAGCGGGGGTCGCAAAAATAATCGATTGTTTTTTTACGATAATGGGCTGTTTTTCCAGCGAACTTAGTTCTTCGCGTGAAATATATTTTAATTTGTGCAAACGGCCTAAAACATAAAGTTGTCTACTTTTAGCGCGTTTAGGATTGCTAATGGGATTGTATGTAGAAGGTGCTTTGGGTAATCCAGCCAACACAGCCGCTTCGGCGATATCAATTTCTTCAAGTGGTTTGCCAAAATAAGTTTGAGCGGCAGCAGAAAAGCCATAGCTGCGTTGTCCCAAATAAATTTGGTTGATATACAGTTCTAAAATGTTATCTTTACTGAGATTTTTCTCGATCTTAAATGCCAGCAACACTTCATTCAGCTTGCGAGTAAATGTTTTATCTCGAGTCAGAAAAAAATTGCGCGCAACCTGCATGGTGATGGTGCTGGCACCTTGCTGCACGCTACCTGCCGTAAAATTTGAATAGGCTGCACGTAAAACACCTATGTAATCAACACCACCGTGTTCATAGAAACGATCATCTTCAGCAGCAAGAATCGCTTGCTTTAAGTGTTTTGGTACTTTTTCGATGGTAACGATATTGCGTCTTTCAACACCAAACTCTCCAATCAATAATCCTTCATCGCTATAAATTCGCAATGGAATTTTTGGACGATAATCGGTCAATGTCTCTAAAGAAGGAAGGTTTGAATAAATGACGAGTCCACCAAACCCAGCGAGAAGTACGCCTACTAAACCTAATCCGAGGAAGGTATAAAACAGATAAGAAAGCCAACGAGAAAACATGAATATGAATTTATTGAAAAATACAATGGATAATATGAACAGTTAGGGGGGTAATGTATTGTTTTTCTTCAAATGAAAAATTTAATAAGTATGACAAAATTTTGATTACGCTATCGCCAACAGCCTAGGCTTGAATTTAAGAATCAATTATATGATTTCCACTTTTTGAAGAATTTACTTTATGAATATTGCTTCTACTATATCAACATTTAGGGAAAATTTTTCAATCAATTTGGATTTTTTGAAAAGTAAATCACCTACTTTGATTGGCATCGATATCAGTTCGTCGTCAATAAAAATGGTTGAACTATCACGCGTTGGTAAAGATGCTCAATTATATCGTATGGAGGGCTATGTGATAGAAGCTATCCCGGCAGAATCGGTAACTGAAGGTAACATCGTTAATATGGAAGCGGTGAGCGAATGTTTGCAAAGGGCATGGCGTAGAATGGGAACGCGGTTAAAAAACGTGGCACTTGCGTTGCCACTTACCGATGTAATTACCAAAAAGGTCAATGTTCCAGCGGGACAACGAGAAGAGGATCTGGTGTTTCAAGTCGAAAATGAAGCAAGCCAATACATTCCTTTTTCATTGGATGAAGTTGATTTGGATTTTCAAGTTGTTGGGCCTAATGTTGAGAATGCAGAAGAAGTTGAGGTATTGATCGCAGCTTCGCGTAAAGAAAAAGTTGAAGACCGTGTCGCTGTGGCTTTATCAGCAGGACTTAAAGCCATGGTAATGGATATTGAGCCCTATGCTGCGCAGTCAGCTTTCGAATTAGCTTTGAATCATTTACCCGAGGAGGGTAAAAATCAGATTATTGCACTCGTAGATATTGGCGCCACAACGATAAAAATGAATGTGTTTCATAATGGTGAATCCGTTTATAGCCGTGATCAACCGTTTGGAGGAAATCAACTAACACAGGAAATTTCTAATCAATTTAATCTTCCATTGGAGGAAGCTGAAATTGCCAAACGCAATGGCAGTTTGCCCGAGAACTATAAGTCGGATGTTTTGCAACCTTTTTGCGAAACTTTAGCCATTGAAATTATGCGTGCCATTCAGTTCTTTTATACGTCTACGCAATATACTGAGATTAATTACATATTTATTGCAGGAGGGTGTGCAGGAATTACGGGGCTCAACGAAATTATTGCTTCTCGAACACAAGTAAGTACCTTTACCGTCAATCCTTTTGAAAATATGGAATTATCAAACCGTATTATTCCCCGACAGCTTAATCAGGATGCACCCGCTTTATTGGTTGCATGTGGATTGGCACTCCGTAGTTTTGATCCATCATGATACGCATCAACCTACTTCCTCATCGTGAAATAAAGCGCAAGGCGCGTGAGCAACAGATTGCTATTTTAGCGGGCATTGTATGTTTTTCTGGAATTTTAGTAGTCTGGGGCATTTCATCCATGATTTCCGATGAGATTGATTATCAGAATCGACGCAATCAGTTTTTAACAGACCAAACTGCAATTTTAGACAAACAAATCACTGAAATCAAAGATATTAAAGGGCGCACACAAGAACTATTGGCACGCAAAAATATTGTTGAGACATTGCAGAATAGTCGATTGGATGCTGTGCATTTATTGGATCAGATTGCTCGGCTATTGCCAGACGGTGTGTATTTGCGCAGCATTAAACAAGTTGGCAATGATATTAATTTGGTTGGGCATGCGCAGTCTAATGCTTGGATCTCCACGTTAATGCGCAATTTTGAATCATCTCCTTATCTCGAATCGGCATTGTTGGTTGAAATTAAAGCGATCAACGTCAACAACGCGCGGCAAAATGAATTCAATATGAAAGTCAAATATAACCAGATCGACTCGGAAGAATAACTCGTAAATTGTCATAACCTTTTCTTTCGTTACATTAATTAAACAAGGTGAGCATATGGATCTAATGGTCGAATTGCGTCAATTGGATATCAATAAGATCGGGGATTGGCCAACTGCATTTAAAACGGTTGCCTTAGTTATTCTTTTTGTGGCGATTGTGATTGGCGGGTATTTCTATATTTGGAGCGATCAATTTCAAGAATTGGAAAACGCCAAAACACAAGAAGAAACATTAAAAACGACGTATCTAGCAAAAAAACAGAGTGTTATCAATTTGCCGGAATTAAGACAGCAATTAAAAGATATCGAGAACTCTTTAGGAACTTTGCTGCGCCAATTGCCAGATAAATCAGAAATGGAAGGTCTACTGGTAGATATCAATCAAGCTGGTTTGGGACGTGGGTTGCAGTTTGAATTATTTAAACCTGCAGAAAACGAGAAAATCAATGCATTTTATGCAGAGCTTCCAATCGCTGTGAAGGTGATTGGGGGATACCATGACATTGGTGCTTTTGCCAGTGATGTTGCAAAATTACCACGCATTGTCACTTTAAATGACATTACTATTGTCCCAGGAAATGACGGAAAGCTAGTGTTGGACGCGATCGCCAAAACTTTCCGCTATTTGGACGAGGATGAAATAGCGAAGCAAGCCATAGGAAAATGAATTATGATGCGCACAATATTTCTACTATTACTGCTTATTATTGCAACGATGATGACAGCTTGTAGTTCGACCGATTATAGTGATCTTGAATCCTTTGTGAAGGATTCTTCGAATGGTTTAAAAGGAAAGGTTGATCCGCTGCCAGAAGTGAAGTTGCACAAATCGTTTATATATCAAGCGTTCGATATCTCCGATCCATTTTCACCTCGGACCAGCGATCACACAAAAAACGTATCTAACGGAATTAGCCCCGATCTAAACCGACAGAAAGAGATTTTAGAATCTTATCCGTTGGAAAGTTTGTCCCTAGTGGGTTCAATGCAACAAGATAATGCGGTTTTTGCGCTGATTAAATCACCCGATGGAATTTTGCATCGAGTCAGAAAAGGCAATCATCTCGGGCATAATTTTGGGAGAATTGAAACCATTTCAGAAGCAGAGGTGAATTTAACAGAGATTGTGCAAAGTGGTACCAATGAATGGATTGAAAAACAAAGCGCGCTCATGCTGAAAAATTAATGATCATGTTCAATTGTCGACGATGAGAAAAAATTTCCTGATATATGTAATTGTATTAATTATATTTCTTTCTAATGGTTTAATTTTTGCTCAACAGATTCCTTCTTCACCTACATTATTTAATACACTTCGATCCATTCATACATCGAATGGTCAAAGTGGCGAGATTGTCGTTAAAGTGACGCTTGATCAAACTCTTCCGGTAACTCCCGTAGGTGTTTCCTTAAATAATCCATCGCGCATTTATTTTGATTTAAATCAAGTTGGCAGTGGGTTGGGAAAAAACTATCAAGAAACTCTTGAAGGTGATTTACGCAGTATCAATGTAGTTCAAGTTGGCGATCGAACCAGAGTCGTGCTGAATTTAGTAAAGCCCATGCAGCATGATATTCAAATGCGTGACAATGTATTGTTGGTGAAGCTTGTAGCGTCGCCAGCAAAAGAGACCCGTGCTTCTCCCATTAGAATCGTTGAAGCTAGCTCGCAAAAACAAAACAATACGTTACGTGATGTCGATTTTCGTCGCGGCACTTTGG
The DNA here is from genome assembly GCA_020890945.1 of Nitrosomonas sp. Taxonomy (GTDB): domain Bacteria; phylum Pseudomonadota; class Gammaproteobacteria; order Burkholderiales; family Nitrosomonadaceae; genus Nitrosomonas. Next base: position 16,862 of record JAJHPK010000006.1, read on the forward strand.
GGGAAGGTCGAGTCATGGTTGATATGACCAAAACCAATGCCAATGTTGACGTAAAACAGCAAGGTGATGTTATTTTAGTAGATTTTGCCAATACTTCCTTGCCGGATAATTTGGTTAGACGACTGGATGTTTTGGATTTTGCTACACCTATTCAAACAATTGAAACAACTAGAGTGGGCGATAATGTTCGTATGGTTGTTAAACCGCATGGACGATGGGAACATTCGGCGCGGCAATCCGGATCACAATTTATTCTCGAAGTGCGCGCATTAAGTAATGATGAGGAAGAAATTGAGAAAAGAAAACGCGCAACCGGGGGGTATACGGGTGAGCGTCTTTCTCTTAATTTCCAAGATGTTGAGGTTCGGGCAATTTTGCAGGTGATCGCTGATTTTACGAACATCAATATTATTGCCAGTGATTCCGTCGGCGGTAATTTGACGCTTCGGTTAAAAGATGTGCCGTGGGATCAAGCATTGGATATCGTATTACAAGTACACGGATTGGATAAGCGCCGTGCTGGTAATGTTATTTTCGTGGCACCGCGCAAGGAAATGGCTGATCGAGAGTTACTGGACCTGGAAGCACAGTTACAAATTGCTGAAATGGAACCTCTGCGCAGCGAGATATTTCATTTGAATCACCGTCGAGTTAACTCTGTTTCGTTTGAAGGAATGCTGAGCAAACGCGGCACCATTACATTGGATGAAATCAGTAATACGATAACTATTACCGATATTCCAACGCGACTCGCTGAAATTCGTAAGCGTATTGAACGACTCGACGTATATGAACGCCAGGTGATGATTGAAGCGCGTATTGTAGAAGCGGTTGATACGTTTAGCCGCAGCTTGGGCGCTCGCTTTGGGATACAAAATGCAACGGACTTGGGTAATCATGGATTGGGTATTTCAGGAAATTTGGCGGGATCTAGTACGTTAGCAGGTGGTGGTCCTAATGCCGGTCCTAATAATCTTAATGTCAATTTGCCCGCTGCTGCGGCAACAGGACTTTTGGGCGGGCCGGCGGCACTGGGACTGAGTTTGATGAAAATTAATAACGGACGATTAATCAATCTCGAATTATCAGCGCTGGAAACCGACAATAAAGGTAAAGTGATCGCGAGTCCTCGTGTCGTAACTGCGCATGGTATCGAAGCAATTATTGAACAAGGTGACCGCATACCGTATCAACAAGCAACTAGTAGCGGTGCCACCAGCATCCGATTCATGGATGCGACGCTCAAACTCAAAGTGAAACCATTGATTACCTATAATGGGCAAATCGATATGGAATTGAGTGTCAATCAGGACCGAATTGGTGCGCCGTTAAATCAATTTTTACCCCCTCCTATTAACACCAAGCAAGTTACGACTAAAATTCTGGTCGAAAATGGTGGAACAGTTGTCATTGGTGGTATCTTCGGGCGTGAGGAGAATGTCGTCGTCAACAAAGTGCCTTTACTGGGAGATATTCCAGTGATTGGTCACCTTTTTCGTAACACCGTTCGAGTGGATAACAAACGAGAATTGTTGATTTTTGTTACGCCGCGCATTCTGAGCGAAACGATGAATATTCAATAGATACAGCTTGTTGCTATTTTTCAGAGATAAAATCCATTTGTCTCCAAGCTTCATAGGCAATTATCGCCACACTATTCGATAAATTCAAACTACGGCTGGTTGTCAGCATTGGAATACGTATCCGCTGTTCATTGGCGAACGATTCCAGCAGTTGTGGTGGTAATCCGCAAGTTTCTGCACCAAATAAAAAACTATCGCCTTTCAAATAATGGATGTGATCATAACGCTGCTTGCCTTTTGTGGTGACTGCAAAAATACGACTACCTTGCAGCGATTCTAAGCAAGCAGACCAGTTGTCATGAGTTTTCATTGTGACAAATTCGTGGTAATCCAATCCGGCGCGTAATAATTCCTTATCCTTAAGTGGAAATCCCAGTGGTTTGATGAGGTGAAGCTGCATGCCAGTGTTGGCACATAAACGGATAATGTTTCCTGTGTTGGGTGGGATTTCAGGTTGATACAATATGATGTTAAACATATAGACAGAATAAGAGTAAATGCAATGAATTATTTGGTAATACTTTTATCGGATAAGGTTCGAGCAATGATCCAGTTACTGATTTCTGCGGCACCTTGTTGACGTAGCGTTTTGGCCAATTCGTTCAATGTAGCACCGGTCGTCATGACATCGTCGATGATGGCGACATGTTGTCCTGAAAGATCGCTATCGCAGTGAAATGCTTTATGGACATTTTTTTGTCGTTCGGACCAAGGCAAATCGGTTTGTGGTGTTGTATCGCGAATGCGAGAGCAATGATCGATCATCAGAGGAATTTTGAGTCGTTTGGCAATGGGCTTGCTGATTTCGATGGCTTGATTAAAACCGCGTTCTCGTAAACGGACCGGGTGCAATGGCATAGGAATGATGAGATCTGGTAGTGGTTGGAGAGAATGATTGAATTGCTTTAAGAACAAATTTGCAAGAATGGGCGCGATGGCTAGATGAGATTGGTATTTCAACGATCGAATCAACGCATCGACAGGAAAAGTATAGCGTAATACCGCAATCGAACGAGTGAATGCGGGAGGTTTTTTTAAACAAGCACCGCAAACCTCGGATGTGGGTACAGGCCACAAGCAAATAGGACAATGATTCTCCGGAAACCAAGGTAATTCTGTTTCGCATGCAATGCAGAAATCATCATTTGATGTTGCGTCACACAAGATACAGCGATGATCGACGAATAATTTCATCGGAATTTTTCACATTACGAATGTCGATTGAAAAACGAATAGCATACTATGAATCGTTGTGCATCCTAGAGCGCGAGCTCATAAAATAGCTTATGATTACAATTATCGTAATAACAGGTAAACAAAATGACTCTCAATTCATTGACAGCTCAGCAACATAGTGAAGCGATCAATCGATCAAAAAAAACATGTCACTCGTTAACTTGGAGTGTGACGGATATTAAGGCGTTATTGGATATGCCTTTTAACGATTTGATTTTTCGTGCGCAAAGTGTTCATCGCGAATACCATGACGCAAATGGCGTGCAGCTCTCGACGCTCATTTCCGTCAAAACGGGTGGGTGTCCGGAAGATTGTGGTTACTGCCCGCAAGCCGCTCGCTACCATACTGGTGTTGAGAATCAAGCGATGCTTTCGACGGATGACGTGGTGACGGCTGCTACAGCGGCTAAAGAAAAAGGCGCGTCACGTTTTTGCATGGGCGCTGCCTGGCGCGGTCCTAAACAGCGTGATATCGAAAAAATGACGGAAATGGTGCGCGCGGTTAAGGCCTTAGGAATGGAAACCTGCGCCACGCTGGGTATGTTGAAACCCGGACAAGCGCAACAGTTACGCGAGGCAGGTTTAGATTATTACAACCACAATCTGGATACGGCCCCAGAATTTTATGAAGAAATCATCACCACGCGTCAATATGAAGACCGTCTCGATACGCTTGAGCAAGTGCGCGAGGCAGGAATCAATGTATGCTGTGGTGGCATCGTAGGGATGGGCGAAACGCGCCAAGCACGTGCTGGTTTGATCGCGCAGTTAGCAAATTTGAATCCTTATCCCGAATCGGTACCGATTAATCACTTAGTACAAGTGAAAGGAACGCCTTTGTATGGAACGGATGTGCTCGATCCACTGGAGTTTGTGCGTACCATTGCAGCCGCGAGAATTACAATGCCCAAAGCCATGGTGCGTTTATCCGCAGGGAGGCGGGAAATGTCTGACGCAGTGCAAGCATTATGTTTTTTGGCGGGCGCTAACTCTATTTTTTATGGTGACAAGTTATTGACGACAGCTAATCCGGAAGCTGATTATGATCAAGCATTGCTGAGTAAATTAGGGTTGCACGCGTTGTAATTGTGTTTTTAGACTTAGATGAACAACTCCAAATCCGGGAACAAAAAGGTTTGCTGCGCACTCGTGCAGTTGTCGAAAGTCCGCAATCAACGTATATCACGATTAATCAAAGTGAGTATCTGACATTTATCAGCAATGACTATCTCGGATTAGCGAATCATCCGCAATTAATTGAAGCTGTTTGTGAAGGGGCGCATCGATTGGGTGTCGGTGCGGGTGCTTCGCATTTGCTACATGGTCATTTCAGTTCGCATCATGAATTGGAAGAGGTGTTGGCGAAATTTGTTGGATTTCCTAGAGCGTTGTTATTTTCTACGGGATATATGGCCAACATAGGTATCGTCACTGCTTTAGTAGGGCGAGCGGATGCGATTTTTGCGGATAAGTTAAATCATGCTTCGTTGAATGATGCAGCGTTGCTATCACGTGCACAATTTATTCGCTATCCGCATTTGGATTTGGCAATGCTACAGCAACGTTTGGCGGCATCGCGAGCCAAGCGCAAGCTGGTAATCAGTGACGCAGTATTCAGTATGGAAGGAGATCAAGCGCCTATCTCTGAATTGATTGCACTTTGCGAACAATACCATGCGATGCTGTTGTTGGATGACGCGCATGGTTTTGGGGTATTAGGTAAACAGGGACGAGGTAGTTTATTTGCTTCGCTTGATCGTGAAACGCACTCGCCAAACGTGATCTACATGGCAACCTTAGGTAAAGCAGCTGGAGTGTTTGGTGCTTTCGTCGCAGCGCAAGCGGAGGTGATTGAAACTTTGATTCAATCTGCGCGCAGTTATATTTACACAACCGCATCGCCAGCCTTGCTTTCTCACGCTTTACTGACAAGCTTGAAGTTAATCGAACAAGAGGAATGGCGGCGAGAAGCGTTAATGCGTAATATTGCGCAATTGCGCCAAGAACTGCAGTCATTACCGTGGCAACAATTAGTTTCTGAAACGCCCATTCAGCCTCTATTAGTAGGTGATAATGATCAAGCGGTGCGTCTTAGCGATGCATTGCGCAAGTGCGGAATTTTGGTGGCGGCGATTCGTCCACCGACGGTGCCGCAAGGTACTGCACGGTTGAGAATTTCACTTTCAGCATTGCATCAGCCGCAGGATATTGAGCGCTTGGCGAAAGCATTACGCAAATTAGCTGCATCATGACGGATTTGTATATCGAATCGATCGGTGATGGTAATGGCCAAGATCTGGTGTTTTTGCACGGTTGGGCGATGCACAGTGGTATTTGGCAGGAAGTTTCCGCATCACTGGGTCAACATGCTCGAGTGCATTTGATTGATTTGCCGGGTCACGGTGAGAGCGCTATCGACCAGTCAGGAGCATTACAACACTGGGTTGATACAGTTGGAAAAATATTGCCGCCGCATTGTATTGTCGTGGGATGGTCATTGGGTGGGCAGATTGCGATGGAATTAGCGTTGCAATATCCGAAAGTCGTGCAAAAATTAGTTTTGATTGCTACCACGCCTTGTTTTATAAAAAAAATCGATTGGCCATCAGGTGCAGAGCCTAAATTACTGGAACTATTTTGGGAAAATTTGAAAAAAAATTATAAAGTGACGATTCAACGATTTTTGACTTTACAGATGACAGGCGATGAGAGTGGCATTCAAAACGTGCAAAAATTGCGCAAACATTTTTTTGAAAGAAAACAGCCAGATGCGTTGGGGCTAGAACAAGGCTTGGCTATATTGCAAACCAGTGATTTACGTTCGCGCGTGACGAAAATACAGCAACCAGTGTTACTGTTGCACGGTGAGAACGATGTGATCACGCACATTAATGCTGCGCAGTGGATGCGGCAACAGATAGAAAAATCTCAGTTGGTGACATTTCCCCATTGTGGACACGCGCCGTTTTTATCTTACCCTGAACAATTTGTGGCTTGTTTAAATGAGTTTCGAACAAATTCTTGATAAAAGACTATTGCGTCACGCGTTTGAGCGCGCTTCGAGCAGTTATGATCAGTCCGCCGTGTTGCAGCGTGAAATCAGTAACCGAATGCTATCGCGTTTGGAATACATTAAATACCAGCCGGATGTCATTTTGGATGCGGGTAGCGGTACCGGTTATGGTAGTCAACAATTGTTGAAACGCTATCCTGGTAAGCCCATCATTGCGATGGATATTGCACAATCGATGTTATTGCAAGCACGACCTCATTTGAATTGGTGGCAGCGATTGTTGCCGTTACCTCAGCATAGCCACTATGTTTGTGGCGATATCGAGCAGATTCCGTTGCAACGAGAAAGCATCGGATTAATTTGGTCAAATCTTGCTTTGCAATGGTGTAACAATTTGCAGCAGACATTTGCTGAAATGCATCGTATCTTACGTACTGACGGATTATTGATGTTTAGTACTTTTGGGCCGGATACACTAAAAGAGCTGCGTGAATCATTCGCTCAAGTCGATTCATTTAATCACGTCAATCGCTTTATCGACATGCACGATGTTGGCGATCTTCTGGTACATAATGGTTTTGCTGTTCCTGTGATGGATATGGAGTACATAACAATGACATATTCGGACGTGATGAGCATTATGCGCGATTTGAAAGCGATAGGTGCGCATAATGTAACGCAGGGAAGGCGGTCTGGTTTGATGGGGAAAAAATCTTGGGATAAGGCATTGTCTGCGTATGAAAAATTTCGAACGGATGGCAAATTACCAGTGACTTTTGAAGTGATTTATGGGCATGCTTGGAAGCCGCCATCGCGTCAATCGATTTTAACTCCGGAAACACGTCGTCAACTGGGTTTAATTGATTGACGGTACGTTTCATGGCTAAGGGTTTTTTTATTACAGGTACCGATACTGGGGTCGGCAAAACCAAGATCAGTTGTGCATTGTTACGAATGTTTACTGAACAAGGGCACAAAGTCATTGGTATGAAACCAATTGCCGCAGGACGAGAAAATGGAGTATGGCAAGATGTAGAGTTATTAAGAACTGCTAGCAACATCCCTGCTGCAGTATCAGATATGAATCCGTATGCGTTCGATTCACCCATTTCGCCCCATCTTGCTGCGCAACAATCAGGTATAACGATCGATTTGTCAGTGATCAAAAAATCTTATCATCGACTTAGCATGCAGGCCGATATGGTCATCGTGGAAGGAGTGGGTGGTTTTCTCGTGCCATTGAATAAAACAGAAACGGGAGAGGATTTAGCAAAAATGCTCGGCTTGCCTGTGATTTTGGTGGTGGGGATGCGTTTGGGATGTTTGAATCACGCTTTATTAACGGTTAAGGCAATTCGTGCCGCGAAGTTAAATTTAGTCGGCTGGATAGCTAATTGTATCGATCCACAGATGGAGGCGGTGACAGAAAATATTGCTACTTTGCAGCAACGGCTTGAAGCTCCTCTGTTAAGCTGGGTTCCCTTCGGTAAGGAATTGGATCAATCGGTAAGCGATTTAACCTGTTGGAATAAATCGCTTACCGAAGCTGAATGAGTTTTTTCTTACGCTGCTTTTTTGTGAATTGGTACTGGTGGGACTTTTTTGGCATTGCTGCGCGCTAAGTGAAGAGCAAGCGAATCGCTAATCGGCAATTGACAAGTACGTTCTACGGTAAGAAATTCTCCCGTTGTATGTAATTCTAAGAATACATACTCACCATCAGGGCGTAAACGCAAATCTATGACACCATATTCAAGATACATTTGTTTCATTAATAACAGTAATTTTTCTTGTATTGGGGCAGGCAAGGTATGACGCTGATAATAAGGAGTCGTTGCCTGTGCTGTAGCATTAAAAGGAACATTTTTATTCAAATTTACCGCGGCTGTAAAAACTTCTTCACCAACGATAGTCACTCGAATATCTGCAATACTAGGAATCCATTGTTGGAACAGCATCGGTGCAAGTTGCACTTTATCAATTCTGGCAAATTCTTCAGGTTTTATCCTTCTTGCTTCATTTTCACTATGAAAATTTTGTAGCAATGGCTTATATACAATTTCTCCATGATAGCGAAGCCAAAACTGTTTTAGACGATCCACTGTCGGAGTCCAGAGTGTATCTGGGATTCTCAATCCACATTGCTTGGCTAATTCCAATTGCCAAGGGCGGTGAGCTGCAGCTGCATCTCTCGTAATATTGTTTACCCAAAGACAATCATTGGCTTGCCACATGCTGTTGAACGATGAAGTGGAGTCTGTCATCGCAAAATGGCGTGATAAAGGCTCGATACTTTGGAGATGTTGCCGATAATTCTGCGGTCTACGCCACCATACCGCACTGATTTCACTGCTATCGATGAGTTTGTTTTGACCTATCTGTAGCCAGAATTTTCCAGAATCTCGCGCCGATAATGCCAAATTCATTCCCATCAGTGCTGAAAAGTTTGAAAAATCAATGGAATGAATATCATTGACTCTATGTTTTGTAAGCGCATTAACTATCGCTTGAGCATGCGAATCGGTGGGTTCAGAAATGATCAGAATAGACATAACAAATTCATTATTATAATTATTTTATTGGGGTTCACTCTTATAGAGAGTGTTTTTTTACGGTCGATTACAATTTAAGTTTATTCAAATGGTAATCGGCGAAATTTTATAGTATCTGAATAAGAATAGATATTGACTGAGCTAAGATGTTGTTTTTTTCTCAACTATTTTTGTTAGACATCGTTGATAGGCCGAGATAGCTTTCCAGGAGATTAGGAATTTAGGGATTGGTAAAACGTAAAAGAGCTTGTTAGAAAGTTATTTGCTTTATCTCTTTAAATCGCTAAATTAAGCAAACAGGTATAAAACTCGACTGATAAGTCAAAATTACAACTATGCAAAGATTTATTGGCAGATACTTTTCCAGAAACAACACATTGAAATTGAAATCCCCCCACTACAAAAATTTATAGTAGGGGGGGACTTTAACTAGTTTGATTATATCGTATAGTTTTAAAACTGAATCCTTTGTTTAAAGGAATATAGTTTGCTTACTATGCAATAACATCCAACAGTGGGTTGAACCCTGGTTGTACACCTACTAAATTTACTGACCAATCGGCTCCGCCAATGACATCGGCAACCAATATATGAGTTGTAGGATTCCAGATCAATTGTCCAGAGTTGAAACTTTGATTGCCAGCGACATTGACATTAGCGTCGATACCAGAAATATCGATTTTGTCGCCCTCACTATAGTTGAAATATTGAATGGTATCTCGGGATGAATTGTTAGGGCTACCGTTGATATACAAATATTTGAAGGTATCGGCGCCTGCTCCGCCATCGAGCAAATCCTTTCCGATACCTCCGCCTATAAGGTCATCACCATATCCGCCATAAACTGTGTCGTTACCACCCATGGCATTTAGGTTGTCATTTCCATATCCGCCATACATTATGTTGTTACCATTGGTGCCAACAACTGCATCATTGCCATCTCCCATGATAACATTTTCAAAATTGGAGTATTTTTGTCCGTAATTGTTGGTAAGACCCGTTTTCATATCGAAAATATAGTCTCCAAACCACCAAGAATGGTCGATGGTATCATTACCTGTTCCACCATCCAACGTTTCAGACCAAGAGCCTATGGCAGAGTTCATATAGTCATTGCCATCTCCTCCGAGATAGTTACCACCATCTCCATCAGAAGCAATGTAGTCGTTACCGCTTCCACCGTCTATCTGATCTGTACCATATCCGCCATACAACTCATCATTTCCGAGACCACCGTAAATGAAGTCATTTCCATCTCCACCGTCGATATAATCATTACCTGCCTGACCATAAATGATATCGGAATTATACGTAGGATATCCACTGACTCCGGCTGAAATGTACGATGGTGTAATAGTGTCATTGTTACCTGTTCCAGAAATATTAGCCATTTTCTTTCTTCTCCTTAAATATATTAAACGAGTTGTTTAAAACGCTTTTGAGTTTCAATATTAAGTTAAACAATTTTGAATACTCATTAGCACTTCTCACAATAGGGTAAAAAGATTAACCTTTTATTACCATATTCATATAATCAGTCGAAAAAAATTGTGTTTAATTTTTATTCACTTTTAATATGAAGAAGTGCAAGCTCAGAATACATCAGGGGGTGCACTGTGTATGTGAGAAAAGTCACAAATGGTTTGATTTAATTGTGGTTTCTAATAAAACACCTCGTCGTAAGTAGCGAGGGATTAAAGTGCTCTTCAGACTGCTGGTTTTCAGCCAGCCTTCGCCCCAAGAGCAAGGAATTAAACCCAGAAGAGATTAATAAGGAAAAAACGAAATAATTCTCTATGATTAAAGTCAGATTAAAATTGATGTAACAACCACGCTAAACTTCCTATGGATAGAAGAAACACTATGATCGCAATCAAGGCATAACGTTGATACTTTTTAGCCAATTGTGATTGAGGATATACCGAAATAATAAAAGGATATCCGCTTTTTACAGCCTTTGCGATGATATTGACATCCGGCTCTAATGCTAATTGCTGATGAATTTGTTCGGCTTCATTGTGTGCTTGTTGTCGCGCAACTTCCCATTCTTGTTGATCGATCGTTCCGTCTTGATTGCTGTCAAAACGCTGCTTCAGTGCGGTTTGATCTTCTTTCCATTCATTGAGCAGATTAATCATAATCGCTCGTTCGCTTTGCTGTGTGATTGCCGAGAATGTCGTAAATTGCCCTAATATAAAAAGCACTTGCCCCGGCAGGATCAACGATTCACTATAGCGATACTTACTGCTCAGTTCATGAAATGAGGATTGGCTTTCAAGCAGAAGTGTTTTGGTGGGCCATTCGGTATTTCCGTACCATGTGAGATGCTCGTTGCCATTCACTTCAGCATGTGTTGGGTCGACATAGCAACTACTATCCCCATCAACTAACTTAAATCGATGATCGCTGATATTGTTGTAGACAATGCGCCACCGAGTTTCTTCACGATCACTGTCGACAACCGATTCTTTTTGTTGGATTTGACTGCGATACCAAAGGCATGGATGATTGGATAGAGGTGCGTAGATGATTTGATCGTCAATAAATTGACCTTTTCCAACTAATTCTACATAACCTTGGTGCGCGGAGCGCAATTTAGCAGTAGGAGTATCTTCAATGATCCCCTTGCGCTTCCAATTGTGTATCAATAAATAGAGGCTGATGATTGCAACGAGTACGCAGCATGCTGCCGCAAAAGTAAGATCTTCTCGAGACATCTCAGACAATAAGCTGTCCATACTGCTGAGATAACTTTAGCGAAATAATTGGCTGATATTGACGTCGGCAGTGTCTGATTCGTTAAATTCCAGTAAATCACGCGAAGTAAAATGAAACCATCGGGCGATCAATACATCCGGAAATTGCTCGATACGCACATTATTGATTTTCACTGCCTCGTTATAGAATTCCCGCCGGTCTGCGATACTGTTTTCTAACCCAGTGATTCTTGCTTGCAGATGCTGAAACTTCTCACTTGCTTTAAGCTCAGGATAATCTTCTGCAACAGCAAATAAGTTGCCTAATCCGATGCGCAAATTATGTTCTGCTGAGCCTAGCGCGCCTATATTACCCGATTCACGTGCTGCAGCTACTTGTGAACGTGCTGCAATGACTTGTTTAAGCGTTTCTTGTTCATATCCCATATATTGCTTGCAGGTTTCAACTAGCTTAGGGAGTTCATCGTGACGTTGTTTTAACAGCACATCGATATTTGACCAGGCTTGCGATACGTTATGCTTAATATCAACCAAACGGTTATAGATTGAAATAACATAAATAACCATAATTACTATCAATGCTAATACTATATAAGCAATCACTTCCACAGAGCTCTCCTTATATTAATTAAGTGCTTGGTTAATATACCCGAAACAGTAATACGACCGCTATTAAAAATTGTTGATTGGATTTTAAGGAAATGCCTGATTTATTGGAGGGTCTAGTAAAACATATTGCAGCTTAAAGGTGCGTTTTTGTGTGCATTTATATTCGTATCTTCTCAAAATGATGTAAACAACGCTAATGGATGTAACAAATTACATTATAAAATCACTAGATGCTTGACAATTCATAGTAACATTCAGTACTTTGCTATTAGTGCAAGAAAACCATAGTCTTGTACAAAACTATCGTTGAAATATCGACGCAATTTCTCAAGGAGATGACTCATGACTGTAGCTAAAGTAATTGAAATCAGCACAAGCAGCACTAAGAGTTTTGAACATGCCATTAATGAGGGTATCGCACGTGCTTCTGAAACGATCAATAATGTCTGCGGAGCATGGGTTAAAGAGCAGAAAGTCGAAATCAAAAATGGGAAAATTGTGGAGTACCGTGTCAATCTTCAAATTACCTTTATATTAGAAAGTAAAAAAGCAGTTTTGAAATCTGTCGCAAAGCCAGTTGTTAAGAAGGTTGAAGCGAAGAAGAAATAGTTGCTTTCCACCGGGATCAATAGACTTAGAGGACAATATGCGTGACTCAGATTCACAATCGGGTTTGAATATCAATTTGATTGTGCCGGTCGCACTGTTAGCGGTGTTGTTAATCGTTCCTTTTTCGATTAATTCACTGTTACATCTTTTTACTGTAAAACGTCAAGCGACTCCTTTGGTCATGAAAATCCCGGTGGATAATAACGCAATTTCTATTCCGTCTAGTGCTAAGCAGTACGAATCTTTTGAAGTTAGCCTTAATTTAGAGACGCAGCAGTTTGCTAAATTCATTAATGAAATCGTTGCAAACGCGTCGGAAGGCACGTCTTATCAGGGTATAGTAGGTCGTGTATCAGAAAATATGAAGGCGGAGATTGCAGGGGAGAGCTGGTTGATCGATCGTGAACATGCGCAAGAGCCGGTTTCATCTTACCAAGGTCTATCTAATTGGCGTTGGCGCGTCACACCTGAATCTTCTGGTAAACAAGAATTAATGTTTTATTTGCACTTGTCGACCCAAGACGGTACTCGCTTGGATAGCAAGGTTATTGATCTTGCAGAGGCAAGTTTTCTAGTAGAAGCGAACTGGTCTGAGTGGTTTAAAAGAAAAGGGCTTTGGATAGCCATCAGCATATTCATAGTTGTTGCAATTACCTTCCAAAGGCGTCGCTATCGCAGCGAAAGCCGTCATTAATTTTTTCTCAAAAAAACTTGAAATAGTTTTAACAAACCTTATATACAGTTTTGAAGGCGCGTTGCATCGCAATTTGCGTTTAGGATAAAAACTGTCAACGCGTAATTCTGTAATTAAATTGATAAGGAGAGAAAATCATTATGGCTATTACACGTTACGAGCCTTGGGGTTTGTTGAGTCAATTACAAAGAGAATTGGAAAGAAATGTCGCCGAAGGATCTTCGGCAACTGCCGAATGGGCTCCTGCGGTAGATATCAAGGAAGAAGCGGATAAGTTTGTGATTCATGCCGATATTCCTGGCGTGAAGCCTGAAGAAATTGATATCAGTATGCATGATGGCGTTTTAACCATTAAAGGCGAAAAGAAAACCGAAGCTAAGTCTGAAAATGCTGGTTATAAACGTGTTGAACGAACATATGGATCATTTTATCGACGCTTTAGTTTGCCGGATACAGCCAATGCGGATGCAATATCGGCGGCTTCCAAACATGGTGTGCTGGAAGTCGTGATACCAAAGCGGGAAGCGGTGCAACCGAAGAAAATCAATGTTGCATCAAACGACAGCTAATCGATGTTGTCTCTTCAACAAACAATGGAGCCTTCGGGCTCCATTGTTGCGTTAACAAATAGGTGATGAAGGCTCGCTTTAGATAATTCAAGCCATCAATAACAGGGTGTGGGGTACTTCTTACTGATACCGTGCGAAGTTATAATAGCTTGTACTCATTGATGAGGAAGTACAGTCTATTTAATTTTCGTTTCTTCAATGATCTGTGCGTCTTCTATGACATTTGACTGCTTAGAATGCGGGGTCGGTGTTGTGTCGTTCCAATCTTCGTCCGGATAATTGGTTTGGTGAGTCGTGCGATTGGCTTGCTGATATTTCCGGCGTAACCACCAGAATCTGGTCCCAATAACTGTTGCGGTTACCGCTAGTAAAGCCATAAATGCTGCAAAAAAGAAAAAACCAACCATGGTCATGACGATGACTACTGGGATAAGCAGTGCAATGGTGATCCAGCTATTCGCTGGAAAAATGGATGAACGACCAGTAGTATGGGGATCGGCTCCGTGTGTATCACTGTGCAAAATTCTTTGGATAATGATTCTTTTTTGTTCGTGATTCATTGCATTAACTCCTCTATGTCAACGATGGTTTTGGGTGCTGTTGCGGTTAACAGTTGATTACCGTTTTCAGTCACTATCACATCATCTTCTATTCGGATTCCAATATTCCAGAAATGTTCCGCAACATTCTCATCCGCGCGAATATAACACCCCGGTTCGACTGTGAGTACCATGCCAGGCTGGAAACGCCGCCACTCACCTTGTTGTTTATATTGACCAGCATCGTGTACATCCATGCCCAACCAATGACCAGTGCGATGCATATAAAACCGTTTGTAATCTTCGGATTCTAGCACGCTATCGAGATTCCCCTGACATAAACCAAGGTCGATGAATCCTTGTGCGAGAATTTTTAATGCAGCTTGATGCGGTTCGTCCCAGCGATTATCAGGTTTTACTTGTGCGATAGCAGCAGCTTGCGCATTCAAAACTAATTGATAAATATCTTTTTGCACCGATGAAAATTTTCCGTTGATAGGAAAAGTACGGGTAATATCCGAAGCGTAACCTTGCAATTCACAGCCGGCATCGATTAGCAGTAAATCTCCCGATTTTAATACGGCATTGTTTTCGACATAGTGCAGCACACAAGCGTTTGAACCTCCCGCTACAATGGATGTATAGGCCGGTGACCGAGCGCCGTGACGGTTGAAGGTATACAGTAATTCGGCTTCGATTTGGTATTCATATTGGCCTGGTTTGGTCATTTGCATCGCATTTCGATGGGCTTGCACGGAAATATTGGCAGCTTGCTGCATCACATCGAGTTCTTGATCACTTTTGATCAAACGCATTTCATCCAAAATGCCGCGACAGTCATTGATTTTTTCTGGAGCCATGATGCCCGTGCGAACTTGCTCGCGAACCTGATTCAACCACTGCATGATGCGCTGATCCCAAGCGGAGTCATGCCCAAGCATGGTATAAATAATGGGTTGATTCGAAAGTAGGGTAGGGATGATGTCGTCAAGTCGATTGATAGGGTAAGTTTCATCCAGCAGAAAAGTTTCTTTGGCGGCTTCCGGACCATAGCGGTACCCGTCCCAAATTTCACGTTCCTTATCTTTGGCACGACAAAATAGAATATGTCTTTCAGGCGCTTGATCAGTTTTTGCAACAATTACCAATACAGCTTCAGGTTCGGTAAAGCCACTCAAATAATAGAAATAGCTATCAAAACGATAAGGATAGTGTGCATCGCGGTTGCGTATCCGCTCTGGAGCCGTGGGAATAATCGCGATTCCGGCTTGCATGTGTTGCGCAAAAGTATGGCGCCGTTTGAGATAGGATTCCATGGGGATGATCAATGATTGCATAGGGATTATTCTTTTCAATGAGTTTTATTAGGATTGCGCGCGTAGCTTTAATTGATTGTCCAATTGTTGTAGACGCTCAGGCGTGCCGACATCGATCCATTCACCGGAAAAATATTCACCAGTCACTTTGGTTTCTTGCATGGCTCGACGCAGTATTGGCGCTAATTTTGCAGCTTCTCCGGGTATGATGGTCTGAAATAGTTGCGGATGATAAATACCGATGCCACTAAACGTGAATTTCTGTGTACCTTCCAATCGAAGGTAGCCATCTTGCAATGAAAAGTCACCTTCGGGATGATGTTCGGGATTATCAACCAGTACGAGGTGTGCCAGGCATTGATTTTCCGGTGCTAGCATGGCATCCAAAGTAGCTCGCAAAGAAAGGTAATCGAAATCACAATAAATATCTCCATTGACTACCAAGAATGGGATTGTTTTATGTGCGTCAGTTAGCAAGTTCATCGCATTGGCAATCCCACCGGCTGTTTCTAGCACGATTTTTTCAGGCGAATAATGAATCTGAACGCCGTATCGATCGCCGTTTCCCAAAGCATTCTCAATCATGGCACCGAGGTAAGCATGATTGATGACAATTTCAGTGAAACCCGCCTGTGCCAGGTTATAAATTTGATATTCAATGAGTGCATGCTGACCGGCTTTCAGCAGCGGCTTGGGCAGATTGTCCGTGAGCGGGCGCATGCGCTTTCCTTGGCCAGCGGCAAGGATCATGGCCCGGTACGGATTATTGCTAGAAAGAATAGCCAATTTTCGAATCAGGAGTTACGTCATGCAACTCGTCGAACAGATTAAGCAACGGCGAGAGTTCTCTATATCGATCACAAGTTTTTTGCAAATATTCCATCACAAGCGGCATGTCATTGAGATAATTGGATTTTCCATCGCGATAATTGAGTCGTGCAAAAATACCTAAAACTTTCAGATGCCGCTGTACTCCCATCCATTCAAAATCACGGTAAAAAACGCCAAAGTCAGTGGCTACCGGCAGATTTGCCTGACGGGCTTTTTCCCAATAACGAATCGTCCAATCGAGAATCCGTTCTTCATCCCAACGAATGTAGGCGTCTTTAAACAAAGAAACTAAATCATAGGTTATCGGACCGTAGACCGCATCTTGGAAATCAATAATGCCGGGGTTGGGTGACGACATCATTAAATTACGCGAATGATAATCGCGGTGAACAAATACTTTGGGTTGATTCAGATTGTTTTGTAAAATTTGATCAAAGACGTTTTCTAATAATGTTTTTTGGTTTTGAGTTAATTCAGCTTGCAGGTGTTTAGCAATATACCAATTAGGAAACAAATTTAATTCTCTACGCAACAAGGCTTCGTCATATTCAGGTAATTGCTTTGCTTGCGCGGATAATTGCATTTTAATGAGTGCGTCGGTAGCATCGTTATACAATCGATTGGCTTGCTCATGATGCTGGCTAAGCACCTGTAGGTAAGTGGTATTCCCCAAATCTGAAAGCAGCAAAAACCCTTGTTCTAAGTTTTGCGAAATTACTTTAGGTACATGAACTCCTGTATTGGCAAGCATTTCTGCTACTTGTATAAATGGCTTGCAATCTTCTTGTTGGGGGGGCGCATCCATCACGATCCATGTTTGATCATCAATAAAAATGCGAAAATAGCGCCGGAAACTCGCATCAGCGGAAGCGGTCTTGAGGGTAAAGTGTTTACCTGGAAATTGGGTTTTAAGCCAACTTTCTAATAATTGTTGACGTTCCATAAGTGTATCTTATTGGAGAATAAAGCATTGGAAAGTTAAAAAAATATCAAATAAATTTTAATGTTAAAAACTGACATGGCAGAATAGGCCATCCATAACAATAGATTATGGGATTTTATCACGGTGATTTATAACGGGTGTGTGATATCAGTGATGTCAGTGTGATAACCGTAAAGGAGAAACGAATGATTAGCAAAAATATGATCGATGAAATCAACGCCAAAGTAAACGAAATTTTTCATAACAGTCCGGTCAAGGATATCGAAAAAAACGTCAAGGTTTTATTGTCCGGTGCGTTTACTCGTCTTGATTTAGTAACACGTGATGAATTTGAAATTCAACAAGAAGTATTACAACGCACTCGTGAGAAGTTAATGATTCTTGAAGCTAAAGTTGCGGAGCTGGAAGCGCGTTCTCAATCCGCTGCTATCCGCGCTGTCGATAACGTCACTGAATTGCATCCGCATTAATAACGATCACATTGAAACACTGATTGCAAAATTTAGGGTTTAGGGTAAACCTGTCGGTGTCCAGATATCTACAGGTTTAAACAGTATGTCACTTGCAGTGTTGTATAGCCGTGCTTTGTCGGGCATGGAAGCGCCGTTAGTGACTGTCGAAACGCATATTGCTAACGGGTTGCCTAGTTTTACGATCGTCGGACTTCCCGATACTGAAGTTCGGGAAAGTAAAGATCGCGTTAGATCCGCCTTGCAAAATTCTCATTTTAAGATTCCCGCACAACGCATTACGGTCAATTTAGCGCCTGCTGATTTGCCAAAAGAAAGTGGACGATTCGATCTCCCAATCGCACTCGGTATCTTGGCTGCTACAGGACAAATTCCTAAGGAAGAGTTAGACCAATATGAATGGGCGGGAGAATTAGCCCTAACCGGAGAATTACGGCCTATTCGGGGCGCATTAGCAATGACGTATCATGCTGCGCAATCCGGACGTCGTTTCGTGTTGCCCGAACAGAATGCTTTAGAAGCTGCGTTAGTAAAAAAAGCCACCATTTATGCGGCAAAATCGTTGCTGCAAATATGTGCGCATCTTACGAAGCAAGAACGATTGCCAGTTTTTCAGAGTAATTTGCCTGAAGATATTGACGATGAAAAAAAGGATTATCCAGATTTTGAAGATGTTAAAGGGCAAGGACATGCCAAGCGCGCTTTAGAAATCGCTGCCGCCGGAAAACATAGTATTTTGATGGTTGGGCCGCCAGGAACAGGGAAATCCATGTTAGCAGCGCGTTTCCCAGGGATTTTTCCGCCAATGACCGAAGATGAGGCGCTGGAATCGGCTGCAATTCAATCACTGAGTCAGGGTAGTTTCAATATTTCCGAATGGAAACGCCGACCTTTTCGCGCGCCGCATCATACGGCTTCTGGTATTGCACTGGTTGGAGGTGGTAGTTATCCACGGCCTGGGGAAATTTCTTTAGCACTGCACGGAATATTGTTTTTAGACGAATTACCTGAATTCGATCGAAAGGTATTGGAAGTACTGCGTGAACCATTGGAGTCTGGAAAAATAACGATTTCTCGAGCCGCTCGTCAAGCCGAGTTTCCCGCCCATTTTCAGTTGGTATCGGCGATGAATCCATGCCCTTGTGGCTACTTGGGGCACCCCTCTGGTAAATGTCACTGTACCCCCGATCAAATTACTCGTTACCGTGGCCGAATCTCCGGCCCGTTATTGGATCGCATCGACATGCAGATCGAAGTTCCCGCCGTACCGCAACAGGAATTGATGAAACAACAAACAACAAGCGAGAAAAGCAGCACCATTCGCCTGCGTGTCGAGAAAGCGTACCAATTGCAGCTTGATCGGCAAGGAAAAACCAATAGCCGCTTGGGCGTGAAAGAAATCGACCAATTTTGTGCACTCGACAGCGCGAGCGAGAATCTGCTGAAACAAGCCATCAGCCGTTTGAATCTATCGGCGCGTGCGTATCACCGCATTCTGAAAGTCGCCAGAACGATTGCGGATTTGGCTGGGATCGAGAAAATTAACAATCAACACATCGCGGAAGCGATTCAGTATCGCAGGTTGGATAGAAAATAATTGAAATAAAAAATGATATAAATTGTTTTCATCACACTCGTCAATCGCCCGTAAACTAACGGTAGAGCTGAACGAGTCATTCGCACACTAATAGATATGTGCACAGTCAAATTTCCTTTAACAACAGCGCCGATCGGGGTATTCAGCTATTGCGCTTCATCAACTTCTACAAAACTGTCACTGTTCGTCACTCAGCGGTGCTGCGGAGAAACTGATAGCCAATATTCTCTAAAAAGGTAAGAGAATTAAGGAATAAGCATATCATGCTAGTTGTTTGCGGGTCGATTTATGTCATTTAGCCAGTGCAGCTATCATGCATAATTTGTAGCTCAATTCAACCGAAGGGAGTTGTTTATGAAAACGCTAATAAATGTCTTTTGGGTCTTTGGTTTCTGTTTTTTTAACATTCATGCATTTGCTGGAGCATCCTTATTCACCAGTGATGGCACTCAGTACCATATCCAAAACTTTCCCATTGAAATGAAAGAAATGGCAGAAGCGATTGAAAAGGATATGAAAGCGGGTCGTGGAGCAGATAACATTATTTTTTATGTCCATGGCCGGGGAAAGGAACCCAAAAAATCGCTGGATGAAGTCATTCCAAATTTGGAAGAAGAATATAGTGCCAAGGTCATCATGTTTCACTGGTTTCCTTCCTATAAGGGACCTGTAGGGTATCCCAATGAAGAAGCAAAGGCCACTGCTCCGGATTTACTGAATGTAATAGCTTCATTTTAAAAATTTAAAAAGGACCATCCTGAAAGATTTGCGAAAATAAAATCGACCTTGTTAGTCCACAGCATGGGAAATATCGTTTTTGCAAGAATGATGGAATCTTATCAACAGCAGAGTTTTGAGAAGAACCTGTTTGATACTGTCATTTTAAATTCAGCCGATGCAGATGCCAAAGACCATGATCAGTGGGTTAAGAAGATTGACTTTTCGGATAGTATTTATATCACGGTTAATAAGAATGACAACATTCTAGGTCTATCGGCCAAGCGACAAAGAGAAAAAAGATTAGGCCAGAAATTGGAAACTATGTTTGGTAAAGATATTCTCTTGGCAAACAATGCTAACTATGTGGATTTTAGTAAGATTGACGTCAATCATCGTTATTTTCTAAAAGGTGGGCAAGATGGCAATCCTCATCTGGAAAAGTTCTATGAGGCAATTTTGAACGGTAATCCTGTGAATTTAGAACATTTCACCGGAGCAAAGGCTAAGGCGGGGAATGGTAATAAGATTTACGTTTTTGAAAACGAATAAGTATTATTAGAACCCAATTTGAAAACAAAGATTGAGTTTTTTAAATTGATCAAGCAGTATTTTTCAAGTGGGTTGGTTTGAGAGACTGACAGCCTGCCGATCCTTCTCGAATCTCGTACCCGGCGATCTGTCAACTACGATGTTACGACGTTAGTATTGGAGATACGCAACTATGAACGCCGTGCTCAGCACTACCCAAGAAGACCGCCTCTGGTCGGAACTGACCCGGTTTGTCCGCGAAGGCGTGCTCATTCCGATTACCGGATCCGAGCTGCTTGAGATTCCCGGCGCAGCAGGCAGCTCGAAGAACTTCTACACCCACTCGTGGCCGAGGAACTTGCCCTGCGGCTGGAAGTCGGTGCGCCGCAGCACACCGGTGAATGCGCACTCAACGAAGTGGCCTGCAGCTATCTGGCAAGGCTCCGTAGCCGGGCTGAAAAGCTGTATCCGGTGGTTAAGGAGGTTGTCGAAGAGCTGGAGCAAAGCGTTCCCATCCCCAAGGCGCTCAACGATCTGGCTGCACTGCTGGTCAAATTGTTCGTGACTACCACCTTCGACAATTTTCTTGTGCGCGCCATTGAGCAGCGCCATCCGGCCTGGGCTGGAAGAATCCGTCAGATCGAGTACTCGCCCGTGCGTAAGGAAGTACCCAATTGAGCAACGTCCCCCGTGGTGTTCCACCTGTTCGGTCGAGCGACATCGATGCCCGAGTACGTGGTCACCGAAGAGGACGTACAGGAGTTTATGCACGCGCTGCAGTCTCAGGAGGCTAGGCCAGAGAAGCTGTCTCGTTTATTTATCCCACGCTCTCGGCTTTGGAGACGATTCTGTACCCCAAAAGTGCTGTGGTGATCGCTAACACCGTGCTATCCCTTGTGGGAACCATTGAAATCTTACCAATGGAGGTGCCCCGTTCGTCCTCTTCGTGTGGGGACATAGCGAGTCTTGCCGGTGCGCTTGAGCAGCTTCAGTATTACTGAGGAAGCCTATGATCCGCTGCTCAATCCTTGCACCGGACGCCAAACTGCGCGCTGAGATTATTCCTGGCAGCAAGAAAAACAAAAGTAATGCATCCGATACGAATGACGATGCACCGCCTTCCCTAGCTTCCGTGCGCATCAGTTGGCCGCGCCGCTTGCTCAAGCGGGAGTTTGAGATCGACATTGAGCGCTGCTCGCGAGATAGGGGCTCACAAAACTCTGTGAAACCGTTTTTATATAACGATCTTTTTTTTATTCTTAAAAGATACCAACAATTTTTGTTGCTGGGGTAGTAAATGCAAAATTTCCGATAGCTTCACAACATAAACAAGAAAGGCTAGCGAAACTTATTTTAGGGGGCAGTATGACCGTTAGAAATTACGCGTCAAAACCACGCAAACCAAATCATCACAAGAAAAGAATACTAAGATCGATGTCTGTACGATCTAACGTTATCACCATAAGACCTCAAATCATAATCTATTGAAAGTATGACAAATATGTTATTGCCGGTATTTTAGACCTAGATATAATGATCCACCTTTCTCGCCGTGCAGAAGGTATCTGGGAAAGCGCCTACAAACTATTTGCGTCATCTGAAATAATGAAAATAATCAAATTTATCTTGCTGGTTTTCGTGATTGCTTTGGCTATTGATTACTTTGGCAGAAGCCCATTAATTAAAGAAGTTGCAGAGTTAAAAAAACCGATCGGTTTCGAAGTTGTGAATATCGATTCTATCGTGCAGAAGTATATCCTACCTGGAAGTTGTAAGGAACAAGTAGTAAATCGCCTGAAATCCTATGGCTTTGAGGTATTAGAGGAAAGCCCAGTCCCTGGATTTTATTTCATGGATATATTGAAGGACAAATGCGATCAATGCAGCGATATCGTAGTTGGGGTATATATTTTTAAGTTCTTGTATATTCTCCCTGCATATAAAATTTCGATTGATATTGGATTTCAAGATGATCACGCAATATTTATTAGTGGTGGTTACGTTCAAAGTTTGCCTTAAGGAGAAAGACATATGGAAAAAATTGAAGTTGGCTATAGAAAGTGCAATGAGTAACGAGTTGTAACTTTGTACGTGGAAAAAGAGATTCAAGGTCGCCATATGTCTGGGCAAATACTTTAAAGGATGATTATCTCTATCTTCGTACAGATAACGGCATAAATCTTTATCCCATATTGCCCGTAATTTTGGATCATATCTAGCAACTCGTGTGTAATGATTTTCAGGAATAAAATCTTTTAGATCGTTAAGTATTGCAATCCGAAGTTCCTCAAGTTTCGGTTGATCTAATAAACTCAGAGCTATGATCATTTCTGGTGTATGGAAGGAGAAGAGAGCGGTGTAATCTGTTGATAAAGATCTGCCCAGATCAACTATCAAAATAAGGAGAACACCGCAATGACAGATAATAATGTTTTTAAAC
>JAJHPK010000054.1 GCA_020890945.1 Nitrosomonas sp.
CATTGATACAAATTAGCTAATGTCGAAAGCGTTTCACCTTTACCTTGAGCCATTTCTTTTACTAAGCTAGTGTAATTTTGCTGCGCAAAAACTTCTCTTTCTTTATCCAAGCTTAACAAACCATGGTCGCCGCAATTAGAGGTACCAGAAGTAATACCAAAAGTTTGTGAACCAAAAGTACCGTTGGTGGTAGCTGCCAGAATTTGCTTTGCCCCAGGCTCAGAACCCATTACTTCAGATCCCAATCCACAACCTGCAGCACCATATCCAGCGGCAGAAACAACAGCAGGAGATAACAACAGGAAAGCACTTACTGCAATTAAACCATTTCGTATCATAATGTTCTCCAATAAAATTTATATTTTCAAAACTTCTTTTTTGCCATTTTAAAAGTAGTATTTTTAAATCAATCACTACCTTTAATACCTCAAGAAATATGATCCAAAAAAGGCAACACTCCCCCTTATCAGAACGCTTTGACTGTACTCAACCATAAATAGGTTGTCAAATTTTTATATAGGAACAAGATATATAATTTACTTGCTGATTGATTTCTTCTAATAATCCATCCCACACTTTTATTATTCTATTAAACAACTTCCTAAGGGTGACAGCACAAAATCATCGGATACACTATTTTTCCGTGATAGCCCTAAAAATCTCATGACATCTAGATTTGAGTTCGTCAGGTCTTCCACCAACTCATCACCGAATATTGGTAAAAATCATACCAACGAAAATGCGGTAAGTTTGCGCATTTCTCGATTAATTGCTAGAGCGACTGCTTGTGACAATCAAATGACTGATCTGGCGAGCTTGTCGTTTTTTCATCCAAATCACGATGCCAGTAACGGATAACAACGTAATGACAAAACCCATCACACACACAAAAATACGCCACGTCAAACCAAAAACGTTGCCCATGTGCAGTGCATATAACCAACTCGTTACCGTATTGCCATTCCATTGTCCGGTTGGTAAGGTAGCCAATCGAAGTTCGCCAGTATTGGCATCAAAATAAACCCTCGTCACGCCGCGTCGATCTTGAATATCGCGCGAACTCCGCACGGTATAGTTGTAAATTCCGCGCTCACGATCTAATTTCATTCCGACCACTTTTTCAACTGAAATCTGATGCGCTTGTGCATGTTCTGCCATTAGCCGTTGCCCGACAATGCTCGCTTCACGCCAACTCAGTTCAGTTTTCTGCAGCGGCGCTGGCAATTTAGCTATTTCCGTCCACGGCGCGCGATATTCCAACACCACGCGAGTTGCCCATGTGTAAACGCTATCCCACATATTCATATACACGCTGGACCAGGCAAACATCAACAAAATAATCCATAACCACAAACCGTTAGCGCGATGCAAATCGAAATTAAGCTTGTTAAAGCTTGCACCAAGACGAATTTTCCAAGCCGGCTGCCATCGTTGCCACCAGCTTTTACTGGAGTTGCCCAAATAGTTATGATTGATTTCACGCTTCACTTTATTGCGTGCTGGTAGGGTCAAATAAAATCCCACAAAGCAATCGATCGTCCAAAGCGCTGCACAAATCCCGAGGATCCAAACGCCAATCTTATCGAGCAACAAGGTATAGTGCAGTTTATAAATGAAAGGCATGAAGTTCGTCATACCTTGAGAAATTGCGCCAAATTTTCTACGCCCCAATTCTTCACCGGTGTGCGGATTCAATATCAATTGATCAAAATCCGTATACCCATTGCTGGTGGCTGGCATACGCACCATCGCAAAAGTCAGTCCTTGATTACCTTCTAGAAAAATCGAATTGATCTGAGCATCCGGCACGATCTGCTCTACCTGCGCGGCAAGCGTTCCAATATCCAACGTATCGCGATCATCTTCATCAGAATAGAATTGCGGATTGATCAACCGTTCGAGTTCAGGATGAAAAGCCAGTAAACTGCCGGTCAGTGCTACCACGATCAACAATAAGGACATGATCAAACCGGCCCAGCGATGTATCACTAGCCAAAGAGAACGCTTGAAAATCATAAAATAAAAAATAATTACTTAATCCGGATGATTGATAAAACAAAGGATCACGCGAGTTTCGACGATAACCACAAACGCGGATTATTGAATACAAAGTACATCTTGTGAATGCGGCATTTTGCCGCAGGCAATGCAAGAATGACCGAATTAACAAAAGCCCTACCCCGGGCTGTTTATCGTGTCATACATATCGCAACTACTGTTTCATCAGTATTGAAGGCGAACCGATCCCATCATTGTCAATGCTTTAACGGATAAGTTTGTTCTTTTTCTTCTTTAGTTATAATCTTCCGCGCCATTGATATTGCTGATGTTCAATAGCGCTGTTAATTTTTAAAAACTCAACACGACACCACCATAAAATGATCTTCCTGCGGCTGGGGAATGTAAGCTTTGCGCGCCATCCCACCAAACATACTCATAACGCGCATCGTTGATGTTTCTAATTTGAAATTCCACATTAATGCGTTTGGTTACTTGATAGGATAACCCTAAATTACCGACAATAAACCCACCAAAGCGACCAGCAGTGTTGGTGCGCTCGATAAAGTAATTATTTTGGTAATTTGCCCACAAGTTAAACAGCAAATCGGGTGTAATTTTGTAATCGATTCCACCGGATCCCATATGATTTGGAATGTGATCGATTTCTTTACCTTGCGTAATATCAAGCCCAGAACCTGCTTGCACAATTTTGGAATCTTGCCAGGTATAAGTTAACCACATAGTCAAAGGATCGATCGGCGTGATATTGACCTGAAAATCAACACCACGGCGCCGCGTTCGTCCTATGTTTTCCGCATCATTATTGGCACTATTAAGAATCCGCCTCGCTTCATTGGAAGCGGTTTGTTCCCAGGTTGCAATCCTTCCTTCAAACCAGGATACGGGATTAAGTTTGATACCCGCTTCCCAGCCATGATTGAGCGAAGGACCAAGGTTGGCTATACGAGGTGGAATTAAATAGGAATCTGCACCAACGCCTACTTGGAACGTTCTTCCCCAGTTTCCATAAAAGCTGTAGCCCTCAATAGGCGTATACACCACACTGATTTTGGGTTGATGAATAAAATCGTAATCGTTAATGGAGTATCTTTGACCATTCAAATTATTAGTCAAATGACCATCGATCGTATCGACCCGATAGGCAGGGACAATTTTGAGCGAATCAAAAGGCTTCAACATCGTTTGTATGTATGCGCCAAAAATATTAAAGTCAAAGCGCTGATCGCGAGTTTGACTGGTGCGAACACGCTGATCGGTCAAGAAACGCTTACTTTTATTTTCTTGAAATTGAATATCGACACCGGTTTCTACCGCAAAATCTCGCAAAAAAGGAACGACAGGTCGATAGGTGAAAGTCGATAATAAACCGTATTGCTGCTCTTGCGTCACTCGATTTTGCTGCGACACATTCGCTGAGAATTTTACGAATCGCGAATCATCGTAGTCGTTGTAATAAGCTTTGGTAGACCAAGAGAGATCGTGGCGTAAATCAATATCGATATGCGCGCTGTACTGATTCATGGTTCTTCGCCCACCATCTGTGCTATTGAACGCATTGGTGCTGAATGGACGGGTGCGGCTTTCTTCCAAGGTTAAATAACCAGGTTCTTGAGCGTGATTGGTGTAATGCCGTACGCTTGCGCCAACTTGAAAATTCGCATCATCCGGTGCATAAAACCATTTTCCCGATACCGAAAATTTATTCATATCGGAATGAGCGCGGTATCCATCGGTTGTGCGATAACCAATGAAGTAGTTTTGCATGAAACCATTTTTTTCATAACCTGCGCCAGCTTGTATATCCGTCGTATTAAAACTGCCATGATTAACACGGCCTTTTGCATACGTGCCGCCCATCGTGGTAGTAATATTGGCATTACCCGCGATGTTATGTAAGCCATAGCGCGGATCATTAGTACCTCGCACTGTTTCGATCGATTCAATGTTTAAAGGAAACAACGCATCGAGAAACGGCATATTACCGTCATTGGTGTTGCTCGGAATACCATCGATAAGGAGTTTAACCGCGTTGATTTCACCTTCGCCATTAAATCCGCGAAAAGAAAACTTTCCGTTCGTATTACCTTGGTTGAAATTGGTCAATAATGCGCCTGGAATACGGTTAAACAATTCCCACACATAGTTGACGTTTTGGTTTTGGATGAGGCTTTTGCCAACCACGTCAACAGACGTAAACACGTCCTTCGTTGACAGCCTTCCGGTTTTGACAGTCTTCACCTCCACTTCACCGAGCCGAAAAGTGGAATCTGATTCTTTTTTAGTTTTTTGAGTTTTCTTAACCGATTGTTCTTGATCGTTTTTGTCTGTCGCAATCGGCTGTGAACAAACAGTCTGTGAAAAAAATATACCCCCCAAAATTAATCCAGAGATTAATTTTGATAACCGCTCATGTCTCATCGTTACTTGACTCCCGCCTGTCTATCTTGGTTTATTAATGGCGGGGAATCATAACGACAAAGACGTAATCTGGGAATGCGACATATTGTCGCAGCACTCTATGCAATGATTATTTATTGGCTGTAGGCTAGCAGGCGCAATGAAAAGCCAAAAGATTGCGCGCCTCTTTAAAAAGAGACTTATAAAAATTCAAGCTAATAATGCAGCGCCGTTTTATCGCAAAATACGGGAAGAGTCTTTTGCAAAATCCTATTTTACAAAATTCCAGTTGAATAAAAACAGTGGGTTAGGAATGCTAATATGCGCATTTGCAAAACCTCTGGAAATGATTGTTCATCAACTAGAGTAAGAATTTCACAAAATCCTTCATGGTGTGGTGGAATTAGATGAAAGCTACTTTGGTGGTATTCGTAAGGTCAAGCGTGGTCGCGGCGCTGCAGGTAAGTTTGCTGTGTTTGGCATATTGAAGCGCGGTGGTAAGGTTTATACAAGTGTTGTTGGAGATACCAAGACAGAAACGTTTATGCCGCGCTCATTACTAGAAAGATAGCGCCTGACAGCATAGTTTATACAGACTGTTATCGCAGTTACAATGCGCTCGATGTGAATCATTTTTACCATGAACGGATCAATCATTCCACACAATTTGCTCAAGGTAAGAATCACATCAACGGCATTGAAAACTTTTGGAATCAGGCCAAACGCGTCTTAAGAAAATACAATGGTATTCCTAAAGGATCATTTCCATTGTTTCTCAAGGAATGTTAATTCAGATTCAATTATGGAACACCTAAACAACAGTTAAAAAGAAAGTTCTAATTTCTATTCAGTAAACTGATAACAACCTCCGGTGGCCGACACACTTTAGCCCGATCTCCACGAACTACGATCGGGCGTTGCATCAAATCTGGATTTTCAATCATGGCGTAAATCAATTCATTATCGGATGCATTAATCAGCCGACTTGCAAGCGGCTCGTCCTGACGCAAAACATCACGAGCAGATCCACCTAATTTCCGTATGATTTCTTTCAGCTCATCAACGGTCAAAGGGGTTTCGTAATAATTAATAGACTCAAACTCTTCACCACTTTCTGTCAAAATAGACAACGCAGATCTACATTTACTGCAAGTCGGTTTTTGGTAAATTTTTATTTTATCGTCCATTTTTTATGACAAAACAACGCTATATTTCTAACAGCCTACTTTATTCCGCATTCTAACGAAATCGCTTTATAAGCCGCTGATGATCCGCTTAATCCAAATGTATCAACTGTATTGGTGCCACGAGAGGAAACACCTTTCACCACTAATGAGCTACCCCGCTTAATGGCATCCACGATCTTATCATCCGTAGTTTGATCACGCGCCCAAGCCGAATCATCTTGTGTAAAAAGATTAAAATTTTGATTATTCACGGCAACCGAAGCTTCAGAACCTGCTTTGTAGGTATACCCTGATACATAACTAAATACATTTTTACTTTTCTCTGCAGGACGATGCGTAATCAATGCGAACACATCGCCTCTTTTTGAATAATTTCCAGAAGTTTTCTTGGGCTGGCTAACCATATAACAGACTTTGTTGTTATTCTCCATATAGGTATAAGCTGTCCAATCACCATGCTCACCTAGTACTTTAGGTTCCGTAGCATGTACACTATTATTCCACATGAAAAGTAGAAAACTACTACAGAGTAGAAACTTTGTACGCTTTAATTTCATCATTCGAAGAAACCTTGAAAATTATCGAAAAATTCAGTCATATACTCAAAAACCATCAACATCTACAAGTTAGTATAGAAATAAATCTAGTCACCCAAGCTACTTATTTACACCCTTCCATTTTGTAAATATAAAATCCATTTTGGTTGATTTCATCAACCACATTGGGTGGTGCGCTTTGACTGTGACAAAAACTGCATTCTTTACTGGTAACGACAGCATCACCCTCACCAATCGTTGCAAGCCATTGTTTTGCATATTCTACGGCTTTTTTATCATCTTTTACCGACGTAAAAACATCAAAGTGCATGGTATGTCCATCCTTGGCTTTAACGTAAGTATCATATACATGAATTTGCATTGAATTTCCTTTTTGACGAAATTGATTAATTTTAATATAGAAAATTTTATGGCTATTTCAATTCACTTCCTATTTCAATTTGAATTACTATTTTCTGAATTCAGAATTCTACATTTTTGCTCAGAAAAATGTACATCATTCATAAAATTTGGAGGTCCTAATAGTAATAGCTTAGCATCTAAAAACACTAAATCAACAAAGTGTATATACTATATCAGATGGAATTTGTATCCACTATTTTTAGTGAATGAGTAGATTCTTCTTTAAAACTGAATTCATTGTATTTTGAGAAAAATAACAATATTCCTAAAAATCCCACTTCAACCTTACTGTAAAAACATAGTCGATTAGAATAAACGCAACATATTCAAAATGAATATCACCATTGTCTCTGATAAGCAAATAAGTCTAGCTTTTAATGTCATCTTTTTTTTATGCTTTGCGTTATTGCTACGTAGCCGGTCATATCTTCATCATTCGCCTTGAATATATGTCGTAAACTATGTCGAGTTTTCCTGTTTAGATAATTTTCAACCATTAACAAAAAACCATAACCAATAAATCCCTCGGAGGAATATATGATTAAAAAAATAATGAGAACTACCATTCTGATTTCCATTCTCACCATCTTTGTTTCAGCTTGTTCAACAACGCAAAAAATCACCCCTACTCTCAGAACTGCGACAGAACAGCTACTGCTTACTGAATCTGTTTTACGTAGTTTACCCAAAGACCGAGATATGCCTTTCCCGATTCCACGTGGCTCAAAAGTGAAATTAGAGGTAAGCGGCGTAAGTCCTGATAAAGATCTAGTAAAATCAGTTGTTGCTGGATGGATGGGCATGCATGGCTATATTCCACAAGATGAAAATGCAAGTCATCGTATCAATATCGTCGTTAATTCACTCGGCACAGAATATGCCACAACTTTCTTTGGTATCCCACCGATTAATGCCTCTTTGATACCGATTGCCACACCTGAATTAGCCTTCTATAAATCAGAAAGCCAATTAGGTTATTCAAGATTCCATTTCGATATATTCGAAGTGCCTTCTGGAAAATTTCTGGCTTCCTCATCTCCATTTCGTGCAGATGCTTTCTATAATATGTATACCGTATTATTCTTATTCAAGTTTAATAAATCTGACTTAGTTTCTCCTCCTGAAATCAAAACATTCACACAATTAGTAAAATAATTCTAGGTGGATTTAATCCAAGCTATTGGATTTAAATAAAACAACTTAAGATTCGCTCTGAATCTAAATGTAGATCTAGAAACAATGATAATTGTAAATACTAATAACTTGGATTATGCTATATCCTGTAATCTAATCGAAAAATAGGAGTTTAAATATTACATGAATAAATTTTTGTTAATGTTGATGATTGCGTTAGTCGCATTGTCATTAGCAGCTTGTGAAGGAAAGAAAAGTTTGGATGGTCATCCGATGGACAAACCACCTCCTTCAGCTTATGCTCCAAGAGATTCTGAACCTCAGTTGGATGCACCAAAAGAAAACGCTGGGGCAGCGGGTGCAACTTCAGATGCTGCTAAGAAATAATGAGGACAGTTTTACTGTAATTTGATTTAATTTGTATGTTAGTTGTACCAACCCCTAGCCAAAAACTAGGGGTTTTGTTTTATTACGATAAAGAATTTACATTTGTAATTTTTCTTTGCTGTGAGTCATTCTGTACAGCACCGGCAACACTAATAACGTCAATGCGGTTGAAGATAAAATGCCGCCAATTACCACAGTAGCCAAGGGTCGTTGCACTTCCGCACCTGTTCCGGTAGCTAACGCCATTGGTAAGAACCCTATCGATGCTACCAAAGCCGTCATCAACACCGGACGCAACCGTGTAATCGCGCCTGTTTGAATGGCTTCGTCAAGCGACATGCCTTTTTCAATTAAATCACGGATGAACGCCAACATCACCAAGCCGTTCAAAACAGCCACCCCTGATAATGCAATAAATCCAACGCCAGCAGAAATAGAAAGCGGGATGTCTCGTAGCCATAATGCCAATATTCCTCCCGTCAATGCAAACGGGACTCCGCTAAACATTAACAACCCATCGCGGAAATTGCCAAACATGGTATATAACAGCACAAAAATCAATGCTAGCGCTAATGGAATCACAATCTCCAAACGTTGCGCGGCAGAAATCATTTGTTCAAACTGTCCACCCCACGTCGTCCAATAACCCGGTGGAATACGAATTTTCTTATTGATCAAGTGTTCTGCTTCGTTCACAAACGAACCTAAATCGCGTCCACGTACATTGGCAGTCACGACGATGCGACGCTTACCGTTTTCTCGACTCACTTGATTGGGCCCCTGAGTCATTTCAAACTGCGCCACCTCGCCTAAACTAACAAAAACAGGCATCGCTGCTGGTTGAGCGGCTTGATTGCCGCCTCCTGGTTGTGCGCCCTGTTGGATATTGGCAGGCAATGCCACACTTTGTAGCGGCACACTGATGGGTAATCGTTTTAACGCTTCGATATCAATACGTAATTTTTCCGGTAACCGTATCTGCAAATCGAAACGGCGATCCCCTTCAAAAATCAATCCAGTACTTCTGCCACCAACAGACATTGCCACGACATCTTGTATATCTCGGCCATTTAAACCGTAACGCGCCATTTTGGCGCGATCCATTTGGATCGATAACACCGGCAAGCCGGTGACCTGTTCAGTCCTCACATCGGCCGCACCGGGCACAGTTGATAACAATCGTTCGATTTCTTGACCTAGATGCAACAACGTATCCATGTCATCACCGAACACTTTGACAGCAACGTCGGCTCGCACCCCGGACAATAATTCATTAAAACGCATTTGTATCGGTTGTGTAAATTCGTAATTATTACCAGGAACTTGATGCACCATTTTTTCCATGGCTGCGATCAATTCTGATTTGGTACGAAATTCATCACGCCACTCCGATTGCGGTTTTAAAATGATAAAGGTATCAGCAACACTCGGAGGCATCGGGTCGGTAGCAATTTCAGCCGTGCCAATTTTTGAAAACACCCGATCAACTTCGGGAAACCGCTTGATGGCTTTTTCCAATTCATTTTGCATCTCAATCGCTGTGGTCAAGCTGGTCCCTGGGATACGAATCGCATGTAAAGCAATATCACCTTCATTCAAGCTCGGTACGAACTCGCTACCGATACGGGTCGTTAATAATCCCGATAACACCACAATGACAATCGCGATGGTAACGGTCAATTCGCGGTTATTCAGTGTTGCTGTCAGCAGAGGCACATACATTTTTTTTGCCCATAGCATCACACGGCTTTCTTTTTCCTCCACTTTGCCGGATAAGAAAAAAGCAATCGCCGCAGGAATAAAAGTCAGCGATAAAATCATGGCACTGACCAACGCGGTCACGACGGTCAATGCCATAGGATGAAACATTTTCCCTTCCACGCCCGTCAAGGCAAAAATAGGCAAATACACAATAATGATGATTAATTCACCATAGATCAAAACCCGCCGTGCTTCCCTCGATGCATCAAACACCAGCTCGAGCCGTTCAGTTAGCGTCAACTCTCGACCTAATCGCATTTGTTCATGGGCCAAACGTCGGATACTGTTTTCAACGATCACGATTGCACCGTCCACGATAATGCCGAAATCGATTGCACCCAAACTCATCAAATTAGCACTGACGTGGTTGGTCACCATGCCAGTGAACGTAAATAACATCGACAAAGGAATCACAAACGCGGCAATCAGCGCAGCACGCACATTTCCCAGAAAAAGCAGCAATACTACGATCACTAACGCCGCACCTTCAATTAGATTTTTGGCAACCGTGTGAATGGTTTTTTCGACTAAAGTGGTTCGATCATAGACGGGTGTTGCAATAACGCCTTTGGGTAGGCTTCGGCTGATTTCCTGCAATTTTTTTGCTGCCGCTTGAGAAACGAGGCGACTATTTTCGCCGACAAGCATATGTACCGTACCCATGACCACTTCTTTGCCGTTTTGAGTGGCCGCTCCAGTGCGTAATTCCTTACCTAGTAAAACATCGGCAACGTCTTTAACTCGAATCGGCATTCCTTGCGGAGATCCAACGATAATATTGCCAATCTCAGTCATATTAGCAACTTGTCCGGGAATTCGAACCAATCGCTGCTCACCGCTATTTTCAATGTAACCTGCGCCGACATTTAAATTATTCCGCTCCAAAGCCAGCACCAAGTCAGCCAAAGTCAATCCGAGCGAAATCATTTTTTCGGGATAAGGCACCACGTGGTATTGTTTGACGTAACCACCCACGGTATTAATTTCAGTGACGCCTTTTACCATACGAAGCTGTGGCCGAATCACCCAATCCTGAATTTCTCGTAAATCGGTCGGTGTATATTCACTGCCGTCAGGTTTTCTCGCTCCTTCAACGGCATCTACCGTCCACATAAAAATTTCACCCAGACCCGTAGAAATCGGCCCCATGATCGGCTCGATACCAACCGGCAAACGCCCTTTTGCTTCTTGAATGCGTTGGCTTACCTGTTGACGAGCGAAATAGACATCCGTGCCGTCTTTAAAAATCACCGTTACTTGAGATAATCCGTAACGCGAAATAGAGCGGGTATAATCAAGCTTAGGCAAGCCCGCCATAATGGTTTCAATCGGAAAAGTGATGCGTTGTTCCGCTTCGATCGGCGAATAACCTGGCGCGTTGGTATTAATCTGTACTTGTACGTTGGTGATATCGGGAACTGCATCGATCGGCAGGTGCTGATAACTATACACACCGATGGCTGCC
Organism: Nitrosomonas sp.; assembly: GCA_020890945.1. Classification (GTDB taxonomy): domain Bacteria; phylum Pseudomonadota; class Gammaproteobacteria; order Burkholderiales; family Nitrosomonadaceae; genus Nitrosomonas. The sequence goes on from JAJHPK010000054.1 coordinate 11,313, forward strand.
ATCATCAGCACCGCGATCAATACTAATCCACGCCGGTAGATCGATAGATGTAATATGTTTTCTAACATGATGGATGACTCCGATGGAGCGCTGAATTAGTGATCATGGCTTGCTCCAGCTTTTCCTAATTCTGCTTTCAATGCAAAGCTATTACCGCTGGCGTAAACTTCTCCAGCCGTTAATCCACTCAACACTTCGACATTATCACCATCGCTGCGTCCCAATTCCAAAGGACGAACTTCAAAAAATTGATCATAGCGCCCAAAAACAACCGACCAATCGCGAAATGTTTGTATCGCATTCATCGACACAGCAACCGGCACGGTTATTTCCTCAGCGATCAACTCGACATTGACAAACATACCGGGACGCCACTTGTTATCTGCATTATCCAATTCAACCCGCGCCGTTGCGGTGCGGGTTTGTCCACCGATAAGCGTTGAAATATAGGTCACAGTGCCTTCACTTTCAACATTCGAAGCGGCTGCCCTGACTTTTGCTTTCTGCCCTACGCGAACCGCATTCAAATCTTTTGGATAGACCGTTACTGCAGTCCAAATCGTGGACACATCGGCTATGGTGTAAATTTCTCGGTCTTCTTTCAGCGATTCACCTCGTGCGATCGCTTTAGCGATAATAATGCCCGTGATCGGAGCGCGAATGATGAAATTCGGAAAATCGGCGGCTGAATGACTGGCTTCGGGTTTTACGCCTAATGCGCGTAACTTACTGGTCGCTTGTTCTACCGCTATCTGTGCTTCTTGCCACAACTCTTCAGCAGTTAAAAAATCCTGCTTGGCAGAAATTTTTTCCTCCCACAATTTCTTTTCACGCTCGTAAGTCGTTCTTGCCAGCTTGAGTCGTTTATTAGCCACAAAATATTGGCTACGCAAATCCGATAACGTCGGGCTTTCGATAATAGCCAATACATCGCCTTGCTTCACATGCTGACCATGATGTCCACGGACTTCTGTAACCAACCCTGCGACACGAGGAACAACGCGAACGATATTATGTTCGTTAAAAACAATCTCTCCTGGCAATTTAAGCTTAGATCTGATGACAGCCGGTCCGGCAGAAAGCAAGTCGACACCGACGCTTTTAAGCATTTCATCCTGCATTTCTATTCGGCCTTCGACCTGACTGTAGCTCCAGCGCATCACTTTCTTATTGTGCTCTGCGGCTATCGCCACCTCAAAAGAATGAGGTTCTTTCACTACTTGATCGCCCAATAGATAGTCTGCTTCGGGTTTAAATTTGATTAATTGAGCGGGCGCTCCCAAACGTGACAAAGTCACCGCAACAGACGCAGATATCGGCGGTATAGGCTTTCCTTTTTCGTACAAATAAATTCTAAATTCCGGCGCTACACCTTTCTCAAAAATAGTCACTTCCAGAGCGAAGTCACCTTCTTGGAAAAATTTTCCTCCTCGAGGGCCAGTGTCTTTCTGATCTGTATTCGAATCTTCAACAGCAGCACCATTTTCAGTTTCCTCAGAACTTCCCGTTGGTTTATCTAAAAGCAGAATCAGGCCTGCTAGAATAATTCCTACACCAATCACGATGATAATGGGTTTGAGTTTAGCTTGATTGATCATTGCATCCTCATGAGTTTTTTATTGTTTAGGGTGATAGACAGCATTCGGACTCGACTTAATGCTATCGATGGGCGCTGCAATTAAACGCTCAATATCATTGGCTAACCGTTGATAATTAGCCAGTGCGCGCACATATAGCACTTGATTCTGAAACAATACGCGTTGCGAATCGAGTAATTCCAGCAAACCAAACTTACCCAGCTCATACCCGCGACGCATCACGCTAAACGCATTTTTTGCTCCCGGTATAATTTCGTCACGCAGAATACTGATTTCATTCCAGGAGGCCAGCAGCATTTCGTAGGCTTGGGCTAATTCTGTTTTTAAGCGCAACTCAGTCGCGGCCTGTTCATCGACCGCTTTATCGATACGTTGATAGGCTTCTTTGATGCTACCTTGGTTGCGATCAAACAGAGGAAGCGGAATCGCCACACTTGCTGTTGCGGTAGTGCCCCCTAATTGGGCATGATGCACCGCTCCCGCACTGACTGTTAAATTAGGTATTGCACGCGTTTGTTCGACTTTTAACAACGCTTTTCGATGTTCAACATTTTTCAGTGCGCGAATTGCTAGTGGATTCGCTAAAACACGTTCTTCAAGCGCATGCAATTCAGGTGGCGTCACGACAGACTCTAGATTTCCCACCGCTTTGTTAAATTGAGGCGTTACGCTATTCCAAAGCAATGCCAAACGCTTACGCGCGCCGATTAGGTCTCTCTGCGCTTGCTCTTGCTCGATCCGAGTAGTCGATAAACCTATTTTTACACGTGTTTCTTCAATCGGAGCCACCTTACCTCCTTGAACGCGTTCCGATACGGTGGTTACGACACTTTTGGCCACTCGCTGCGTTTCTTCGGCCAAGCGTAACCGCTCTTGGGCTGCCAGAACCTCGATAAACACACCGGCTACTCGAGCAATGATTTCGATCCGTTTTGCTTCGTAATCACGTCCAGCAAGTTCTTCACCTAATAAAGCCGCATTCGTTCGAGCAGCGCGCTTACCTCCCAACTCGATTAACTGATAAATTCGAATTGTGGTTAATTGCTGCACGACCTCCTGTGCAACACCTTCAGCAGAGTTAATATCGCCTGGAAGTTTTTGTATGTTTCCGGCATTCTCCACATTGGCGACTAATTCGGGGTTTTTAAGCAAGCCCGCTTGCAGCGTCGCCCCTTCCAGTGCACGCATTTCTTTGCCAAAAGCCGCCAATTCAGGATTTTGCAACAACGCCAAATTAATCGCATCGCGCAAAGTCAAGTCTCCCGCAGGAGCATTATTAATATTAGCACTTGAATGTTTGATCGCATCATCCGCATCAACGTTATTCTGCGGCAAAAATGTCAACGTATCGGCACTGCTAATTGCTGCAACAAAAAAATTGGTCAATAAAAGCGCTGCTGTTATAACAATTTTTTGTTGCAATAAAGACCGCTTACAAAGCGCTGAAAATGAATCGAGATCGCGCCATTTCATGGAATCCTCCGCGCATTACTAAATGCTGTATTTAAAACAATTCATTCTATTTGAGAAAAGCTACACTGACTTGACAGCAATACTCACGAACGAAAGCTCATCGTTATTGCCACTCAACAATCTAACCGATATCAAACAGAGGATGGCGGACGAAGAAATGGGTCGGGAATTATTTCAGGAAGAACGGAAGATACAAAGAAAATCTCCGTTTTGGTAACAACTTGTTGAAAAACTTGTGGTAACGAATGAAAGAAAAAGGGTTGATATTGGCCTGCGGAATGTAAACATAAATGAGTAGCGGCATCCAAATCAATGCCCTCTTTCGCAAGACTGTCGCGATGCATAGCCAAATGTTTGATTGGATCGGCAGGAATCACTTGCCGTGCGTGATCCAATTCATGTGCAAATACTTCCCCTCTGAAAGACAAACTGAGCCCGTTCACTAATATGCACACGACGAGCATAAAAATTACCGGCACAGGGGAATATTTTTTCATGTTACTCATTTTAACAGTGGAATCGATTTCCTTATTTCTTATAAAGTCTATGATTTCATAGAATCAGCTAAGTTGCAATTGTGTCGCAAAAAAGAAAAAATATTCAGTGGCCAGTTGTAATCGCACAACATCATGCTTGGTACATAATCGGTATTCACTAAAATAGCTTCACCCCTTCCTCAACCAACATATCCACCAACGCGATCAAAGGAAGTCCAATCAATGCATTCGGATCTTCGCCGGCCATTCGTTCGATCAAAGCAATGCCCAAGCCTTCGGATTTCGTACTTCCCGCGCAGTGATACGGTTGTTCTTTGAGTAGGTAATTTTCAATCTGTTGAATGGATAAATGACGAAATTTGATTTGATAGGGAATCAAGCGCGACTGCAACCGATTTGTCGCACTATTTAACACACATAACGCCGTATAAAAAATAACTTCTTTACCGCTCATACGGCGTAATTGCCTGACCGCATTGTCATGAGTGATTGGCTTCCCCAGATAGCTATTGCCGAGCAAAGCGATTTGATCAGAACCAATAATCAATGCGTTTGGGTAAATTTCAGCCACTCTTCTTGCTTTTGCTTCGGCTAAACGTAACGCAGTATCTTGCGCTGATTCAGCAGGCAACGGTGTTTCATCGACATGGGGACTTATCGTCTCAAATGGAATTTGTAACCGCTGCAGCAATTCTTTGCGGTAAATAGAACTCGAAGCTAGAATTATCTTTTGCATGAATATATTGTCGTAGAGTTGCTAACGAGCACTTGTTTTTAAATGGTTAAAAAAATTAACCCTCTTTTTTGCTAGCAAGTGCAAAAATATAACATGCGCGCCTTATTTCTGTACTATTTGTGGTAACCCTGCATGTAATGAATAAAGAATTAGAATCACATCGAGACCTTTGCAAAACCCTATTTTACAAAATTTCAGTTCAATAAAGTTACTCAAGCAAATCGACGCCTATCAAGCCGAACTCAAGACTGTGCAAAAATTAATCGAGGGAAAAATCCGGGTGAATGAGAACAAATTTTATATCAAGCGCGCGATCCGGCAAACTTGGATCGGCAAGGAGTCTCAATAAAAACCCCGCAACCAAGGCGAGGTTTTTACTGAAAACTCAACGAACTAACTCTACGCCCCGCCAAACACCACATAAGCCTGACCTGCTTCAGTGACATCAGTTGTTGTGCCAATAAGCATCACGTCATCAAACCCATCTTTGTTAATATCGCCTGCAGCCCGAGCCTGGCCAGCGGATCCTTTCAAAACAGCAGCGCTAGCTGCGTCAAGCTGGTCGAGCGCTATCGTCGCCGCAAAGCCGGAGTTTTTTCCATACACTATATAGTTGTCCAACCCACTGCTGCTACCGACAATTAGATCATCAAAGCCATCTTTATTAAAATCACCTGCGTTACTCGCAGCGCCATCTTTTATCATAAAACCGTTGCTACCATTGAGACTGCGCAAATCGATATTGGCATCGAAACCGGCCGCTTTGCCAAATACCACATAACTGCTAATAATTTCCGTATCACCACCAATCGGATTAGTATTAACTTGCAGAATAATGTCATCGAAGCCATCACCGTTAATGTCACCCGCTTTTCCCACTGCGGTATTTACTAGATTATTTCCAGTGCCACTTAGGCGAAAACCGTTACTGCCATCGAGACTATCCACCGTCATCGTAGCACCCACTCCGCCAGCCTTGCCAAACACCACATAAGCAGCACCAGGCGATGTAGTGTTACCTGTCGTCGGATCCGGTTCACTCTGACCGGTTAAAGGAGCCGCAACAATGATATCACCCAGTCCATCGCCATTAATGTCGCCAGCGCCAACGCTGTTGCCTAAAGATGATGCAAAATCAACGCCATCGAGACGAAATCCGTTGCTACCATCGAGCAGTGTTGCTACATCCACCGTTGCACTAAACCCACCCGCTTTGCCAAATACGATATAACTACTGCCGGCGTAAGGGTCTACCTTCATTCCATTAGGATCGCCCATTATCAGATCATCAATACCATCGCCGTTGAAGTCGCCAATATTACTCACCGGCCTCACTGATCCTGAGGTAATGCTAAAACCGTTAGTACCATTCAGACCGGGTAAGTCGATTACAGCGTCCCAACCCGTTTTTTTGCCAAATACCACACGTGTTGCGGCTGAATAACTTGATCCATCATCAGTGATAAACGGTGCAGTAATTACCACATCATCAATACCATCGTGATTGATATCGCCGGCGCTACTCACAGATACATCGACACTATCCCCCAGACTCGTTCGCAATCCATTGAGACGAACGCCGTTATTACCATCGACACTGGTCAAGGACTGTGTCGCAGCAAATCCCCCCGCTTTGCCAAACAACACAAAACTGCTACCGAAATTCTTTCCAAGCTCATTAATATCTGAAGAAGCTCTAATTACCGCAAATGTGCCTACAATCACATCTCCAAATCCGTCGCCGTTGATATCGCCCGCGCTACCGATGGATGTTATGCTCTTCGAATCGAGATTTTCAAATTGCACATCGTTGACTAACGCAAATCCATTGGTTCCATCCAGATTTGCTAAATCTATTATCTTCGAACTTGGTGAATCGATTTTGAGCAACTCGTCGATTTGTTTATTGGCCGTTTCTACCGATGCAGCATCCGGCGTCACATCTACCAATACTTTCTGCAACGTGTCCAGATTAACCGATTTACCTTGCTTTTCCACCGAATAGTAATTCGACACTTCAATGCGGTTATCCAACAATGCCGCAGCATCGCCCCATATCGGATCGGCATGGTCGATACGATCCAGTGCTGTGTAAGCCCACACCACCATTTCACCATAGCTTGCGCCATTTTGCATTTGACTCAAAAGTAGATCGATTGCATCGCTTTTGGTACCCGCATCGACTTCATTGCCCAACAAATTGTTTGCCAGCTTGGTGGCGTTAGTGGTGTCATAATGCAATGCCGCTCGACCCCACGTTGGATCAGTGTGAGATATCCCAGACAAAATTCCGGTTACTTCCGCGATCACTTGATTTTGCGTTGCTCCTGCGTTCATCCTAGCAACAATGAAATCGGTTGCAACAGTTTTATTACTCTCTGAGGCGCTGTCTCCAATCAAATCCTCAATAAATTTATCCGCAAAATCTGCTGCAGTGGTACTCGACAAATAATCTTTATTCATAAAGAGTGCCGTACCCGACAGCGCTTGCGCCAAATCGACTATTTTAACGCCGGATTCTATCTCTGCAGTCAAACTATCGAGATAATCCGTACCGGGCGTTGCATTAAACATCGCCTGAGTCATTTTCAAAATTGCCGATTGCTGTTCAGCAGTTATGGCCATGATTTCATTCTCCTTTTAGTGATATTAAATTCGCATCCATTATTAACTGATGCGTGATGCGCTGAAGATGCTTTCTCTCCCAGCTTTTTATTCCTACACTTTGCTTCTATTACCGCAGCAATCGCGTCAATAACACCCGCAACCGCCGCCCTGCCCTGCATTGCCGGATGTTGCCGCTTCCCGGCTACCGTAACCATGTCCCCGGAAACTGCTTTGCATCTCATTGGCATCGATCGACATGTGCGGCTTGGCCAAATTCCCGCGTTCCCACGGCTGCACGGCACATGCGCTCAAGCAAGCCATGATCAGCAACACCCCAAACGCTATCTTTCTTTTTTGTTTGTTCATATACATCTCCTCATACGAACGGCTACAACACCTATCCCATGTTCTACGCGGGTCAAAATCCATATTGCCAAGTCACTCGTAGTGCGCCATCGCGATCCAATTGGTAACCGTTATAATCGGTATGCACCGGCTGCAACCATTCGAACCGAGCACTATGACCCGCAAAGCTACCGCCGGGTACGTGCACATTGACACCCAACCCTACGTCAACGAATCGCCCACCATAATTTGCGCCAAAATCGAACGGTCCGTAATGTTGCATAGGCCCTTCATCCGCCAAAATGATTTTTGGCGGCCCATCGGTGACAACTTTTCCTTCACTGGTATACAACCCACGAGCGGTGAATGACATCCAGTTGGTCCAACGCAAACCACCCCAGGCACTGGTATGAAAGACATCGCCGAAGGAATATCCCGAATCGTTGCGTTTTTCCAGCCGCACCGTACCGCCCGCTTGCACACCCCAAAACAACTTATCTACGCCGCCGCTATAGGTCAGCGTGGGTTTGAAATCCCAAGTACCGCTACCGGTTTGCATGCCAAAATTGATGACTTTATTCGCGGATTTATTGACTTCTTTCGGTGAATGAATATTCGCATCACCAGTCGGTGCGGTCGCGCCGATGCTTAAGGTCAGTTGGTGCTGACGGTCGTGCCAGAGTTTGAACAAGGTATACATGCCCAAATCGCCGATACCGCCCGTCTCGTGACGGCGCGCGGCGGCTAACGCTGAACTGCTGTGGGAAGCATGACCGCCCGTCAACTTCACATTGGCATTCGATTCCATCGCCATGTTCATGTCCATCCATTGCGGCATCAGCATCAGCGTTGCCCAACGCGTCGGAGCGAACATCACTTCCAGCATGTGCATATTGGTGGTCATGGTACTTGGCCAGGCTGCGCATTCCAGATCGCCACAAGCATTGCGATTGACTTCGTCGATACTGACGCGTTGCGTGCCCGACAGCATGCTGCCATTTTGCGACGCGAACAGATACCGATAACCGAGCATGAATTGCCCGGCCTGCGGTAACGCATGGTCAAACATGATACCGGCCGGTGCGTTAAAAAATATTGGTGCATGCGCAGCACTATGACCAGCCTGCCCGGCGCCATATCCTGACGCATTGAAGTTTCGCGTGGCATTAGTGATACCCAACGCGCTCGGATTGATTTTTAACGCCGCATTAGCGGTCCAGAAATTAAAGTCAGCAAACGATTGCTCACTACCGCCGCCGAGTTTCAATCCGCCTTGATGAGTATAGTATTCAAAACCGGTTTCTAGGGTCACCCCTCGCACGAATTCCTTGGTAACGGTGACGCCAGCACTCAATGTGCCGAAGCCCGATAGCCGATGGTCGCTCGAATAATGCTCCGGCAACACATTGAAGCGATTTAAATCATGCGCGATCGGTCTACCGATACTCGTTTTAACCGTACCCTGAAGCAAAAATGCATGATAAAAATCCGCGCTAGACTGTGTGTAGTAACGCACCCGCGGTGTCACCATCCAATCATTACCAATTGGCTGTAGCCACTGCGCTTCCATGGTATGCGCATGAATATCCCAATCGTCTTGGAAATAGCGATAATCGAGATGGAGCGCCGAATTGAACGGCGCAATATAGTGTCGGTAGCTGGCGGTACCGACAAACTGGCGACGTTCATTGGGACGCTGCTCTAATATGGATTGCGTCGTAGCGGCGATACGATTCGCATCCAATTGCGCCGGTGTGGCGCTAAAACCGACCACGGTCACCGCTTTATACGGATTCGCTAGATAACCGCTACTGTCGGTATAGCCAACGCCAAAATTAACAAAAGCATTGCGCGTCAGAATCTGTGTTAACCCCAGTTGCAACCCCCAGTCACTGCGGGTGGCTTGGGTTCTAAATTCACTGTCTTTTGCAGGCCTAAAACCTAGTTGTCGACTAACAGTAAAAGGCACGCTCAAAAACCCCAATGCTGTAGGATCAAAAGTTGCATCGGTTTCGCTATGTGTATAGCTACCACTGAAGTTGAGCGTCGTTCTTTTCTGGTTAAAATCCAGCCGCCCTGCCACACTACCAAAGCGCGAATGGTAATCGTGCTCTTCCGAAACCCCACCGCCCAATGTCAGCGCCGCTTCGTTCCATTCGTAACTGAGCTTGATGTCGCCTTGTTTGCGCGTTTCCGGGGAAGCGGAGGACATGGTATGTGCGAGAGTATTTACTTGACGGGTAACGTTATTGACATTTTTGTTATAGAAATTAAATTGCTGGTCAAAAAAATAAGGAATACCTGCACTTTCGCTAGTATTATCGGGACTTAAATAAGGCGATGCGCCAGAAATACCCCCGCCATTATTCAGTGATACGATCGGTGCCGTTGCGATCGGCGTAGCGCCTGACCAGGTATCTTGGGTGTAGTCGAGAATCAAGCGAATCCGATCTTTGAAAGTGAATCGTCCCCGCATGCGTAGATTGTCGACTTCGATCGGTCGCAATTTATCGCCAAAAAATTGACGTTGAACATTCCCCGAAGTATCGACACTATGCAGGGTACGCGGTCCTTCCTGGTAGCGGCCGTACTGGAAATCGACGCCATCTTTATCTGCCGCCGATGCAACCGATACCGCTAACCCGGGCAACGCCAATGCGGCGAGCGTCAAAGTCGCCAAAGAGGGATAGGGCGACGCTAACGGCAACTGCACATGAGACTGAGTCAATGCGCGGTCTGATTCATTCGGATTCGTATCGGAAGAAGAAGGATTTGCAGCGGAAAATGCGTGCTTCAGCAACCTTGGCTGCATTGACGAAAGTTTCAAACAACTTACATTTTTCTGGAAATTTTGTTTAAAACCTTGCCTGATGTTTATTTTTTTATGATTAGCCACACTCTTTGTTGTTCAAAATAGAAAAATCGGATGGAAAAATCAATGCCTAAAACGTCTCAGCCAACAACGCTGGGCTGAATAGGAGGTAAGACAGCTGCTTACGAAAAACAGTGGGTAAGCTAATTCAAAATAATAAACAGCACACACCAAACTGCGGCGTGCACCGTTTTCTCTGTTAAACGCAATACGTTTACTATTCATCAAGGCAATCGTTGATATTTACCGCTACCGCTATGGATTGACCAAATGCAACGATTATTGATTCTGAATGTAAGTCAACACACCCGGGGTGGGATGAAAGCTTCCACTACCCGGATTGGAATACAAACAGTGGTATTCGAGCTGATATTTCTCTATTGGTGAACCGGTTTTCGAAACATAGATCTTATAGACTCGCGTATCTCCTGCGGTGGTTGCAACCGTGGAAAAAGGACTCGCTTTACCAGGTGCATCGCCATCACCAACCCCTGAATTTGAATTGGGATCGGTTTGTAACGACCCTGTCAATAGCGGTGACACCCGTTCCACTTTGACATTAACAAAGGGAGTCGCTACCGGCAATATATCTTTGACCCGCGCCTGGAAAGAGGCCAAGTTATATGTGATACCATCGTTAGGATTGATCCAAGTAGCGGCGCAACTGTACTTTAGAATATCTGTCGCCGTGGAAGTACTTCCCAATGAACCACTGTGCGTCCAGTGCGAGAATGCTGGCGCGCTTACCAGCAGCGCACCGAACAAAATCACGGCGTTCGTGTTGCGTAATAAATATCGTTTGAACATCATACTTTTCCTTTTTAGGCGTAACTACACCGGAATGATTGATTAGTTCGGAACATAGCGTTTAATGGCTGGGCCTGGGAATACGACTGGGTCTTCCACGCAATCAAATTTTTCTGTCGGATGCTGACTACCCGCTCCACAAACGAATTTAACGTTGTCGATGACGCGCCCGGCGATTGTGCCGTTCAACACGAAACCATAAGCACCATTTTGACTCGGCGTGATTTGCTTGGAGCCAAAGTTCTCAATGGTATTGAGCACGCCTAAATGCTTTTTAGCGCTTACTGTTGCGTTATACGCTTCAGCGTTGAGTTTTAGCACGGTGACTTTGATGTTAATGTCTTCAGCCGCAACGGGAGCGCCACCGCAATCTTCAATATTCAGCACGGTAGCGTTATCAGCATCTTCCAACGCAGGCTCGGTCAACCAGCCCACTTCTACGCTACAGTCTCCACCAATAACCCGTGGCTCATGGGCAAAAGCAGCACTGGGACCAAATAATCCAAGGCTGATGACGCTGAATAAGGTATTGCGAATCAGGGTATTTCTCATGACGTTTCTCCAAAATTTTTTATTAATTGAATGAACTCATCCGGTTCGTAAAGCAGTGATATGCTTGAACGGTGAGTCTAAGTTCAGGTTGCCGAAACCGACTGCCTGCTAAAAAACAGTATAGGAAGAAAAAATTTAGATTGGAATGTGACAAATTGTCGCATTCCATCTGAAAAGGATACTTTTTCGTTGTGAGCAACACGGCAAGAATACTTTGTGGAGAAAGGCATGCGCCACGTTTTTGACGTTAGCATAGCGCTTTATTTTTGGATTTCTTACTTTTTACGTAAGAAACGAATTTAGATTTTTACTTACGAGATTTGTAACAAAAAAAGCAATTCTTTGCGGTCAATAGAACTCGAAGTTAAAATTATTTTTTACGCGAATATATTGTCGTAGAATTACTCATTAATATTTGTTTCAGATATTTTTATGACATTTTTTGACAGCCCAATACAAAAAATATAACATGCGCGCCTTATGTCTGTACGATTTGTAATAGATCCTGTTGAATTTGTAAATAATAGTAGCGTACATCGTGATAAAATATCGCTGCATGATTTGACACGTTTGCACGATATATTGTTTGACGACGAAGGCAGTTTAGACTATCAAATCAGTGGTGATATTGATTCGCATGGTAAACCGAGTTTGATATTAACCATCGAGGGCTCTATGAATCTGGTTTGTCAACGTTGTTTGAGCAAAATGACCCATAAGGTCGAAATAGAAAACCATCTCTATTTGGCTAAAAACAATATCGAATTCGATCAAATTAACGAGGATAATAGCGTTGACGCAATTTTAGCTGTGCCTGAATTGGATATAATTGATTTAATTGAGGAAGAAATCATTCTGAGCTTACCGATTTCTCCGCGTCATAGTGATGAACTATGTGTGCCCTATCAGTCTGATTTAAATGAAAGCACTATTGATCAATCGCCTCAACGTACCAATCCTTTTGCGGCATTATCAGTACTTAAAAAAACTAATTAAGGAGTTGTTTTAACATGGCAGTTCAGCAAAACAAAAAATCTCCCTCAAAACGAGGAATGCATCGTTCGCATGATTTTTTAACGAACCCTCCGTTAGCGATTGAACCTAGCACAGGAGAAGTGCATCTGCGTCATCACATCAGCCCTAATGGCTATTATCGTGGCAAAAAAGTCATTAAAACCAAAAACGATTAAATTATTTCTTTTGCGGAATCTGCTAGGATATTGATATTGCTTTAACTCAATTCTTGCACAAGCAATTTCACTGACAAGAGAAATACGAGAACCAAAATTGGATGTTACTGTTGCGATCGATTGTATGGGCGGCGATCATGGCCCACACGTAACGGTTCCTGCTGCGCTCCAGTATCTCCAACAAGATCCGGGTATTAATATCGTACTTGTAGGAATTAGCGATGCCATTGAAGCTGAGTTACGTGCCGCAAAGTTCGTACAAAATCCCCGCATTCGTATTCATTCAGCCAGTCAGGTTGTTACCATGGATGAATCGCCGGCTTTGGCGTTACGGGGAAAAAAAGATTCTTCGATGCGCGTCGCGATCAATTTAGTCAAATCGGGAGAAGCGCAAGCCTGTATCAGTGCTGGCAATACCGGTGCACTGCTTGCAACCTCGCGATTCGTGTTAAAGACAATTCCAGGTGTTGACCGACCCGCTTTGGCCGTTATTTTGCCAACCATCTCAGGACATACCTATGTATTGGATTTGGGAGCGAATGTTGATTGTAGCGCGGAACATTTATTCCAATTTGGTATCATGGGCGCATCGCTGGTTTCATCTGTGGAAAACAAGCCTTCTCCCACCGTCGGATTACTCAACATTGGTGAAGAGGACATTAAAGGCAACGACATCGTCAAGCAGGCGGCTGAATTACTGCGAAATAGTGGGTTAAATTTTTATGGCAATGTAGAAGGCGATGATATCTACAAAGGAACAACTGATGTGGTGGTATGCGATGGTTTTGTTGGTAATATCACCCTAAAAACATCCGAAGGACTGGCTCAAATGTTAGCCACTTATTTACGTGAAGAATTTCGTCGTAACTTATTGACCAAATTAGCTGGAATCATTGCCTTACCCGTTATTAATTCCTTTAAGCGCCGTGTCGATCACCGGCGTTATAATGGCGCAAGTTTTTTAGGATTACGCGGTATCGTCATCAAAAGTCACGGTTCTGCGGATAAATATGCATTTGGTTTTGCTATCGAACGTGCTGTTGATGAAGTTCGCGGCGGCATGTTGCGACGCATCAGTGAACGCGTTGCAGAACTTTCTGATCGTTCAAAATCCCTATCGGAAACCCAATAATGTATTCTAGAATCACCGGCACCGGTAGCTATTTACCTGACAAAATCCTCACCAACCAAGACTTGGAGCGCATGGTTGATACCAGCGATGAGTGGATAAGAACACGCACTGGAATCACGCAACGGCATATCGCCGCTAAAGATCAAGTTGCCAGTGATCTGGCTTTATACGCCAGTCAGAATGCAATGAAAGCAGCCGGGGTAACCAGTAAAGATATCGATTTAATCATTGTTGCCACTACAACACCGGACATGGTTTTCCCCAGTACAGCCTGCATATTGCAAAATAAATTAGGTGTGGAAAACTGTCCGGCATTTGATGTACAAGCAGTTTGCAGCGGCTTTGTATACGCATTAGCCACGGCCGATATGTTTGTTAGCTCAGGCAAATGCCGTAACGCGTTAGTCGTGGGAACTGAAATTTATTCCAAATTACTTGATTGGAACGACCGTAGTACATGCGTTTTGTTTGGCGATGGAGCTGGCGCCGTAGTTCTTTCCCAAAGCGAAAATCCCGGCATTTTATCCACCCACCTACACGCGAGTGGAGATTATTGTAACGTTTTATCTGTTCCCGGGAGTATCAGCGGCGGGAAAGTAGAAGGCAATCCATATGTCAACATGGAAGGCTCGGTTGTATTTAAATTTGCCGTCAAAGTGCTTGAAGAAGTCGTGCAAGAAGCGATTGCCAAAAACAATCTGCAAGCCACTGATATTGATTGGTTAATTCCACATCAGGCAAATATTCGCATCATACAATCGACTGCAAAAAAACTCGGCATTCCGATGGATAAAGTTGTCGTTGCAGTCGATAAGCATGGCAATACATCGGCCGCATCGATTCCACTGGCCTTGGATATTGCTGTGCGTGATGGTCGTATTCAATCCGATCAATTGGTTCTTTTAGAGGGCGTTGGTGGTGGCTTCACCTGGGGCGCCGTTTTATTACGCTGGTAATTTATGAAACTTGCATTTGTTTTTCCTGGCCAAGGCTCCCAATCTGTTGGGATGATGAATGGATATTCCGATTTACCGGAAATCCAGCAAACTTTTTTAGAAGCATCAGAAATTCTACATCAAGATATTTGGTCGCTGGTTAATAATGGTCCTGTGGAAGAGCTTAATCAAACATTGAATACACAACCTGTGATGCTTGCTGCGGGAGTTGCTATCTATCGTGCCTGGATCAATTTATGCGGTTTTAAACCGCAAATTTTAGCAGGCCATAGTTTGGGTGAATATACCGCTTTAGTAGCGTCTGAAGTGTTAGATTTCAAAGATGCCATAGAATTAGTGCGCTTTCGCGCACAATCAATGCAACAAGCCGTTCCAGAAGGCGTAGGAGCCATGGCTGCGATTTTAGGGCTGGAAGAAGATGTTATTAATACCCTATGCAAGGAAGTAACTCATCAAACTAACCATGAAATAGTTGAGGTCGCCAACCTCAATTCACCTGGACAAATTGTTATCGCCGGTCATAAAAATGCTGTTCAGAAAGCTATTGAAATGTCACAATCGCGCGGCGCTAAACGTGCAATCTTATTGCCTGTGAGTATTCCATCGCATTGCTCTTTAATGCAATCCGCTGTTGAAAAAATGCAATCGCAGCTGGCACAAAAAACTTTTCATGAACCAAAATTACCAATCCTGCATAATGCGGACGTTGCATCACATACCGATACAGAGTCTATAAAAAATATTTTGACGCAACAGCTTGTTAAACCCGTTAGGTGGATAGATACTATCCATAGTTTTGCGAATCAAGGAATAACTCATGTTATCGAATGTGGTCCGGGTAAAGTTTTAATGGGATTGAATAAACGTATCGAACCTAATTTACAGCACCTATCGCTTTACGATAAAAAATCCATCGAACAAGCGATCGAGGTTTTAAAATAAGAACAATTATGAAAAATTTCCTGAATAAATCATGCAAACCACATCATTATTCTCTGAGGTGTTATTTTGGAAAATAAAATAGCATTGGTCACTGGCGCAAGCCGAGGAATCGGTCAAGCCATTGCACTTAAACTCGGACAGAACGGCGCCATCGTGGTTGGTGCTGCCACAACCGAAAATGGTGCTAATGCAATTACACAATATCTTGAAAAAGCAGGCATTAAGGGAACCGGCATCGTACTGAATGTCAATAACACAGAACAAATTGAACAGGCATTCCAAAAAATTCGTGAACAATTTGGCGAAGTTGAAATTCTGGTTAATAATGCCGGAATTACGCGTGACAACTTGTTAGTACGCATGAAAGATGAAGAATGGGATGACATCCTGACGACCAATCTAAAATCCGTCTTTCGTCTAAGCCGCAGCGTGCTGCGTGCCATGATGAAAGCGCGCTATGGCCGAATTATTAATATTTCTTCGGTAGTCGGTTCCATGGGCAATATGGGACAAGCCAACTATGCCGCCGCAAAAGCAGGTATTGCAGGTTTTACCAAATCATTGGCACGCGAAGTCGGCAGTCGCAATATCACTGTGAACTGTGTTGCCCCTGGTTTTATCGATACCGACATGACTCGATCCTTACCGAATGAACATCAGCAAAGTTTGATTCAACATGTTCCACTTGGAAGGCTTGGTCGACCAGAAGAAGTTGCCGTTGCAGTTGCTTTTCTTGCCTCATCTTCTGCAAGCTACATTACAGGATCAACAATACATGTCAATGGTGGTATGTACATGGATTGATGACATATCTTTGTAATAATTAATCGAGAGAATCCATTACTTTATTGCTAATTATTCTGACTATTAAAAAACCTTGAAAATTTAATGAGCAAAACTGTTGTGGTTTTATTAGATGTTAAAATTTGTTAAAATGAAGAAGTTTTTCTTACCTGAAGAAAAGGAATGTATTTAGATGGAAAATATTGAGCAGCGTATTAAAAAAATTGTTGCTGAACAATTAGGCGTTAATGAAGCGGAAGTAAAGAATGAATCATCATTTGTCAACGACTTAGGTGCTGATTCGCTGGATACCGTAGAATTGGTCATGGCGCTCGAAGAAGAATTTGACTGCGAAATTCCGGATGAGCAAGCAGAAAAAATCAACACAGTCCAAGAAGCGATTAATTACGTTACCGCTCACACCAATTAGAAACCTCTTCTTTTAGTTTTATCGACGAATGGAGTTATTTTGTCCAAGCGTAGGGTAGTTATTACCGGGTTAGGTATTGTATCGCCCGTTGGCAATACAGTTACAACAGCGTGGGAAAACATTATTTCTAGTAAATCGGGTATCACCCGGATTACTCGATTTGATGCTTCCAACTTCGCCTCTCAAATGGCTGGCGAAGTTAAAGATTTTGACATCCAGGAATACTTGTCGGCCAAAGAAGCCAGGCGTATGGATACTTTTATCCATTTTGGCATGGCTGCGGGGATTCAAGCGATACGTGATGCAAATCTAGAGGATCTGACGATGCTTGATGCCGAGAAAATCGGTGTTAATATCGGCTCAGGTATCGGAGGTCTTCCAATGATTGAGGATACCGATGCTGCTTACCATGCCGGCGGACCTCGTAAAATATCTCCTTTTTTCATTCCTAGCACCATTATCAATATGATCGCCGGAAATTTATCCATTATGTATGGATATAAAGGTCCCAATATTGCGATTGTCACAGCGTGTACAACTGCAACACACAGTATTGGTCATTCGGCGCGTATGATTGAATATGGCGATGCTGATGTCATGATCTGTGGTGGCGCAGAATCTTGCGTTTCACCGCTTGCCATTGGTGGATTCGCCGCTGCTAAGGCATTGTCAACAAACAATGACAACCCCGCAACTGCCAGTCGCCCCTGGGATATCGATCGAGATGGTTTTGTGTTAGGAGAAGGTGCTGGAGTATTAGTTTTAGAGGAATTGCAGCATGCTCAGCAGCGAGGAGCAAGAATCTATGCAGAATTAGCTGGATTTGGCATGAGCGCAGACGCTTTTCACATGACAGCACCTTGCGATGATGGTGAAGGAGCAGCACGATGCATGACGAACGCACTGAAAAATGCCTCGATCAATACGGACGAGGTAGACTATGTGAATGCGCATGGTACTTCTACCCCACTCGGCGATTTTGCCGAAACAGTCGCGGTCAAACGTTGTTTTGCCGATCACGCTAAAAAATTAGCGGTAAGCTCGACCAAATCAATGACAGGACACCTATTAGGTGCCGCTGGTGGCGTTGAAGCAGTATTTTCAGCCCTCGCCATTCATCACCAGATTGCACCGCCCACTATTAATCTCATTAATCAAGATCCGCAATGTGATCTGGATTATGTCCCCAACACTGCGAGAGAAATGCCGATTAAAGTCGCGTTGTCCAATTCTTTTGGGTTTGGAGGAACAAACGGAACACTTGTGTTCCGAAAAATTTAGTATCTGAAAAGCGTATGCGCACGCTTACACGCCTTTTATTTTACATCCTGGCGGGTGTTATTTTGGCGGTAAGTTGGTTGTACTTACACGTTCATTCGTCTATTACATTACCAGCCACCCCTTTTGAATTATCCATTGAATCTGGCAGCAACCTCAGTCAAGTTTCTCAACAACTGGTTGACGCCGGATTAATTCCTAGCAAATGGCCTTTCATTTTAATGGCACGCTATCTGGGTCAAGAATCGGCCATCAAAGCGGGTGATTATGAAATTTCTGAAGGTTTGACACAAATTGCCTTGTTGCGGTATTTAGCAAAAGGGGATATTAAGCAACGAGACATCAAGTTTATAGAAGGCTGGACATTTACCCAGATGAGAAAGGCTCTTGATGATCACCCGGATATCAAGCACGATTCATCAGAGCTAACTGATCAACAGATACTACAGCATATTGCTGCTAAGGAAGCTTTAGCTGAAGGACTTTTTTTTCCAGACACCTATTTTTTTGTTCGTGGTGAAAGTGACCTGAATATTCTTCGCCGCGCTTACCAGGTCATGAATAATCATTTACAAACCCATTGGTCGACTCGAAGTGAATCTTTACCTCTTTCTACTCCTTACGAAGCCTTGATTCTTGCCTCGATTATCGAAAAAGAAACAGGGATAGAAAATGATAGGCCAGAAATAGCTGGGGTTTTCATTAATCGACTGCGCAAAGGCATGCGTTTACAAACGGACCCAACAGTAATTTATGGGATGGGTAAAGAATTCAATGGCAACTTGCGTAAAAAAGATTTACTGGCCGATCAAGCATACAACACTTACACTCGCTCGGGCTTGCCTCCTACCCCAATTTCGTTACCCAGCCTTGCTTCCATTCGTGCTACTTTGAATCCAGCCCAAACCGATGCCTTGTATTTCGTTGCGAAAGGCAATGGCGAATCACATTTTTCAACTAATTTGACAGATCACAACAAAGCGGTCAATGAATACCAAAAACGACAAAAATAATTCTGCCGCGGATTATTCCACTTCAGAACCTCATCTCCATGAGGCCAAATGACACAATTTTCGATTGTAATACCTACACTCAATGAATCTGAAAACATCGATCCGTTGCTAGAGCGCATCACTGCGCTTGATTTTCCTAACGGTCATTTCGAAATCATCATTGTAGATGATGGTTCAACGGATCACACACAAGATAAAGTCAGAGGCTGGAGCAGCAATTCAAATGTTCGCTTGATCGAAAGAACGGAAAAACCCGATTTAACTGCAGCGATACTTGCTGGTGTTGCTGCCGCCAAAAGTAATATCATCGTGGTAATGGACGCAGATTTGAGTCATCCACCAGAAAGTATTCCAGCCGTTGTTTCTCCTCTACTAAAAGGTGAGCATGATCTTGTTGTAGGCAGTCGATACATTCCCGGTGGAAACATTGAAAATTGGCCACTGCATCGAAAGCTGCTATCCCGTGTTGGTGGATGGATAGCTCGCCCAATCTGCGATGTCAACGACCCCATGTCTGGTTTTTTTGCCTTCCGAAAAGAACTGACCAACAATGTTTCCAACGATGCGCAAGGCTACAAGATTTTACTCGAGTTACTGATGGCCAATTATGGAAAAATTCGTGTCACGGAAGTACCGATTTGTTTTCGTGATCGCATTCATGGCACCTCGAAGTTATCTATTTTTCATCAACGAGCCTATTTACAACGGCTCATTACATTAGCCGGCGGCACAGCTACCTTAAATACCGCTGGGCGGTTTGCCATTGTCGGGTTAATCGGCGTATTGATTGACGCTGCGGTGTTTCAATGGATGATTATGCAAAATGCCGGGCTTGCACTCGCACATTTTGTCAGTTTCTTGGTAGCAGCCACCAGCAATTATATTTTTAATTCCAAATGGTCATTTCGAGAACATCATGCGGGATACTTACGTTGGAATCACTTTGGTCGCTTTTTGATCGTTGCTGCACTCGCTCTATTATTACGGGGGGGCGTACTCGCCCTATTGGTGTACGTATGGCAACTGCCGCCGATACTGGCGATATTTCCCGCCATTGTTGCCACGGCAATGGTGAACTACCTAGGGTCCGCTTTCTATGTTTTTCCCGACAAAAGCAAGTCGATTCCTGCCGAAATACGCTGGCGCACCGCTGCCATAGGAATTTTTGCATTCGCTTTGCTACTTCGTCTGGTCTATGCCGGATTGGCACAATTAATTCCCGATGAAGCTTACTATTGGCAGTACGCTCAGCATATGGATTTCAGTTACTACGACCATCCGCCCATGGTCGCCTGGTTGATATGGTTGGGTACGGCCGTATTTGGCCACAATGAATTTGGTGTGCGTATCATCTCGTTGCTATGTGGTTTTATTGCCATTGGTTATTTGTATGCCTTAGCATGTAACCTGTATAACAAATCGACCGCCATGCTTAGCGTATTGCTCATGGTCGTTTTACCCGTTGGATTTGTTTCAGGCTTGTTGATGACGCCTGATGCTCCACTTGTTGCCGCTTGGGCAGCCACGCTGTATTACATGGAGCGCGCGCTACTATCCAATCAACAGAATGCTTGGTTAGGCATGGGTATCGCTTTTGGTCTGGGTTTATTGTCTAAGTACACGCTGGGATTATTGGGCATCGCGGCATTGGTTTTTGTCATCATCGATCCGATCTCGCGACGCTGGATGTTACGCCCGCATCCCTACTCAGCGGCTTTATTGGCGCTGCTATTATTTTCACCCGTAATTTACTGGAATTACGCACATGCCTGGACATCTTTCGCATTCCAATCAACCCGTGTTCTCGCGGATGGAAATGTGTTCTCAGTGCACCATCTTTTTTTTCATATTTTGATTTTACTCACCCCTGTCGGTATGGTTGCCGCAGGTTGGGCCTTTTTTACCAAAGGAAAACCACAAAACACTTCGCACGAAAAACGACGGCATTTGTTCGTACAAATTTTTACAGGTATCCCTTTGTTAATTTGCTTTGCACTTAGCACCTTTGATACACCGCGTTTTCATTGGACAGGCCCAATCTGGTTGGCATTATTACCAACTATCGCATGGATGATCATTCAGTTTGGCAACCATAATGCTTTTCTTCAGCGCATGCGTGCTGCATGGCAGGTCACGATCATTATTTGCGTTTTTTCCTATGCCTTATTATTGCACTATATCGTATTAGGTATTCCAGGAGTGCCTTATCAACTCTTTACTGAGCATTACTTTTGGAGAGAAACTGCTGATGAAATCAACAAAATTGTCGATCAAGTTAGAAAGGATACTGGCGAAGAACCTATAGTCATTGGTATGAGCAAATGGTCTGTTGCCAGTTCGTTGTATTTCTATACCCATCACCAAAACAAACCATTGGATATACGCTCACGTAATATATTTGGTGACAGCGCCGCCATGTACGATTTTTGGTATCCATCGCAACAACCGTCGGATCGACCCATCATTCAAGTTGGCATGGCACGCCACCATTTAGAAAAAACCCGGAAAGGCATTAAAGGAATCGATACTGAAAAATTACTGATCCATCCCGGTAATATTGAATACAAAATTATCGAACGCTATGACGTACCGGTACGGAAATTATATTATCGTATTTCAGAAGGATTTAAAGGCGGCATCGATTATTTGTGCAACGATGAAAACCAACGGGCAGCTTTGTTGTTATCCGACAGCAAGGCCTGCGTAAAGTATCAGAGACATTAATTGCTATGTGTATTCAATTACCGTATTGAATATTCTACTACTTTCCAGTTTTCTGTCCCTATTGAATCGTTCGACTTCACCAACGTAACGGTTTCTAACGCAAGTCCTTTTTCTGGGAATGTCGTATAAAATTCTAATATGACATATTCGCCATCTGCAAACCCTGATAACGATTTAGCCGAACTTGCCGTTGCAATATAACGCGCAGTTTGTTTTCCGCGAGAATTACGCAAAGTAGTAATAGTTTTTATCCACTCCTGCTCTGAAGTTTTTTTCTGCAGCAATAACGATGCATTTTGCCAACTTTCAGGATATTTCTCGTTATCAAGCCACTCTAACCAGGAACGCGCACTACCTTCAACTTGCTCTAGCAAATCAGCCTCTTTGGCAAAAGCATAAGGCAACATACAAATAATCAGTAGTCCTAATAATGTCAATTTCTTAAACAACTCAGTCTCCGTAATCGAAAAAAACGCTCGTTAAAATGGAATTTTGCGTAACTCACTCGTGTGGGAAAAAATTTCCCATCAGCCAAATAGACAAAATCCCCAATAAAATCAATATAACCTGCTGTATAGTGGCATTAATTTCCGGACGCCGGTGTAAACCAGGAATCAAGTCTGACATTGCCACATAGATCATACTCGCTGAAGCAAACGCTAGTAGCGGTTGTACTAAGTAATTCATATTATGCAACATAAAATATGCCAATACTCCGCCTACCACAGTCGCAAACGTCGAAAACAGATTTAACAAAAAAGCCTGACGACGGGTATAACCAGAATTCAATAGAATAATGAAATCTCCCGCTTCTTGCGGAATTTCATGCGCAATAATGGCGATGGATGTGACAATTCCTAATTGCACATCAACCATAAATGCAGCGGCGATCAAAATACCATCGACAAAATTATGAAACGTATCTCCCACAATCACCATCATGCCGCTACGCCCATAATCATGATTATGCTGCGACACGGTTGTTTCTTTGTCGTGCAATAAATCATGCGCTTCACAGTCTTCAAGATGACAATGCCGCCACAACACCAGCTTTTCTAAAATAAAAAAGAATAAAATACCGATTAGCACCATCATCGTCACATGAATTGGATTTTCAGCGAGTTCAAATGCTTCCGGTAACGTATTCAGAAATGCCGCGCCCAATAAAGCACCAATCGCATACGATACTAAAACAGACAACCAAGACACGCGCGCATTAAAGGCTAATACGGCCGCACATAACAGGCTCAACACGCCCCCTAACAAGCTAACCGCGATAATCCAGGCAAGTGTTGACATCTATGGAATTTCGAATAAATCCGCGATTATACCTGTTGCAAGAACATCTGTTGAGAATCAAAGAACAAAATGCAAGCAATAGAATTACTCTAACCAAATTAATGCCGCCATGCGTCCGGTTTCACCGTCGCGGCGATAAGAAAAGAAACGCGTAGAATCACAATACGTGCAAGCCCCTCCGCCATGAATCTGCGTGATACCAGCACGCAATAAACGTTGCCGTGCTAACAGAAAAATATCTGCCAACCATTTTTTTTGAACATTATCCGATAACATAAAAGCTTGCTCGGAATCCTTATCGTATTCGACAAAGGCTTGAAAAACTTCCACTCCAACTTCAAAATGATCGGGACCAATGGCCGGACCCAGCCAAGCAACCAAATCAGTAACATTTACCGACATTGCCGTGACTGTTTTTTCAATGATTCCTCCCACCAGACCACGCCACCCTGCATGCACAACGGCCACGACCGAACCCGCACGATCACACAAAAAAACCGGCAAACAATCCGCCACCATCACTGCGCAAACAATGCTACGTTGTTTCGTCATCGCAGCATCCGCCGCTATCGTCGATGTGGTTTTCTCATCGACCCAAACCGGCAGCACACCATGCACTTGCTGCAGCCATTTCGGTTCGCTCGGTAAAAAACGACGCAATAACATGCGGTTCTGTTCGACATGCAGTACCTCATCATTGACGTGTGCTCCTAAATTCAGCGATGCAAATTGATGGTTGTTGCCGCTACTAAAACCGCCCTGACGCGTAGTAAACAACGCTTTAACATTCGATGGCGCTGGCCAATCCGGGATAATCCAATGGTTTGGAATATTTTGCAAACTCATGTCAATCAAACAACCTTATGATAAAAATGCACCTTCACGACAATTGCGTGATAGCTTCGGTTCTCAGGTAAAATATCGGATTGGTTACTGTAACATGAACAAATTCTAATTCAGCAACAAATAATAACAATATTCGTCATAGGTATAAGCAATGAATTTTACAAAGAAACTGACTCATTCCATACGCATTCTCTTTATTACGGTTTTCGTTTCGACGTGCTTCTTGACAGCGAATGTATTCGCCGACGATGACAATAGTGAATTTCTCAAAGCCGCTTTTTCAGGAAGCATTGAAACCATCAAAGAATTATTAGCTAAAAACACCAACATCAATTATCAAAATGATAAAGGATTCAATGCATTGATGATCGCATCTCAATACGGTCATAGCGATGTTGTCAAGCTGTTGTTGGAGAATAAAGCCGATGTCAATTTAAAAAACACTGGGGATACCACCGCGTTGATGCTGGCCGCCAAAAACGGACACGCCGAAATTGTTGATACCTTATTAGCTAAAGACGCAAAAATCAATGCACAAACGACCGATGGCATCACCGCTTTGATGCTAACCATTCAAAAAGGCCAGGAAGCGATTGTTAATACGCTGATAACAAAAGGAGCAGATATTCAATTAGAAACTAAAGACAAAGTTACTGCTTTGATCATCGCCGCACTGGAAGGGAAACAAGCTGTCGTCGAAAAACTTTTGGCAAAAGGTGCCAAAATCGACCATCGTGCAGCGGATAATACAACCGCGCTTTATATGGCTGCGAGAAATGGGCATAAAGCTGTCGTCGAGACACTCCTGGCAAAAAATGCTGCGTTTGATCTGCCCGCCATCAATGATACGACCCCGCTCTATATTGCTGTGCAAAATGGGCATATCGATATCGTCAATACCTTGCTAACAAAAGGCGCCAAAGTCGATCAACAGGATAAAAACAAAGCAACCGCTTTAACCATTGCTGCATTGATTGGTAATACCGAGATGGCAAAGACACTCATTAAACATGGGGCAAAAGTTGATCACAAAGCTGCTATCGGATTCACGCCTCTGATACTTGCCGCGCAAAATGGGCATACAAATGTTATTGAAGCATTGTTAGAAAATGGCGCAAAGATAGATTTACAAAATGACGATGGGGTAACAGCGTTGATGTGGGCGGGATTACACGATCATGCGGACACGGTAAAAATCTTGTTACAGAAAGGCGCAAACCTCAATCTCAAAAGTAAAAAAGGTAAAACCGCTGCCGAAATCGCAAAAGATCCAGCTATCGTCGAATTATTGAAAACAGCGAAAAAATAATTGAGACTTGTTATTCATTTAATGCCGGCTAAGCTTTAATTTTTAGTCATCATGAATACTCGGCCAGCCGGAAAACCTTGGGTCTACGCCCATCGCGGTGCAAATTCCGAAGCACGTGAAAATACACGCAGTGCTTTTGACAAGGCATTGGCATATCCGATTGATGGCATTGAAACAGACGTTCAACTCAGCCGAGATGAAATCGCCGTGCTATGGCATGATCGCTATCTCGGCAAAATTGGACTCAGCGATAAACATATTGATGATTTCGATTACGAGCAGCTCAGCGAAATATTTTCAAACTCCACGGGCGATGCGCGCCAAGGTTTAATGACACTGCAAGATTTTTTGCTCACCTATCGAAACCACTGTCGTTTATTGGTTGAAATCAAAAACCGTGATTGGGAAACAGTTTCACGCCACCAATTAAAAATGCGTGAAACTTTAAAGCTGATTGGTAGCAGTTTAGACAATCGCATCGTGGTATCATCATTTAATTTAGCTAGTCTCGTGTATGCGCACGAGTGTCAGCCAGACTTTCCGTTAATTTACAATATCGAAACCGATCAAACCTTTTCCGATATACGCGCAGCTAACAGTGCACATCCTTTTCTGCACGGATTCTGCTTACCGATTGATAACATTAATCAGGCGATCATTGATTTATTGCGTGATCAAAACAAATGTATTGGCGTCTATACCTGCAACAGTGAACTGCAAATTAACAGGGCCATAGAATTCGATGTAGACATATTAATCAGCGACTTTCCGCAAAAAGCTTTAGCCATTCGCGATCAATGAAAAGGGATTTTGCTGCTCTTACCCATCAACCTTATGATTTATTGGTATGTGGCGGCGGTATTTACGGCGCCTGGACCGCTTATGATGCAGCGCTACGTGGGTTAAAAGTCGCAATTGTTGAACAAGGCGATTGGGCCAGTGCCACTTCATCAGCATCCAGCAAATTGATACACGGCGGCCTGCGATACTTAGAAACATACGATTTCAAGCTGGTCAGCAAATCCCTAAAAGAACGAGAGCTTCTGTTAAAAAATGCGCCCCACCGCGTTTGGCCTTTGCAGTTCGGTGTTCCCATTTACGCATCGCAGCGCAATCAAAGAATCAGCCGCTTTACCTTGAAATTGGGATTGATGATTTATGATTGGCTCGCAGGAAAACTGCCAACAGAAATGCGACATCACTATTTAAGTGCTGAGCAATCTGTCCATCAGCTTCCTTATCTTTGTCACGATGCGTTAACAGGAAGCTTTATTTATTCCGATGCACAAACCGATGATGCACGTTTGGTGTTAGAACTTATCGCTGGCGCATTAGATACCGGCGCAATCTGCGTCAACTACTGTCAGTTGACACAATTTCAGCAAGCAAATGAAAGCACTCATGAAGTATCTCTGAAAGATCTACTGACCGGCGAACAACAAACTATCCATGCCAAGCAAATTGTTTTTACCACAGGCCAATGGTTAGTGAATGACAAAAACAGTCAATCGTGGTGCCGACTTGCTAAAGGCATTCATTTGATCATGACGGGTGTTACGGGAAATAAAGCGCTACTTTTAACCGCAAAATCGGATGGACGAGTTTTTTTCTTGATTCCTTGGTATGGCAAGAGTCTGCTTGGTACAACCGATACAGATTATTGTGACGATATAGCTAATGTTAAGGTTGAATCAAACGATATTCGCTATCTACTCGATGCGGTAAATGATTATTTGCAAATCCCCTGGGGCGAACAAGATATCATCGGGAAATTTGCTGGATTGAGAGTTTTCAAGCAAGACGAACAATCCAGCACACACAAAACGCCTATCGCACCCTCTTCAGTCAGTCGCGATTGGGAACTAAAATCCATTTCTAAAAGCATTCATTATTCGATCGGTGGCAAAATTACTTCTGCCCGACAAGATGCTGCTGCAATTGTCAATGAAGTTTGTCAACAATTGGGAAATCCCCTTTCTTGCGCAACCCAACGATTATTTCCTTGGGCACCTCATGAAGATTTCGAGACTTGGCTACATCAAATGCAATCGAAAGCCACCGAACTGAGCATTGATGCTGAAAGTACACAGTGGTTGCTACGTCGGCATGGTACTCGAACCAATGATATTTTCCAGCAAATTGAACAGCAACCACAATTAGCACACCGTATCACTCCATCTGTACCGCTTATCTATGCCGATTTGATTCATTGCGCTCAATTCGAGATGGTAATGCATTTAGACGATTTGTT
>JAJHPK010000068.1 GCA_020890945.1 Nitrosomonas sp.
CCGCAGCTATTGCTAATGTATCGCCATTTCCATTGCCGCCATCGACCAGTTTGAAATTCAGATCGCTGATTCGGATGTAATCGTTGCCGTTGCCCGCAAGATAGGTATCTGCTCCGCCTTTTCCGATGAGGGTATCGTTGCCATTACCTGCTTCAAAACGTTCGGCGGCTTTGGTGCCCACAAGCATATCGTTTTTATTGGTGCCTTTAATGACTTTTTCTGGGTTTGAAAAATCACTGCGTCCGAAAATAACATAGCTGGTCATTTCAGAGTTGATGGAATAGTTATTAAACTCAGACACCATTAGGTCATCGAAACCATCGTTATTGATATCTCCCGCGCTACTGACACTATTTTCAGTAAATCCTAACCTATCCCCAGCTTTTAATCCATCGATACGAAAACCAGCATCACTAGCCAAATTAGCCAAATCCAGCGTGGCGCTAAAACCGGTCGATTTGCCAAAAATAACATACACAGAACCAGAATCCACGCCATGATTATCTGCTCCTCCAGCACCGATCAATATGTCGCCAAAACCATCGCCATTGACATCGCCTGCGTCACTGATGTTAATACCCAATCGATCTCCAGCCGACTCGCCATTCATAGTAAAACCATTGATGCCATCCAGGTCGGCTAAATTGACCACCGCATCAAAACCAGAGGCTTTGCCAAATACGACATAACTGGAGCCTGAGTCCTTTCCATTGATATCAGCGCCAGGAGCGCCAATCAACATATCCGCAAAACCGTCACCATTAACATCTCCCGCACTGCTGACACTGCCCGCAAAATCATCCTTAGCGATACCATCCAAGCGAAAACCATTCGTACCATCGAGCGAGGTCATTTCCAAATTTGCACTGAATCCAGAGGCCTTACCGAATACCACATAACTAGATCCTCCATTTGTTGGGTTATCACCACCCCATGCTGCACCGACTATCAAGTCATCATAACCATCACCGTTGATATCGCCGGCTCCACTGAGTGAATCACCCATAGCATCTTTTCCGTGAATGCCGTCGACACCTTGCAACCGAAAACCATTCGTACCATCCAATGTTTGTACATCGATATTTTTACTGGCAAAGTTTTTGCTACCAAATATGACGTAGCTCACACCTCCAAGATAACCCCCAACATTCCCATTACCTACGATAATATCGTCAATATTGTCGCCATTGATATCGCCTGCATTACTCACGGAAAGAATTTGACTGTAAATACCTTCTACACCAAAAATACTAATACCGGTATTTTTGTCCTGCAAAGCAGAATCTAAACTTTCAGTGCTATTGAAACCAGCACCTTTGCTAAAGAAAATGCTAGCAGACAATGAATAAGCAACTCCATTAACGAGCAAATCATCGAAACCATCGCCATTAAAATCCCCGGCTGTGGTTACCCAATTTGCTCCATAAGTGTCTTCAGATAATTGAAAACCATTATTGCCATTGAGTGTCGATGGATCAAATGTTGCGCTAAATGGTGTATTTTTACCAAAGATTACATTACTTGAGGCATAAACTATATTATTGGGGCCAGGATGCCCCTTACCGCCAATGACAATATCATCGTAGCCGTCACCATTTACATCTCCTGCATTACTAACACCCCAAATAGAAGAATTTGTCTTAAAACCATTGCTACCATTGAGTGTGGTTAAATCAAAAACTTGTGTCATGTTAGAAACTCCTAGAAAAAGTTAGCAAAGAAAGTATTTGTGACATCGCGATTACATAATTATTAATATAAATATATACTTAATGCATGGTGCAATGTCATTCTTTCAGAGTTATTTCAAAAAAGATATAGGACCAACCTGTGATTCTGGTCCTAGGATATAGACTTAATTTCTTAAGAATGCTACTTAAACCGATAGAGAATTTTTTTAAACAACGGATCTCGTTAAGAGACTGCCGCCATCGATCATGGTCTTTACCAAAACCACAAATAATCTTGCCATCACTCGATCTAGCATTGAGAATGTCTTTGCCTCCCAAACCCGAAGAGTTATTCGCGAGACTATTTCCCGTAATTGTGTTTGCTACACTGCTTCCGGTTCCATTAATAGCTATCAGGAAACCGGTGGTATTGTCTAATGTTGAATTGATTCGATAAATATCATTGCCTGCAAGCCCCATCATCAAGTCATTGCCAAAAGACCAATTGGCACTCATTTCATCAATCAAATTGGCCCCGAATAATGGATGGAAAATATCTTCATCATCACTGAAAATTGTTCCATTGATTATTTCCATGATTTATTCTCTTTTGAAATATGATTCGTATCATAAAGTTAGCAATCAAGTCATAAACTAAACTTCGAGTGCTGTACGAGTGTAAAGAGTGCTAATTTCAAAGTCTGTGAGAAAAAACACATCAATAAAAAATCTGGAAGATTCTCATAGTGAGACCTTTGCACGGTTACAATCATGATTGGCCAGTCAATTACTATAATGGCTTGTTTAAAACAATAGCTTTGAAGTGATAAGTGTGAGTTTTTTCAGAATTTGATGTGACGCACCACACCCGAAAAGGAAATTTTCTGAAGTAAATTGACCAGTTAATCGACTGGAACTCGATAGGGAAAGCAATAGTTTGACATGAAAGTGAATGTTGATGCCGACGTGGATTCAGGGGCGGTGCACACGGTTGAAATTACCGCAGCCAATGAAGCGGACATCAACGTCTTGCCCAAGCTACTGCGGGATGATGAAGAAATACCGTCCAAGTGAACATGCTGATGGGCTTGGCTAACTTGTACCTGCTGCGAAGGCGACTGCTGGCTACTTGAGGGGGAGTCCGCTCAAAATGCTCCCAATGGTGGATGATAAAACACAAACAGGGGAAATCTGGCGGCAAAACGCTGCCAAAAAATGAATTGCCGAGAATTCGTGTTCACAAAACTGACAGTAATACCGAAAAATCTGAAAGTCATTAATTGTTCAGGGTTTCCCTAAGTAATGGCTACGTTAGCATCAAATAGAATGTGATGATCCGTTTGATTATATTAAAAAATCTGAATCAAAATAAATTGATTCGATATTTACTTCGATTGAATAAAAACATTCGTTTTGTGATAGAGCTGTGATATAAAATGCTGCAACTATCTCAGTAGTTACAATCATAATTTTTATTGCCCTGAATTGAAAATCAAACAAACCGGACAGGCTCAGTTGCTCAATTTTCTGAAATTGAGTGTATTGATTCTAATTTTGACGTTATTGATTGGTTGCATATCGCCAATCGCGTTAAATCGTGCAGTTTTGGCATATGACGATGCGGTAACGGATACCATCTCGCAGCAATTGTTGATTAATATCGTTCGCGCGCATCATCATCAACCTATTCATTTTACGGGCGTTTCTAATATTGCGGCGACTTTCACCTTTCATGCTAATGCGGGCGCCACGCCGGCTTTGGGAGGCTTGGCGGGTACTTCATTGATGCCTATTTTTGGAGGGGGAGTTGCTGAAAGTCCAACCATCAGCATTGTTCCGATCGAAGGAGAAGATTTTACTAAGCGCTTATTGACACCATTTTCGCAAAGTAAACTGACTTTATTGTTGCGTCAACGCTACGACGTTGATTTGTTGCTGCGCATGATGGCACAAGAAGTCCGCTTACAAGAGCAAGCGAAATATGGCATATATCGCAATAAACCTTCTGATAATGAAAGTTATATGATGTTTCGCCGGATTGTTTTACACCTTTCAGCAATTCAAGATGCGAATGAATTGCACGCGGAACCTCTGCCCTTAATTCATAGTTGGACTATTCCTGCAAGCGCATTTGCGAAAGAAGGATTTTCTACGTTACAAAAGGAATACGAAATTGAGTATCGCGCCAAAGACAATACTTATAAGTTAAGCACACACACTGCAGGTCCTATTTTAATCACTAACTACGATCCCAGTTTACTATCCGCACAGGAAAAAGAAGAAATGCATCAAATAGTCGAAGATTGGGATATCAATGATATTGCTTTTGATATCCGATCAGGTTATTTCGGTGGGGAATGGCCGATGAGAGGAAGCTTTAGATTAAGAAGCTTTCACGCAATTTTGGATTTTCTGGGTAAAGCATTGGGCAATGAACACGGTTATCGCGTTGATAAAGATCCTCGGACATCGCAGATTTTGGGAGATGAGAATCCTGATTTAACGATGGCAATGATGGTCTCAAATTCAGCACCAAAGAATGCTGATATTTCTGTGCGTTGGAATGACCGATACTACGCGGTCGATACCCGTAGCCAATATGCCCGTTGGAATAGAGATGCATTTCAATTGTTATTTTTGTTATTTCAAATGACCGTCACAGATATTCCACGGGTTGGCGTGCCCAGTATCACGATTGCGAAATAATATGCGAGCGGTTTTTCTGGACTTCGGTTCTGTCAGTCGCAATGATCTGGATTGCACGTTATTAGAACAGGCGGTCTCACCTTGGCGCTACTATCATAATTCCTTGGAACAGGAAGTGTCGCAAAGAATTCGCGAAGCCGACGTGATCGTCAGCAACAAGATATTGATTAATCGAGAATCGATTGAAGCGGCACAGTGTTTGAAGCTGATTTGTGTAGCGGCAACCGGATATAACAATGTGGATCTGGCAGCTGCGGCTGAACGCAATATTGCAGTGTGTAATGTGCGTAACTATGCGACGCCTTCTGTGGTTCAGCATGTTTTTCTGTTGATGTTGAGTTTGTCGCGCCACTTTATCGATTATCAGCAGCTCGTAAAACGGGGCGGTTGGCAATCGAGTCAATTTTTTTGCCCAATGGATTTTCCTATTAACGAGCTATCCGGTAAAACATTAGGTATTATTGGCTATGGTGTTTTGGGCAGAGCCGTGGCGCAAGTGGCTCAAGCGTTCGGAATGAATGTTTTGATTGCGGAACATAAACATGCAACGCCACGACCAGACAGAGTTGAATTTGACACGGTCATTCGTCAAGCCGATTTTATTACATTGCATTGCCCGCTATCGGCAGAAACACAGCACCTGATTGGGCAACGTGAATTAGCGTTGATGAAATCTTCTGCTTATTTGATTAATACTGCGCGTGGTGGCTTGGTTAACGAAGCCGATTTGCTCGATAGTTTGACTTCTGAACAGATCGCTGGTGCAGCGATTGATGTGGTGCAACAAGAACCACCCACGCAAAATAGCCTGATTTTACAATCGCACCTTAACAATTTGATTATTACCCCGCATATTGCTTGGGCTAGTCTTGAATCTCGGCAGCGTTTGCTCAATCGTTTGGCAGAAAATATACGAAATTTCCTACAGCACAAACCATTCAATCAAATTGTCGATGTATTGGATGAATCGAGTGGTAAGCGGAAGATCTAATGGAGTTTAAGTCATGCAACAGTGGATTTATCTATCCATCGCCATCATCAGCGAAGTGATCGCGACTTCCTGCTTGAAAGCTTCGGAAGGTTTTACCCGTTTCTGGCCTTCAATGGTCGTGGTTATTGGTTATCTATTAGCTTTTTATTTGTTGTCATTAACGCTCAAAACCATTCCTGTTGGTATTGCCTATGCGGTTTGGTCAGGTATCGGTATCGTGTTAATCGCTCTGGTGGGTTGGTTGTTTTTGGAGCAAACGCTGGATACACCCGCCATCATTGGACTTACACTCATCATCATGGGTGTGATCGTTATCAATGTTTTTTCTAAAACAATATCGCATTAAACATGAATAAAGCGTTTATCAAAGAAAGTGAAGAGGATGACGAACTCGATGGTTTGCCACAATTACCGCAGGGAGTAAAGAATTATATTACCCCATCTGGGCATAAACAATTGGTCGATGAATTCGATCAGTTATGGAAAGTAGAACGTCCGGAATTAGTAAAAACCATATCTTGGGCAGCATCGAACGGTGATCGCTCGGAAAATGGCGATTATATTTACGGGAAAAAACGTTTGCGTGAAATTGATCGCCGTCTACGGTTTTTGTCCAAACGATTAGAAAATGCCGAAGTAGTTGACCCCGCACAGCGCAGCGATTGTGACCAAGTCTTTTTTGGCGCAACGGTCACGATCTGTAATGAACAAGGTGAAGAACATACTTACAGCATTGTCGGTTTAGACGAAACAGATCCTGCTCGTGGTCGTATCAGTTGGATTTCTCCATTGGCCAAAGCATTGCTTAAAGCCCGCGAGGGCGATGTAGTGAAATTGCATACGCCTAAAGGCGTTGAAGATTTAGAGATCGTTGAAATTCGTTATGAAGCGCTTTAATTGATGGGACTGTTGGGAAATTGCCAGGAAATGAAACGATTTTAAGTATGGGTGTATAGCTATCTTTCTAGTCAAAGTCAGCCATAAAGACTCTATTTGAAGTCAATCAAGGCAACCGAAAGCTCTGTTGCTTGCAGCCGAATAATCAGTTTTTAGACCTCTAATGAAAAATTCGGATTAAAACTCGCCATGCACCCTTAACCCAAACACATTTACCGGGCCACGATCTGCATTGAAGCCAGGATTGCTAATATGCTGATAATCCGCAGATACCCATAATGAACTGAGTAAACTGAGGCTATAAAAAACATTGACCACATGCTCAGGTTGTGCGCGAATCCTTCCGTCACCGATAAATCCATCAATGCCGCCCATATTCAAATACTTGGCATGCACGTTTGAAATCCAGCCTGCGGCAAATCCGATTCCAAGTGAATCTCTTTTTCACCCCCATCGCGAACCCTTGGCCAATGCACCCAATGAGATCGATCTATCTGTTGAAGTGTAGGAATATACTTCGGTTTTACCGTCGCTATACATCCCTCGAAAAAATAAGCCAATATCGTCCATTACTTGCTGTTCAAGGTTAATGCCTATGCCCATTTTGTCATTGGGTTTGCGCGCCCAGCATAAATCTGGGGCACCTGCATTGCCTGATCCGTAATTGAACCCGGTACAGGTTGTAGCGTTCCGATTAGGATTAAGTTCAAAAGCGGCGATAGCATCACTAAATTTGCCCATGTTTTCATGGTTTCTATAAGCTAAGATCCTTACCGCGCCGGGCTGTCCATACAGCGAATGCTTATGTTCCAGTTCGAGTTGCTGTCCGTAGTAAGTAAATATTCGTGAATCAATCGGCAGTTGATTGGGATTGGTAGGAGTGGCTACGTGGCTAAAACGTATAGCCCAATCATCATGAAGATATTCACCGGAAAAACCATAAGTATATCCTCTCGCATCTGAGGCAAAATCAAAGGAGGCATAAGTCATGAAGCCCATGTTAAAAAACTGTCGGCGCAGATCACCGGAGTATGAATTTTTGTCGAATAAATCGAGAACGCTAAATTTGCCAATCCTGGCCACGAGGCTTCTGCTGTCCACGACCGTGCCGAGCTGCATCGGATCAGAGTCAAGCTGTATGCGTTTTCCACCAAATCCAAAAACTTGCTTAAAAAATACTCGGGATGTGAAATAGATGGGGGTTTCAGAACCGCCTTTTTGTAACTCAAAGTTTTGTATCGCGCCGCCAAAACCTTTTAAATCGGATAAAGCACGTGTAGAAATCAAATCCGGCGAGAAATAAATTTCTCCGCCATTCCATACTTTGAGCCCAAAATACAATGTGCCGGTGCCGCTAAAGCTTCTTTCGCTGTCCGGCAGTAGGGAATTGGGCGTCCCATTCAAGTTCGTATAAGCGGCCGGAAAAGCATCTTTCCAACTGGAAATATAGGTAAATTGACCATAAGCATTCCAGCGTTCGTTCTTTAAATCATGAAGCCCCTTTTTCGACAGCAGATTCATAAAATCAAATGCATCTGAAGCGCGTGGGTCAGGCTCGGTAACCGATGCTTGAACAGGTAAAACCAGAAATAACAGAGAATAAAGAAGGAGTAATTTTAAAAACAATGTATTAACAATTCAGTAACAAATCGTCACATTTTCTATTCACTCTGTTACAAGAAGATTAAAGATGGGATGCAAATGCTTCCCTTTATTTAGCTTTTTTATAAAACCTTGGATTTCCGAGAAAATTAGCCTACCTCAATCTTTTTTAAGAAGAAAGTGATGGTCACTCGTTGTGTTTCAGCATTTCTCGGGCGTGTTGACGCGTTGCTTCGGTAATTTTTATGCCGCCCAGCATGCGGGCGATTTCTTCGATGCGATCGTGTGAATTGAGGACTTTGATGTGGCTGAGAACCTGCGGTTTTCCTGCGTCTGAAGTGGAAGTCATTTTATTGACTTGCCATTGTTGATCGCCTGCGGCGGCGACTTGCGGTAGGTGGGTGATACATAAAACTTGGCATTCCTTTCCCAATTTTTTTAGCAAGTTACCAACGATCTCAGCGACTTTTCCACCGATACCGACATCCACCTCATCGAAAATTAAAGTAGGAACATGAATGGCTTTGCTGGCAATGACTTGTAACGCTAAGCTGATGCGCGACAGTTCACCTCCTGACACGGTTTTATTCAATGGTTGCAGCGGTAAGCCTTCATGTGGGGCGATTTGAAATTCGATCTGCTCTAAACCGGTTGCGTTGCTTTGTGCCAAGGGGGTTAGCTCTACTGCAAATTGTCCTCCATTCATGGCAAGGGTTTGCATGGCTGTTGTCACGTTGAGTGATAACGATTTGGCGGCTTTGATGCGAGCGACACTGAGTTTTTCGGCTCGTTGTAGGTAAGCGGTTTGTGCTTCGATTTCCAACGTTTTTAATTGTTCACTATTTGATTCGGCATTAAGTGTTTGAAGCTTATTTTCAAGCGAAATTTGTAATTCAGGAAGTTGTTCAGGCGCGATACGAAATTTGCGCGCTATGCTGTGAATCGCCGACAATCGTTGTTCGGCATCTTGCAGTCTTTGTGGATCGAGATCCAACGATTGACGATAATCACGCAATGCATAAATGCTTTCTTGCAACTGAATAGCGGAGGAATCGAGTAAATCAACGATTTCTTTCAGTTGTGGGTCATATTCGAGCTGTTGTTGCAGTTGGTTATGCACGGAATGGATTTGCGATAAGGCAGCCTGTTCGTTTTCTGAGAGTAATTCAATACTATTTTCCGCAGTTGATAGTAAAGAAGCGACATGAGACAGTCGAGCATGATCGGTTTGTAAGGCATGCCATTCGTCAATCGTGAGATTTAATGCCGATACTTCTTGTAATTGCCATTCTAATTGTTCGCGTTTGCTCTGAGAATCTGCGGAAGATTGTTCTGCTGCGATGCGCTGTTGCATGAGCGCTTGCCAATTTTGGTATGCGCTGCGGACATTTTCTGATAAATCTTCGCATTGTGCATAAGCATCTAGCAATTCGCGTTGTGCATCACGTTGTAACAAAGATTGATGTGCGTGCTGGCCGTGGATGGTGACTAACAAGCTGCCAGCCGTGCGTAATTGTTGCAGGGTTGCGTTGTGTCCATTGATATAGCTGCGGGAGCGTCCGTTGGATTCAATAATGCGGCGCATAAGGCAAATTCCAGGATCGCCTTGTAAATCATGGTCATTTAGCCAATCAATTAAGATTTGCTGCGAATGAATTTCAAAGGTTGCATTGATTTCAGCACGCTCACAACCCGGACGTATTTGTTGTATATCGCCACGTTCGCCCAAGGCGAGCATAAGTGCATCCAGTAGAATAGACTTTCCAGCACCCGTTTCTCCCGTTAATACGGTGAATCCAGGTAAAAAATCCAATTCAATGTGATCAACGATAACAAAGTTGTGGATGCTAAGATGTTTGAGCATACAATTGCGGGTGACAATCAATTAAGGAAACTCGCTCCAACCGAGCTTTTCTCTTAGCATGCGATAATAGCTATGATTAACTGGGTGCAACAATCGCACGGTTTGCGGGTGGCGTTTGATCATGATGTGATCGGTTTGTTCTAAATCAAAATAAGCGTGACTATCGCAATTGATGCCCACATTGACGGAACTGCGCATATTAATTTCAATATTTGCTTCGGCGCCAATCACGATAGGGCGGTTACTCAAGGTGTGTGGACATACTGGAACCAACGTGATGAGATTCAGGCTAGGGAACAGAATAGGACCGCCTGCCGATAAGGCATAGGCCGTGGAACCTGTTGGTGTAGCGATAATCAATCCGTCGGAACGTAAGGTATTCATGTATTCGCCGTTGATTCTGACCTCAAACTCTATCATGCCGCTACTGACGCCGCGATGTAGCACAACATCGTTGAAGGCGAGATTATTGAATCGACAAATTCCTGCTCGTGAAACTTCGGCAGATAACAAAATGCGTTCTTCCGTATCATAATGACCCGACAATATTTCTTCTAAAGATGCAAGCATATTGTCTAAGGATAAGTCAGTCAGAAACCCTAGCCTTCCCTGATTGATACCGATTAAAGGCACGTCATACGATACCAGCATGCGCGCGATATTTAACATGGTGCCATCGCCGCCTATGACTATGGCGAGATCCGCTTGCTGCGCAATTTTTTCAAGCGATGACGTTTGGTAGGATTGGGCAATTTTCTCCGAAGCACTAAATTCATCCACCAGAACTTGATTTCCTCTGGTAGTCAAATAGTCAGCTAGTTTTAACAGCGGAACAGTGATCTCGGCATTTTTGAATTTTCCGATTAACGCAATGGTTTCAAATGTACGAGTCATGGATCGATTGTGGTAATGGTAAAAAACTTTTATTCATGTTGAGTGGATTTTTTAATGTCATTTAACGTTTAAATTCATCTTTTACACTATCAGAATTCCCCTGTTGTTTTCTGGAAAGTAATACCTATATTTATTCTTCAGACAAAGTGAGGGTTTTGTTTTTAAAAGTCTAACATAGAAAAATTAAAAGCCTATATTGATCGGTGACATCGCAGTAATAAATGAAGCTTGTTGGTGTAAAATAAACCTATGCTAAATGAACGCGCACAAATACTTCTCAAAACATTGATCGAACGCTATATCCACGAAGGTCAGCCAGTGGGTTCACGCGTTTTATCGAAGTTTTCCGGTTTAGATTTAAGCCCTGCAACGATTCGCAATGTGATGTCGGATTTGGAAGAAATGGGCTTGGTTGCTAGTCCGCATACGTCGGCTGGTCGTGTACCAACGGCCCAAGGGTATCGGTTTTTTATTGATACGCTATTAGTTGTGCAGACGTTGAACAAAACTGAGTTAAGCCATATGGAAAGTCATTTGCATCCGGATAATCCTTCGCGTCTCATTAATGTTGCTTCGCATTTGTTGTCAGAACTGACACGATTCGCAGGTTTAGTGATAACGCCTAAACATAAGGGTGCGGTGTTTCGCTATATCGAATTCATGGCGCTTTCCGAGAAGCGGATTTTGTTGATTATCGTGACGCCGGAAGGTGATGTGCAAAACAAAATTATTTTCACGCAAACTCCTTATACTCAAGCTGATTTGATCGAAGCGGGAAATTTTATTAATCAGCATTATGCCGGTTGTGCGTTGGACGAAATCCACCGTCGTTTGAATGTTGAACTAAAAGAATTGCGCGGAGAATTGATTAGTTTAATGAGTGCGGCAATTGAGGTGAGTGGCAGTGCGGCGAATGAAAATAGCGAAGCTGTTGTGGTTGCCGGTGAGCGAAATTTATTGCAAGTTAATGATTTAACTGAGAACCTACTGGGATTGAAGAAGCTATTCGAACTGTTCGAACGTAAAACAAAATTGTTGCAATTGTTGGAATTAAGTCGCAAGGCGCATGGCGTAAAAGTATTTATTGGCGGAGAATCGGATGTTGCTTCGTTAGAAGAATTTAGCGTTATCGCTGCACCCTATGAAATAGACGGTGAAATCGTCGGAACAGTCGGAGTGATAGGACCAAGACGCATGGCTTATGAACGTGTGATTCCTATCGTGGATATTACCGCTAAGCTACTTTCAAGCGGACTATCACAACATTAAATTTTTTCGTTTCAAAGCATTCTTAGTTCCAATAAGCGGCTCTGTAGCATTCAGAATGACTTCTTTTTATGATGACTCTATAAGTTTCTCTATTTCTATTTATGGCCTCAAAATCAATTTATTGTCACGGAAATTCCACGCGTACTGGTGTTTTATTAATTAATCTTGGAACACCCAATGCACCAACGGCTGAAGCTTTACGGCCGTACTTAAAAGAGTTTCTCAGCAATCCGCGCGTAATCGAGGTGCCCAGGATCATTTGGTGGCCTATTTTGTATGGTTTTATTCTGCCGTTTAGGCCTAAACAGTCCGCTGAAAAATACGCCAAAATCTGGCTGCCAGAAGGTTCTCCGTTAAAAGTGCATACTGAGCGGCAAACCAAGCTTTTACGCGAGGCATTGCAATCAAGATGTGGGAGTGAAACGATGGTTGAATATGCGATGAATATTGGCGAACCATCGATTGCGGCGGTTTTGGAAAAAATGCAGCAGCAGGGGTGCGACCGCATTCTGGTATTACCTTTATTTCCGCAATATGCTGCAAGCAGCACGGCTGCGGCAATGGATGGCGTATTTACGGTGTTATCGCGGATGCGTAATCAGCCAGCGATTCGTACAGTCAAACAGTATCATGATGATCCAGGCTATATTGCTGCAT
This sequence comes from Nitrosomonas sp., assembly GCA_020890945.1. Classification (GTDB taxonomy): domain Bacteria; phylum Pseudomonadota; class Gammaproteobacteria; order Burkholderiales; family Nitrosomonadaceae; genus Nitrosomonas. Next base: position 12,551 of record JAJHPK010000068.1, read on the forward strand.
TGGCACAGAATGTTCGCGATTATTGGGAAATCTATGAAAGACCAGAAAAACTCATTATCAGCTTCCATGGTACACCGCGTGCCAATTTAGATAAAGGTGATCCTTATCACTGTTTTTGTCAGAAAACTGGACGGTTGCTGGCAGAAGCACTGGAATTATCTAGCGATCAATATCAAATATGTTTTCAATCGCGCTTTGGCAAAGCGCAATGGTTGACGCCCTATACGGCCGATACTTTAATCGAACTTGGCAAGCAAAAAATGAAGCGGGTTGATGTGGTGTGCCCAGGATTTGTTTCAGATTGTTTGGAGACATTGGAAGAAATCGCTATTGAAGTTAAAGACTTATTTCTTCAAGCAGGTGGTCAAGAATATCACTACATTCCTTGCCTAAATGAAAGGACTGACTGGATTCAGGCACTGGCTGATATTGCCTACCAAAACTTACAGGGTTGGAATGCTACTGAAGCATCGCAGGAATCATTAGAGTTGTCGAGAAAACGAGCGCTGCAACTGGGGGCAACGAATTAAAATTGTTAGTTTTGCGAAATGGTTTTTAACAGCTATTTATTTTATGATCATGAGTTTTTGTTTTCTATCCAAGTTTGCCGGATCGCGCGCGCTTGATAAAAAATTTGCTCTAATTCGTCTTGATCTTTTTCTTCGATTAATTTTTGTACGGTTTTGAGTTCGGCTTGATAGGCATCGATCTGCTTGAGTAATTCGTCTCGATTTGCCAAGCAGATGTCACGCCACATTTCTGGTGAACTACCCGCAATTCGCGTGAAATCTCGAAAACCGCTACCGGCAAAACGCAGCAGGCTTTCAGAATTACCGGTGCCATGGTGCAAATAACGCATCATGGTAAATGCCAGAATGTGTGGTAGATGACTGGTGATGGCGAGAATTTGATCATGTTCATTCGCCGGCATAATTGAAACCTTTGCGCCACATGCTTGCCATAGTTGCGTAACAGTTTCGATTGCATGCGAGCGAGTTTGTTTAAGCGGCGTTAGAACTACGTGCTTGCCCTGATACAAATCCACCTGTGCTGCGGCAACGCCGCTGTTTTCGGTACCTGCGATCGGGTGACCTGGAACAAAATTTGCGATATGTTCAGACTTGAGGTGTTTGATAGCCGCTGCAATCACATCTTGCTTGGTGCTTCCGGCATCGGTGACGATCGTTTGTGATTGTAAATGAGGCGCAATGTTCGTCATGATCAATTCGGTTTGTCCAACCGGCATAGCAAGAAATACTAAATCAGCATCGTTGAGCGCGGTTGCGTAATCCATCGTGGTCTCATCGATGACGCCGCGCTCTAGCGCGCTGTGCATATTTTTCTGATTACGGCCTATCCCGATGATATGTTGCACCATGCCAGCTTGGCGTAATGCTAAAGCAAAAGAACCACCAATTAAACCGACGCCAATGATGACCAGTTTGCCGATCCGACTGATGGAAGAATTGTTCATATAGGTCCGTTTTGCGATATCAAATGCTACAAGCTGCGTCCAATGGCATTTGCAATGCCTTTTAGGGATTGCATCAATTCGGTTAGTTCTTGTGGATTCAACGCTTGATCAGCATCACACCAAGCGTCGCACGGATTGGGATGCATTTCCACTAACAGACCATCGGCGCCCGCGGCAATGGCTGCACGTGACAACGCTGGTACCATCCAAGCTTTGCCACCGGCATGTGATGGATCGATAATAACCGGCAAATGAGTTTCTCGCTTCAAAACAGGTATGCAGGTTACATCAAGCACATTGCGATAGGCAGTTTCAAACGTGCGAATGCCGCGTTCGCAGAAAATGATTTGATGATTGCCGCCCGCTGCAATGTATTCTGCAGCCATAAGCCATTCATTGATAGTCGCTGATAAACCGCGTTTCAGAATGACCGGTTTATTAATGCGCCCAACTTCTTTCAGCAAATCGAAGTTTTGCATATTGCGCGTGCCGATTTGAATGAGGTCTACATCTTGTTCCAAAAAGGTATCCAGCATACGGATATCCATCAACTCGGTAACAATGGGCAGGTCATATTTATCGGCGGCAGTGCGGAAAATAGTTAAGCCATCCACACCTTTGCCTTGGAAAGTATAAGGATTGGTGCGAGGTTTAAATGCGCCGCCGCGCATTAAACGGCATCCGGCGGCAGCGACTTGTTGTGCGGCTAAATCCATTTGCTCTTGAGTTTCTACCGAACAGGGGCCGGCGATTATTTGTATTTTTTCGCCTCCTATTGGAATGTTTCTCACATGAACAATAGAATTTTCTGCATGCGATTCGCGCGATACGATTTTGTATTGTTTGACGATGTGCATGGAATATTCCACACCCGGCATCGGATCAAACATTTCTGGTGTCAATTTGCTTTCATCGCCGATAGCGCCAATGACGATACGATTCGTGCCGCGTGAAATATTGACGCCATGTCCTAAATGCTTAATTTTCTCGACCACCGAATCAATTTGTTGTTCGGTGGCTGTTTTATTCATGACGATGATCAAACTAATTCTCCTAGCGTATATTGAAGGGCATTTAGAAAGCGTTCATTTTCTGCCGCTAACCCAACCGTTACGCGCAAATGATGTGGCATTTCGTAAATGCCCAATGGACGAACGATAACTCCCTGGCGCAACAAGCTTTGATACACTTTGGGGGTATTGGCTGCATCACCATCGATACGGAAACTGATAAAATTTCCGGAAGAGGGAATGAACTCAAGGCCAAGTTTCCGGAATCCGTCAGTGAGTTGCAGCATTCCTGCACGATTTAAGGCAAAGGATTTTTGCACAAACTCGTTGTCATCGAGTGCTGCCAATGCGCCTATTAAGCCAATACTGCTGACGTTGAACGGTTGGCGCACGCGATTCATCAAATCGGCAATGTCGGGGTGTGCGATAGCAAAGCCAATTCGAACGCCCGCTAAGCCATAAATTTTTGAAAAAGTGCGCGTAATCACTAAATTAGGGAATTCTTTTAGCCATTGAATGCTATTGCTTTTGTTAATTTCGGGTAAATATTCATAATATGCTTCATCCAGCACGATCAGTATGTCGCGAGAAACGCGTTCAATAAAACGATACAAATCATCGACGCTCGATAAAGTACCCGTGGGATTATTGGGATTGGCAATAAACACCATGCGGGTTTCCGGTTGGATCGCATCTAAAATGGCGGGTAAATCATGACCGTATTCCTGCGCCGGAACTTGAATGCCGTTGGCGCCGGCAATTTGTATCACTAATGGATAGACAGCAAATGCGTGTTGAGAATATACGGCGGAAGCGCCAGGCTTGAGAAATATGCGCGCCGCTAAATCCAATACGTCATTGGAGCCATTGCCGAGGACGATTTGTTCTGCTTTAACATCATGGCAACGCGATAACGCTGCTTTTAATTCAAAACCACTTCCATCCGGATACAATGCGATATCTGGCATCGCATTCATCATCGCATCGAGTGCTAACGGGCTGACTCCCAAAGGGTTCTCATTGGAGGCAAGCTTGATAATAGAATCTTCGCTTAAACCCATTTCTCGTGCTAACTCAGAAATAGGTTTGCCCGGTTGGTAGGGTTGAATGGATCGGATGTTCTCAGGAACAAAATCACAAAGGTTCATGGAAAAAATACTCTTTTAGTAGATACTTCGGTGAGTTAGTTGAATAGAATCAATGACGGGAGAAAATTAAAAATTAAGAGACAGGATATGAGCCAAAAATTTTCAAAAAAGCTGCTTTTTGTCTGATTTCATCAAGCGCGGAAGTTACATTGGCATCCTGTTCATGACCTTCTAGGTCGATGAAAAATACATATTGCCAAAGGCCGGTTCGTAGTGGACGTGATTCTAATCGGCTCATGCTAACATTATGTTTCGCAAGCGGTTCTAAAATATGATAAATAGCGCCCGAACGATTATGCGTCATTAACGCCAACGAGGTTTTGTCTTTACCTGATGGATCGACAAATTGCCTACCAAGAACCAAGAAACGAGTGGTATTTCTTGGATCATCTTCGATACTTTCAGCGCGGACCGTCAATCCAAACAATTCTGCAGCTCTTTTATTTCCAACGGCAGCAGCAAATGGATCAGTTGCCACCAAACGAGCAGCTTCTGAATTGCTGTTTGTGTGGATATAGGCGGATGATGAGAGTTGCGGCAGATTTAACCGTAACCATTGCTGGCTTTGTGCCAATGATTGAGGATGCGAGTAAACTTTTCTGATATCCTTTAAATCAATGTCTTGTGACATCAACGATTGGTGTATCGGCAATTGAACTTCACCACAAATTAACAAGGGAGACATTAACAGTAGATCCATCGATCTACCGACGGCGCCTTCGGTAGAATTTTCTACGGGTACCACGCCATAATCTGCGCTTTCAAATTCAACCGCGCGAAAAACGTCATCAATTGAATCACACGGCACTAACGTTACTGCGTGACCAAATTTTTTTAAAACAGCATCTTCCGAGAAAGTTCCGCTAGGACCCAGATAGGCTATTCGAATTGAATGCTCTAAGGCGCGACACATCGACATAATTTCTGTAAAAAGTCGTTGAATGTGCGCGTTGCTCAAGGGGCCAGGATTCTGTTTTTCAATATGCGTGAGAATTTGCGCTTCACGCTCAGGACGATACGCAACGATAATGTTATTATTTTTTCGTTTGATGTCACCAATCTTTTGCGCAAGCGCTGCACGTTGATTGACTAGCTTGAGTAACTCAGCGTCAATCGCATCAATTTGGTCTCGTAAAGGCTTGAGAAGCTCAGGCATAGTGAAGAAACATTGAATTACAGGATGTTTGTGTTAAAAAGAATTAGGTGCCGGTACATAGCGTGCCATCAGAACGCCATTAATTGAACGGATTTCGTTAATGACTTCCGATGGTATTGGGCTATCGACATCCACCAGCGTATAAGCCATTTCTCCACGAGATTTATTAATCATGGTGTGAATGTTGAGTCCTGCTTTCGCCATGCTAGTGGAAATTTGTCCGAGGATGTTGGGTACATTGGCATTGGCAACAGCAACGCGGTAAGGACATTCGCGTTCCATTTGGGTATCGGGAAAATTGACCGTGTTGGTAATATTACCGTTCTGTAAATAATCGATGAGTTGATCAACCACCATCACAGCACAATTTTCTTCTGCTTCTTGAGTAGAGGCGCCAAGATGAGGCAGTGTTATGACGGATTCGCGGTGATGCAATTTTTCACTGGGAAAATCACAGACATAATAACGAATTTTGCCAGCCGAAATACCCTGCAGAATGGCATCTTCATCGACGATTGCGCTGCGAGAGAAATTCAATACGATGACGCCTTGTTTCATCAACTGAATGTTTTTATCGTCGATCATATGTCGGGTTGTATCCAGTAAAGGCACGTGAATACTAATAAAATCACTGCGTCGTAAAAGATCTTCTAAACTATTTGCTTTTTTAACTTCTGCTGACAGACTCCAAGCAGAATCCACCGTGATTTTAGGGTCAAAACCAATGACTTTCATGCCCAATTTGAGTGAAGCGTTGGCAACCAAACGGCCAATTTCCCCTAAACCAACGATTCCAATCGTGCGGCCTGGTAATTCGATTCCCGAGTAACGTTTTTTTCCATCCTCAGCGCGAGTATTAAGGGTAGCATCGTCACCTTGCAGGCTTTTGATAAATTCCAATGCAGGGACGATGTTGCGAGCGGCCATAAATAAACTGGCCAACACCAATTCTTTGACGGCATTGGCATTTGCACCAGGCGTGTTAAATACGGGTACACCACGACTATTCATGGTTTGCACCGGAATATTATTGGTACCTGCTCCGGCACGACCTATGGCTTTGACGCTTAATGGAATATCAGCATTCAGCAGATTAAATGAACGTACTAAAATGGCATCCGGTTGCGCAATATCATTGCCAATTTGATAGTGATTCGCTGGAAATCGACTCAAACCGAGTGGCGAGATGTGATTGGCTGTTTGTATTTTAAAAATGTTCGCTGGAAGTTCAGGCATGGTGATGAGCAAACTCTTTCATAAAGGTAACCAATTTTGCCACACCTTCGAACGGCATAGCATTATAAATCGATGCGCGCATACCACCCACGGAACGATGTCCTTTTAATTGAATCAATCCATTGGATTTGGCTTGTTTTAGGAATTCGTCATCCAAGGCAGGATTTTGTAAGGTAAATGGTACGTTCATCCGTGAGCGATCTGATTTTGCGACCGGGCAATGATAAAACTCCGTGCTATCGAGTAAATCATATAATAAATTGGCTTTTGCGATATTCATCGCTTCGATACCTGTCAATCCCCCTTTTTGTTTGAGCCATTTCAGTACCAAACCCGTGATATACATGGCGTAAGTGGGAGGGGTATTGTACATCGAATCATTTTTGGCATGAATGTGATAATCAAACAGCGTGGGCGTGTTGGCCAGCGGCTTACCCAGTAAATCCTCGCGGATAATGACAAGCGTTAAGCCAGCAGGGCCCAAGTTCTTTTGTGCGCCGGCGTAAATCAAACCGAACTGACTGATATCCACAGGACGCGACAAGATATCAGAAGACATATCGACGACCAAAGGAATGCCAGAATTAGGATCAATTTTGGGAATCCAATTAAATTCGACCCCGCCGATGGTTTCGTTGCTGGTGTAGTGAATATACGCAGCTTCAGGGTCCAGGCGCCATTGGTCTTGTGTCGGGACATAGGTAAAATTAGCATCCGATGATGAAGCGGCAACATTGACGGTACAGTATTTTCCTGCTTCTTCAATGGCTTTAGTTGACCATTGACCGGTATTGATGTAGTCGGCCTTTTTTTTATCGTGTAACAAATTTAACGGGACCATCGCAAATTGGCTGGATGCGCCGCCTTGCAAAAAAAGTACGGTGTAATTTTGTGGAATTTCAGCCAATTCGCGCAGATCATGTTCAGTTTCTTCTGCGATGGCCATAAATTCTTTGCCACGATGGCTCATTTCCATGACGGACATGCCACTTCCGTGCCAATCCAGCATTTCATCACGCGCTTGTTCGAGAACTTCCTTGGGAAGTACTGCGGGTCCTGCACTGAAGTTATAAATTGGATTCATATCGTATTTTTTAACGGACTAGTTCGACTGCAACTATTTCAACTTTCAGCATCGTCTTCACTTTCAACGACGCGTTCCAAACCAGCGAGTTTCTCGCCTGCATCGAGATTGATCAGTGTAACACCTTGTGTTGCGCGACTCATTTCACGAACTTCTTTCACGCGAGTACGGATAAGCACGCCGCCAGAAGTAATCAACATGATTTCATCTTCTGGTTTTACCAATTTGGCGGTCACGACTTTACCGTTACGTGCACTGGTGATGATTGCGATCATACCTTGCGTACCGCGATTGTGACGCGTGTATTCACTGATCGACGTGCGTTTGCCATAACCGTTTTCAGTGGCTGTTAGCACTGTCAATTCTTCGTTTTCCGCTACCAGCATGGAAATGACTTTTTGACCTGAACCCAGTCGCATGCCACGTACGCCACGCGCAGTACGGCCCATGGGGCGAACGTCGTTTTCATTGAAGCGTGTGGCTTTGCCATTGTCGGAAAAGAGCATGACATCATGTTTGCCTTCGGTTAATTCGACGCCAATTAAGTAATCGCCTTCATCCAATCCAATAGCGATGATACCGTTGTTACGGGGTCGTGAAAATTCCGATAAAGGAGTTTTCTTGACGGTACCAAAAGCTGTTGCCATAAACACAAAACGTGTTTCATCAAATGATTTGACGGGCAGAATAGCGTTGATTTTTTCGCCTTCTTCTAGTTGTACCCAGTTAATGATCGGTTTGCCACGCGATAAACGCCCGCCTTGTGGCACTTCATAAACTTTAATCCAATAAACACGACCTAAACTGGAAAAACACAGAATATAATCATGCGTGTTGGCTATGAATAATTTATCAATAAAATCATCATCTTTTGTGCTGGTGGCTAGTTTACCTCGGCCACCGCGTTTTTGCGCTTGATAGTCGTCTAATAATTGCGATTTGATATAACCGCTATGCGATAAAGTTACTACCATATCGGCTGGTGCAATCAAATCTTCGACGCTTAAATCTTGCGTATCGACCACGATTTCACTACGACGAGCATCGCCAAATTGCGCTTTTATTGCGTTTAACTCATCGGTAATAATCACGGTAATTCGATCTGGATTTGCAAGAATATCAAGAAGATCGATGATTTTATCAATGACTTCTTTGTATTCAGAAACAATTTTTTCTTGCTCGAGTCCGGTCAAGCGTTGCAGACGCAATTCCAGAATGGCTTGTGCTTGTGCATCGGATAATCGGTAGCCCTGCTGTTGCAATCCGAAAGTAGTATCTAATCCTTCCGGACGAAGTGCGTTAGCATCTGCCAGTGCACGCGCCAACATTTCTGCAACCAATTGCGAACGCCATGTTCTTGCCATCAAACCTTCTTTTGCCGCGGCCGGTGTTGGTGCCGCTTTGATCAATGCAATGATTTCGTCAACATTGGACAGTGCAACTGCTAAACCTTCTAATAGATGACCGCGTTCGCGTGCTTTTTTCAGCTCAAACACGGTACGACGCGTAACCACTTCGCGCCGGTGGCGGAGAAAGGCTTCGAGAATTTGCTTCAAATTCATCAGCCGTGGTTGGCCATCAATCAACGCCACCATATTCATACCGAAGGTATCCTGCATTTGTGTTTCTTTGTGCAGGTTATTCAGAATGACTTCGGGCACCTCACCACGTTTGAGTTCGATCACAACGCGCATGCCGGATTTATCTGATTCATCACGCAAATCGGAAATGCCTTCAATCTTCTTGTCGCGCACTAGTTCGCCAATACGGATGAGCAGATTGGCTTTGTTAACCTGATAAGGCAACTCGTCGATGATGATACTTTGTCGACTACCTTTCTCTAAATCTTCAAAGTGGGTTCGAGCACGCATTATGACTCGCCCTCGGCCTGTGCGATAACCATCGTGCACGCCAGAAACGCCATAAATGATTCCGGCGGTAGGGAAGTCTGGCGCCGGGAGAATTTCGATTAGTTCGTCGATAGTGAGAGATGGGTTATTCAATAAGGCCAAACAAGCATCAATCACTTCATTAAGATTATGCGGTGGTATATTGGTCGCCATACCGACCGCAATACCCGATGAGCCGTTAATCAATAAGTTAGGAATTTTGGCTGGAAGTATTAACGGTTCTTTTTCAGAATCATCATAGTTCGGCCCGAAATCGACAGTTTCTTTATCCAGATCAGCTAATAACTCATGCGCAATACGCGACATGCGGATTTCGGTATAACGCATCGCCGCGGCATTATCGCCATCGACCGAACCGAAGTTACCTTGACCATCAACCAGCATATAGCGCAGCGAAAAATGTTGAGCCATGCGCACAATTGTGTCATAGACCGCAGTATCGCCATGCGGATGGTACTTACCGATGACATCACCGACGATACGAGCGGATTTTTTGTAGGGTCTATTCCAGTCATTCGAGAGTTCATGCATCGCGTACAGTACCCGACGATGCACTGGCTTTAATCCATCTCTGACGTCGGGCAATGCTCGTCCAACAATTACGCTCATCGCATAATCGAGATAAGAACGCCGCATTTCTTCTTCAAGACTAACGGGTAACGTTTCCTTGGCGAATTGATTCATGTATGTTTTATGGTTTTTTTAAACGAAACAAGATCTGCTCAAAATTTTGAATTGCAGAAATAGATTTAATGGATCAACAATTAAATAAAGCATCCTGCATTCTATCATGATGCTGTTGATTCTCTGTTATCTTTGATGTTTTGATAGAGAAATCAGTCCGCTTGCATCATTGCTCGATAATAAAACAACTTGAAAAACAACACTAAATAAGTGACCATAGCGACTTTTTCCGGAATTTTTGGCTTGAATCATCTTATGTATCTTTATTTTTAATGGATTCCGAGTACATTTTAAGAGTGAGAGTTATATCGTGACTAGTTTAATGAATACCTATGCGAGGCTTCCCGTTACCTTTGTGAAAGGAGAAGGAGTGTGGTTGTGGGATGATCAAGGTCAGCGTTATTTGGATGCGTTGTCAGGTGTGGCCGTATGTGGGCTGGGGCATTGTCATCCGAGATTGACCAAAGCCATTTGTCAACAAGCGCAAACGTTGATTCATACCTCCAATCTTTTTCGCGTTGGCAAACAGGAACAACTCGCGACCCGCTTGGTGGAATTGTCCGGTATGGATAATGCTTTTTTCTGTAACTCCGGTGCAGAGGCTAATGAAGCGGCGATCAAACTTGCGCGACTATACGGGCATAATAAAGGTATCGCTTTACCAACTATTATCGTGATGGAACGTTCGTTTCATGGCCGGACCATGGCAACTTTGACGGCCAGTGGAAATCGTAAGGTTCAGGCTGGTTTTGAACCTTTAATGACCGGTTTTGTGCGTGTCCCATACAACAATCTGGATGCTGTCGCGCAAGTTGCGGCGAATAATAAAGAGGTGGTGGCTTTGTTGGTTGAGCCTTTCCAAGGCGAGGGTGGAGTAAACATACCAGAAGTGCATTATTTGCAAGGATTGCGTGAAATATGTAAGCAGAAAGATTGGTTGCTTATGCTCGATGAAGTGCAATCGGGTATCGGCCGTAGTGGGAAGTGGTTTGCATTTCAGCACAGTGGCATTTTCCCGGATGTTGTGACGTTGGCAAAAGGCTTGGGGGGGGGTGTCCCGATTGGAGCTTGTTTGGCAAAGGGCATCGCGGCAGAGGTTTTTAAGCCAGGTAATCATGCCTCTACTTTTGGTGGAAATCCATTAGTCTGCGCTGCTGCGCTTGAAACTCTGGCAGTGATTTCGGATGAGAATTTGTTGGATCACGTCGTTGAATTAGGCGATTTCATACGTAATCGATTGAGTACGCAATTAGCCAATCAAAAAGGTGTGGTGGATATTCGAGGGCAAGGTCTGATCACAGGTATCGAGCTATCTGTTCCGTGCGTCGATTTGGTCAAAAAAGCCTTGGAAAGAAAATTGTTGATTAATGTGACTTCGGATAAAGTGATACGGTTGCTGCCGGCATACGTGATGCAACAAAGTGAAGCTGAACAGGTGGTTGATATACTTTGTTCCTTGATAAAGGAGTTTCTGAATAACTAAATCGTGTTACAAAGATTTTCAGAAATTTTGTTAAATATGATTATTGGTTATTAGTTTAATTTCGTTATGCAATTAAAGCATTTCTTGCAGTTCAAAGATTTTTCCCATGATGAATATGAGTATCTATTCAATCGTGCTCGTTGGATAAAACAAGAATTTAAACAATATCGTCAATATTGGCCGCTGACTGATCGAACGTTAGCGATGATTTTTGATAAGAACTCTACCAGAACCCGCTTGTCTTTTGAGGCTGGAATACACCAATTGGGAGGTGCGGCAATTTATTTGTCTACTCGTGATACGCAATTAGGAAGAGGCGAGCCGGTGGAGGATTCGGCGCGAGTGATTTCACGCATGGTCGATATCATTATGATACGCACCTATGAACATCGTGTTATACAACGTTTTGCAGAGTATTCAAGAGTTCCCGTCATCAATGGGTTGACGGATGAATATCATCCGTGCCAGATTTTGAGCGATATTTTTACCTTTATAGAACATCGTGGCAGCATCGAAGGGAAAATTGTTGCATGGATCGGTGATCCTAACAATATGTGCAATACCTGGTTGCAAGCGGCAGAAATATTTAATTTTACAGTGCATGTGTCAGCTCCTCCGGGTTACACCATTGATCCTGTACAAATTGGTTTGAAGGATAAATCGCATTATTTGGAATTTTCTGATCCCAATGCTGCTGTAGTTAATGCCGATTTGGTAACGACTGATGTGTGGACTAGCATGGGTTTTGAAGCTGAAACAGAACAAAGAAAATGTGATTTCGCCGATTTTTGTGTGGATGCGGAAATGATGTCGTTAGCCAAAAAAGATGCATTGTTTATGCATTGTTTACCTGCCCATCGTGGAGAAGAGGTGAGTGTGGAAGTGTTAGAAGGGGCGCAGTCGGTCGTTTGGGATGAGGCAGAGAATCGTTTGCATACCCAAAAAGCGTTGATGGAGTATTTGTTACTCGGAAAATTATCAAGTTAATTCCGAAAGGAACAAATTTTTAAACCGAGATTTTGTGTTGAAATTAAAATAATAAATCGATTGATCATGAGAAAAATTCATAAAGTAGTGTTGGCGTTTTCGGGGGGCTTAGATACTTCTGTCATTTTGAAATGGCTACAAGATACCTATCAATGTGAAGTGGTGACTTTCACTGCAGATATCGGTCAAGGAGAGGAGGTTGAGCCAGCACGCGCTAAAGCTAAGCAATTTGGCGTCAAGGAAATTTATATTGACAATTTGCGCGAAGAATTTGTGCGTGATTTCGTCTTTCCTATGTTTCGAGCAAATACTATTTATGAAGGTGAATACTTATTAGGTACGAGTATCGCGCGACCATTAATTGCAAAAAGACAGATTGAGATTGCGAAAGAGACAGGTGCGGATGCTGTTTCACATGGAGCAACAGGAAAAGGTAACGATCAAGTTCGTTTCGAATTGGGTTATTACGCGCTTCAACCGAATATTCATGTTATTGCACCGTGGCGAGAATGGGATCTAACGTCGCGAGAGAAGTTGTTAGAATACGCAGAAAAACATGGTATCCCCGTTGAAATGAAGAAAAAGACAGGATCGCCTTACAGTATGGATGCAAATTTATTGCATATTTCTTACGAAGGCAGGATTTTGGAAGATCCGGCAGTTGAACCTGAAGAATCGATGTGGCGTTGGAGTGTATCACCTGAGCGAGCGCCCGATGAACCAGAATATCTTGATATCGAATTCAAGCGAGGTGATGTCGTATCATTAAATGGAAAGATATTGTCTCCAGCGAATGTTTTGCAAGAGTTGAATCGATTGGGTGGCAAGCATGGCATAGGTCGGTTAGATCTCGTGGAGAATCGCTATGTTGGCATGAAATCCAGGGGGTGTTATGAAACCCCTGGGGGCACAATTTTATTGCGTGCGCATCGCGCGATAGAGTCTATTACGCTGGATCGGGAAGTGGCGCACTTGAAGGATGATTTGATGCCGCGATACGCTGCGTTGATCTACAATGGTTATTGGTGGAGTCCGGAGCGTAAAATGATGCAATCCATGATCGATGCAACGCAAGAAAGAGTCAATGGTTGGGTTAGGCTGAAATTATATAAAGGTAATGTGATCGTCGTGGGGCGAGATTCTAAAACAGATTCGTTATTTGATCCGCATATTGCAACTTTCGAAGATGATGCGGGTGCTTATGACCAAGCTGATGCGGCTGGATTTATTAAGCTGAATGCGTTGAGATTGAGAATCGCAGCCAATTTGACCAGTAAAAAGTAAATTTAATAAATTCTTATTGAATTTTAGGTGAATTGATATGCCGTCGTTTGACATTGTTTCGGAAGTCGATAAGCAAGAAATCAGAAATGCAATGGATCAAGTGAATAAAGAAGTAGCGACACGTTTTGATTTTAAAGGTTCTGATGCAAGAGTTGAGCAAACAGACTATCAATTAACGGTATACGCGGATGATGATTTTAAGCTAGAACAGATTTTGGATATTTTGAGAACCAAGTTGACCAAAAGGAATGTCGATGTGCGGTGTTTAGATATTCAATCGTCTGAGAAAATTAGCGGTAATAAAGTTAAGCAGACTATTACGGTTAAAACGGGATTGGATTCCGAGTTAGCAAAAAAAATTGTGAGAATAATTAAAGATAGTAAAATGAAGGTCCAGGCAAGTATACAAAGCGATACAGTGCGTGTTACCGGAAGCAAAAAGGATTTATTGCAAGAGGTGATACAGTTGGTAAAAAAAACAATCCAAGACTTTCCAGTTCAATTTCAGAATTTTAGAGATTAAAGGCTAAATATAGTGGTACAATGCAGGGCTTGGCCGGGATGCGGCGAAGAGATGCGATGAAGATAGAATTTTATGCATCTTTGAAGGAAGTTTTTGGCATGGTTTTTCTTGACAGGGCGTAATAAACCTCATAGAATCCGCACTCTTTTTTGTCGTATCTGTACCATCGGTTACGCTTTACTGAGGCAGTGCTCGGCAAGCTTATTCAATATTAAAATGAATGAATGCCATAATTCTGTGCGAATTCATTTTTTTAAGTTTTTGTAGTAACGGTTTATTTAATTTAAAGTTAAAAGAATTAGAAATTCTTTTTAGTTTTTTGGGAATGTTGAAATAGAAAATGCCTACTATTAGTCAATTAGTTCGGAAACCACGTAAGGCTAAGCGCGTTAAAAGCACGGTTCCTGCGTTAGGAAACAGCCCGCAAAAGCGAGGAGTGTGTACTAGAGTTTATACAACGACACCAAAGAAGCCTAATTCAGCTTTGCGGAAGGTTGCCCGTGTTAGATTGACGAATGGATTTGAGGTTTCGAGCTATATTGGTGGTGAGGGGCATAATCTTCAAGAGCACTCCGTGGTGTTGATTAGAGGGGGGCGTGTGAAGGACTTGCCAGGTGTGAGATATCATACTGTTAGAGGTAGTTTAGATACAGCCGGTGTTAAAGACCGTAAACAAGGGCGTTCTAAATACGGATCGAAAAAACCTAAAACCGCGTAAAGAAGAATTGATGGACTCAGTTGATAGAAATCGTATGTCAGTAAGTAGTGTAAAAAGTGTAAGGTTGAGTAAATATGCCAAGACGTAGAGAAGTTCCTAAGCGAGAAATATTGCCAGATCCTAAATATCACAATGTTGAATTGGCTAAGTTCGTTAATGTGCTCATGACTCGGGGTAAGAAATCAGTGGCGGAAAGTATTATTTATAGAGCGCTAAGCCAGATTGAGAAAAAGACGGGAAGTGATCCGATGGCGATATTTACGCAAGCTTTGACCAATGTGAGGCCCATCGTTGAAGTTAAGAGTCGCCGAGTTGGGGGTGCCAATTATCAGGTGCCGGTTGAAGTGCGATCAGTGAGAAGAAATGCATTGGCGATGCGATGGCTTAGAGATGCGGCTAGAAAAAGAAGTGAAAAGTCTATGGATGCTAGACTTGCAGGTGAATTGTCAGAGGCTGCCGAAGGTCGTGGAGGGGCGGTTAAGAAACGTGAGGAAGTGCACAGAATGGCAGAGTCTAATAAAGCGTTTTCGCATTTCCGTTTCTAACTTCACTTAATTTTTATATTGTTATTGTAATAATCAGTAAGGTAATTGATCGTGGCAAGAAAAACACCGATAGAACGTTACAGAAATATTGGCATCATGGCACATATAGATGCTGGTAAAACCACAACTACTGAACGCGTGTTGTTCTACACGGGAGTGTCTCATAAGCTCGGAGAGGTTCATGATGGTGCGGCTACAATGGACTGGATGGAACAGGAGCAAGAAAGAGGTATTACAATTACATCGGCTGCTACGACCTGCTTTTGGAAAGGAATGGCTGGTAACTATCCCGAGCACCGAATCAATATCATTGATACACCTGGGCACGTTGACTTTACTATTGAGGTAGAGCGTTCGTTGCGGGTTCTGGATGGTGCGTGCACAGTTTTTTGTGCTGTGGGAGGTGTTCAACCGCAAACCGAGACTGTTTGGAGACAGGCAAATAAGTATATGGTGCCGAGATTGGCGTTTGTAAATAAAATGGATCGTTCAGGCGCCAACTTTATGCGTGTTTACGAGCAAATTAAGTCTCGATTAAAAGCATCGCCAGTTCCAATTCAGTTGCCAATAGGTGCTGAAGATAAGTTTGAAGGTGTTGTGGATTTGGTAAAAATGAAAGCGGTTTATTGGGATGATGAAAGCCGCGGAATGAAATTTGAGGAGCGTGACATACCTCAGAGTCTGCAGGAAGACGCAAAAAACTGGCGAGAGAAAATGCTAGAAAGCGCAGCAGAAGCTGATGAGGACTTGATGAATAAGTACCTTGAAAGCGGTGAATTAGATGTTTCTGATATCAAAAAAGGTTTGAGAATTCGCACGATCAATAATGAAATAGTCCCTATGCTTTGCGGGACAGCTTTTAAGAATAAAGGCGTTCAGGCAATGCTGGATGCTGTTATCGACTATATGCCTTCTCCCACCGATATTTTGGCGATAGAAGGTGAAAATGAAAATGGTCAACCAGATAAGAGAGTCGCTAATGATAGTGAACCTTTTTCGGCCTTGGCTTTTAAAATCGCAACGGATCCGTATGTAGGACAATTGATATTCTTTAGAGTATATTCTGGCGTAGTGACATCGGGAGATACTGTTTATAATCCAATTAAGGGTAAAAAAGAGCGTATTGGACGTTTGTTGCAAATGCATGCCAATCAACGCGAAGAGATTAAGGAAGTTCGGGCGGGTGATATTGCCGCTGCCGTTGGGTTGAAGGAAGTGATAACAGGGGATACGCTTTGTGATCCGCAAAAAGTGATTACGTTAGAGCGTATGGATTTTCCTGAACCGGTTATTCATGTGGCAGTTGAGCCGAAAACAAAGGCTGATCAAGAAAAAATGGGAATAGCGCTCAATAGGTTAGCGCAAGAGGATCCGTCATTCAGAGTAAGAACGGACGAGGAGTCTGGGCAAACTATTATTTCGGGAATGGGAGAGTTACATCTGGAAATTATTGTTGATCGAATGAAACGAGAATTTTCAGTTGAAGCTAATGTTGGCGCTCCTCAAGTTGCTTATCGCGAAGCAATTAGAAAATTTGTCGAAATAGAAGGAAAATTTGTTAAGCAATCTGGTGGACGCGGTCAGTATGGTCACGTTTGGCTTAAGATGGAGCCTAACGAAGCTGGTAAGGGATTTGAGTTTATAGATGAAATTAAGGGTGGTGTTGTTCCGAGGGAATATATTCCTGCTGTGGAAAAGGGCTTACTAGAAACACTTCCTAGTGGTGTGTTGGCGGGTTATCCCGTTGTAGATGTGAAAGTAACATTATTTGATGGTTCGTATCACGATGTGGATTCCAATGAAAATGCATTCAAAATGGCGGCATCAATAGCATTTAAGGATGGAATGCGTAAAGCTAATCCGGTTTTGTTGGAGCCAATGATGGCGGTAGAAGTTGAGACACCAGAAGATTTTATGGGTAACGTTGTCGGAGATCTTTCTTCAAGGCGTGGGATCATTCAAGGTATGGAAGATGTGCCGGGGCTGAAAGTGGTTCGTGCAGAAGTGCCGTTGGCAGAGATGTTTGGTTATTCGACAGCATTAAGATCAGCAACCCAAGGTAGAGCCACTTATACGATGGAATTTAAGCATTATGCTGAAGCGCCTAAAAATGTGGCAGATGCAATCATAAATAAGAAATAGCTAATTTTGTATAAATAAAGAGGTATAAGGAACGGATCATGGCGAAGAGTAAATTTGAGAGGTCGAAGCCACACGTGAATGTAGGGACGATAGGTCATGTGGATCATGGTAAGACGACGCTGACTGCGGCGATTACGACGATATTGACAAAGAAATTTGGTGGCGAGGCGAAGAGTTACGCGCAGATTGATTCGGCCCCAGAGGAACGAGCACGTGGTATTACAATTAACACCGCGCACGTAGAATATGAAACGGCGAATCGTCATTACGCGCATGTGGATTGTCCTGGTCATGCGGACTATGTTAAGAATATGATTACGGGTGCTGCGCAAATGGACGGTGCTATATTGGTCGTATCGGCTGCGGATGGCCCTATGCCACAGACACGTGAGCACATATTGCTGGCTCGTCAAGTGGGCGTTCCCTACATTATTGTTTTCATGAACAAAGCAGACATGGTGGATGATGCGGAGTTGATCGAGTTAGTAGAAATGGAAATTCGCGAATTGTTGTCGAAATATGAATTTCCAGGCGATGACACACCGATTATCATAGGATCGGCTCTCAAGGCTTTGGAAGGAGACACAAGTGATATAGGTGAAGGTGCGATTCTGAAGTTAGCGGAAGCATTGGATAGTTATATACCACAACCGGAACGGGCAATTGATGGAGCCTTTATTATGCCGGTGGAAGACGTTTTTTCGATTTCTGGACGCGGCACGGTGGTGACTGGTCGGGTAGAAAGAGGGATAATCAAGGTCGGTGAAGAGATCGAAATTGTTGGTATCAAACCTACGATAAAGACTGTTTGTACAGGCGTTGAGATGTTCCGTAAACTTCTTGATCAAGGACAGGCGGGTGATAACGTAGGGATATTGCTGCGCGGTACGAAGCGTGAAGAAGTGGAGCGTGGACAAGTGTTGGCGAAACCTGGCAGTATATCGCCGCATACTAAATTTACGGCAGAGATTTATGTGTTAAGTAAAGAAGAGGGTGGTAGACATACACCGTTTTTCCCTGGGTATCGGCCGCAGTTTTATTTTAGGACGACGGACGTGACGGGAGCGATTGAATTACCTGCAGGAACTGAGATGGTGATGCCTGGAGATAATGTATCGGTGACGGTTAATTTGATCGCACCGATTGCGATGGAAGAAGGATTGCGTTTTGCGATACGTGAGGGTGGCAGAACCGTTGGTGCTGGCGTCGTTGCAAAAATTATTGAATAAATTTTTCTACATAAATTTTATCTAGTGTTAAGTGTATAGAGTCAATTGAATTGGGATACTTAAATTAGTATATGCAAAATCAGAAAATAAGAATTCGTCTCAAAGCTTTTGATTATCGTCTCATTGATAAGTCGGCATTGGAGATTGTTGAAACTGCAAAACGAACTGGAGCAGTTGTTAAAGGCCCGGTTCCATTACCTACTCGAATAGAACGTTTTGACGTTTTGCGCTCTCCGCATGTTAATAAAACCTCGCGTGATCAATTTGAAATTAGAACGCACTTGAGATTAATGGACATCATTGATCCTACTGACAAAACGGTAGATGCTTTAATGAAATTGGATTTGCCAGCCGGTGTAGATGTAGAAATTAAATTATAGAATTTAAATAATCGCTATAAAAAGAAATCGATGATGCTAATTAGATTAATCTATTGAAATTAGAAGATAAGAAAATGAGTCTGGGATTAATTGGTGAGAAAGTTGGAATGACGCGAATATTTTCTGAAGCAGGAAATAGTTTTCCTGTTACTGTCATAGATGTTTCAAATAATCGTGTGACTCAGGTCCGAAGTAAAGAAAGCGATGGGTACGTCGCAGTTCAATTGGCTTTTGGACGAGGCAAGTCTAGTCGATCTACTAAATCTATTCAAGGGCATTACGCGAAGGCAGGCGTTGAAATAGGAAGTACTCTAAAAGAATTTCGAATGGATGGTAGTCAAGAGTTGGATTCATTGGCCATCGGTCAGTTAATGAATATTAATGAGACATTCAAGGTAGGACAAAAAGTTGATGTGACTGGAATATCTATAGGTAAAGGTTATGCGGGGGTTATAAAGCGCCATAATTTTTCGTCTAACAGAGCCAGTCACGGAAACTCTAAGGCGCATAAAAAACCAGGATCTATCGGGATGGCCCAAGATCCCGGACGAGTTTTTCCCGGAAAACGTATGTCGGGACATTTAGGTAATGTGAAAAAAACGATACAAAATCTTGAGATTTTAAAAATAGATAGTGAGAGAAATCTACTATTGATTAAGGGAGCGATACCAGGGCACAAAGGTGGCTGTGTTGTGGTGAGGCCGAGCGTAAAAGCTGTATAGTCGTAAAGCGTTATAACCAATAAAAAATTGAGTAGTGATAAGGTATATAAATAATGGAACTCAGGCTTCTCAATAAAGAGAATCAATCTGCTAATGTTGTTGTATCGGATGCTCTTTTTAACAAAGATTACAATGAGGGACTTGTCCATCAGTTGGTAACTTCTTACTTGTCAAATGCCCGTTTAGGTACTAGAGCGCAAAAAGGAAGATCTGATATAGCAAAGTCGACTAAAAAGCCCTGGAGACAAAAAGGTACGGGTAGAGCTCGTGCAGGTATGGCTTCGAGTCCACTTTGGCGAGGCGGCGGGAAAATATTTCCCAATAGTCCGGCTGAGAATTTCAAGAAAAAAATTAATAAGAAGATGTATAAGATTGGCATGTGTATCATTCTATCTCAGCTTATTAGGGATGAAAGGTTATTAGTCATTGACGAGTTTTCTGTTGCGACTCATAAAACTAAAGAATTAATTGATAAACTCAAAAAAAATGAATTGAGCAAAGTCCTTATTGTTACTCATGAATTAGATGACAATTTGTATTTGTCATCCAGAAATATTCCGGATGTTTGGATTACAGAGCCCAGTTATGTAGATCCGGTAAGTTTGTTGAAATTTGACAAAACCCTTGTAACATTGCAGGGAATAAAAAAATTTGAGGAAATTCTTTCATGAAGGATACACATTTAGAAAGCGAGAGATTATTAAAGATAATATTGTCTCCTCATGTATCGGAAAAATCTACTTTTTTGGGCGAGAAACATAATCAAACAGTATTTCGTGTGATAGTAGATGCAAGTAAAAATGAAATAAAATCTGCAGTGGAATTGTTATGGAAAGAGCAAAAAATTGAAGTTGAAAAAGTTACGACGATTAATGTAAAAGGTAAAAGTAAAAGATTTGGTCGTTTTATGGGCAAGAGAAAGGATTGGAAAAAAGCTATTGTCAGTATTAAAAATGGTCAAGATCTAAATTTTGCCAATTTCACAAATGTAGAGATTAAGTAATATGGCATTAGTTAAATTGAGACCAACGTCACCTGGTCGGCGATCAGTCGTAAGGGTTATTAATGAAGAGTTGCATAAAGGATCTCCTCATAAGGCTCTAGTTGAAAGTCAATCTAAAACGGCTGGGCGTAATAATTATGGGCGTATCACCACACGTCATCGTGGAGGTGGTCATAAGCAGCATTATCGAATTATTGATTTTAAAAGAAATAAAACCGAAATTTTAGGAACTGTTGAGCGTAAAGAGTATGATCCAAATCGAACGGCAGCAATCGCTTTGATATGCTATAAAGATGGTGAAAGAAGATATATTATTTTGCCTAAAGGATTGAATGTCGGAGACCAAATTTCTAGTGGTGACCATGCAGAAATAAAACCTGGTAATGCTTTACCATTGCGAAGCATCCCAGTTGGCACAATCGTACACTGTGTTGAGTTACAGCCTGGCAAAGGTGCACAACTAGCACGATCGGCTGGAACGTCAGTGCAGTTACAAGCTCGCGAAGGTAGTTATGCGCAGCTTAAACTTCGGTCGGGAGAGATTCGAAAAGTTCATGTTAATTGCTATGCAACCATTGGTGAAGTTGGAAATGCGGAACATAATTTGAGATCTATTGGAAAGGCTGGTGCTGTAAGATGGCGAGGAATTCGCCCAACGGTTAGAGGTGTTGCCATGAATCCTATTGATCATCCTCATGGTGGGGGGGAAGGTAGAACTTCTGCCGGTAGACACCCTGTTAGTCCTTGGGGTGTGCCAGCAAAAGGTTATAGGACGCGCAAAAATAAAAGAACAGAAACTATGATAGTTCGTCGCAGATATTCTAAAAAAGGATAACCATAAATGCCTCGTTCAGTAAAAAAAGGACCTTATGTTGATGCTCATTTGTTCAATAAGATAAGGAAGGCTCAAGAAACGAGCGATAAGCGTCCAATTAAAACTTGGTCACGCCGTTCTACGATTCTTCCGGATTTTATTGGACTTACAGTGTCGGTGCATAATGGAAAACAACATATTCCAGTTTTTGTCACTGAAAATATGGTTGGACATAAGTTTGGTGAATTTTCCTTAACGCGTACCTTTAAAGGACATGCTGGCGATAAAAAAGCGACAGCTAAATAAGACAGAGACGGCAATGGAAACAACAGCGATTTTAAAAGGTGTTCGTTTATCAGCACAAAAAGGGCGTTTAGTGGCTGATCAAATTAGAGGCCTTTCGGTTGAAAACGCCTTAAGTATCTTAAAATTTAGCCCTAAAAAAGGCTCCGCTATTATTAAAAAGCTTTTAGATTCGGCTATAGCAAATGCTGAACACAACGATGGCGCAGATATTGACGAACTAAAAATTTCTAAAATATTGGTAGATCGAGGCACTTTGATGAAAAGAACAAGTGCTCGTGCAAAAGGAAGAGGTAATAGAATCACAAAGCCTACCTGTCATATTGAATTAACAGTAAGCGATGATAGTGATATGAATCGTGCTAAAAAGGGTGTTAGCTGATGGGTCAAAAAATTAATCCGGTTGGATTTCGATTGTCAGTACAAAAAAATTGGCTATCGAGATGGTATGCAAACAGCAATAACTTTTCTACTATGCTGAATGAAGACATTAAAGTCAGAGCATTTTTGAGTGAAAAATTAAAAAATGCATCGGTCGGTAAGGTATTGATAGAAAGACCATCAAAAAATGCAAGAATCACTATTTTTAGTTCTCGACCTGGTATTGTGATAGGAAAAAAGGGCGAAGATATTGAAATTCTGAGATCAGAATTGCAAAAAAGAATGGGTATTCCTGTTCATGTCAATATAGAAGAAATACGAAAACCCGAATTAGATGCGCAGCTTATCGCGGATAACATAGCACAACAATTAGAGAAAAGAATTATGTTTCGCCGTGCTATGAAACGTGCTATGCAAAATGCAATGAGATTAGGTGCGCAAGGAATAAAGATTATGAGTTCTGGTAGATTAAACGGAATTGAGATTGCCCGAACTGAGTGGTATAGAGAAGGGAGAGTTCCTTTGCATACGCTGCGAGCCGATTTAGATTATGCAACCTCTGAGGCTCATACAACCTACGGAATTATTGGGATAAAAGTTTGGATTTTTAAAGGTGAAATTTTAGGTAGAGATGATTTTGCTTCTCAAAATGTTTCATTACTCGATAATGAGAAAAAGAAAGCATTTAAAAAACCTACTTCACAAGTTTATAGTAAATCAAATGCTGGAAATTTAAAGAATTCATCAGATATTGATGCTGTTCCTATTAGTGAAAAACAAGATGAGATCAGTGAAAAGTCAAAAAAACAATTAAGTTCTGGGGATAAGAATGCTTCAACCAGCTCGAACTAAATTTAGAAAACAGCAAAAGGGTAGAAACACTGGAGTTGCTACTCGTGCTACAAAAGTCAGTTTTGGTGAATTCGGCCTTAAAGCAACAGAAAGAGGACGAATAACTGCCAGGCAGATTGAGGCTGCTCGTCGTGCCATGACTCGGTACATAAAAAGAGGTGGACGTATTTGGATTAGAATTTTTCCAGACAAACCTATTTCGAGTAAACCTGCTGAGGTAAGGATGGGTAATGGGAAAGGAAATCCAGAATACTATGTTGCTGAAATTAAACCAGGCAAAATGCTCTATGAAATGGATGGAGTTAACGAAGAATTGGCACGAGAAGCGTTTAGACTAGCTGCGGCTAAATTACCTATTAAAACAACATTTATGATCAGACAACTTGGTGGATAACATTCATAATGAAAGCTGCTGAATTAAGAAATAAAGAGATACCTGAACTCAATAAGGAACTTATCTCATTACTAAAAACGCATTTTGTGTTAAGAATGCAATTGGCAACGCAACAGCTATCAAATAACACAAAAATTAAAATGATAAAAAAAGATATTGCTAGAGTAAAAACTGTTATTACTGAAAAAACTAAAAACCATGACAACTGAAAAACTTCATCGTACATTAAACGGCAAAGTTACTAGCGATAAGATGACTAAAACTGTCACGGTATTAGTTGAGAGAAAGTTGAAGCATCCACTTTATGGAAAATATATTGTGCGCTCTAAAAAATATCATGCACACGTGGATGAAGATGGCCAATATGGTATTGGTGATAGCGTTATTATTGAAGAATGTAAACCTATTTCAAAAACTAAAGCATGGAAGGTAGTGGGTTTATTAAATAAATCAGGTATTCATAGTTGACTTTTGATTTGTTTATCCAATTTGAATTGGTTTGATTGTTTTTAATTGAGAAATTAAGAGTTACTATATGATCCAGATGCAAACAATATTAAAAGTCGCTGATAATACTGGCGCAAAGTCTATTATGTGCATAAAAGTTCTCGGGGGCTCTAAGAAACAATATGCTGAGATAGGTGATGTGATTAAAGTCAGTATAAAAGACGCTGCACCGCGTGGACGCGTTAAGAAAGGTGAAGTTTATAATGCGGTAATTGTTAGAACCGCCAAGGGTGTAAGACGTATAGATGGATCTTTATTAAAGTTTGATGATAATGCTGCAGTTTTATTGAATAATAAATTAGAGCCAATCGGAACACGTATATTTGGACCAGTTACTAGAGAATTACGAAATGCACGTTTTATGAAAATTGTTTCTCTGGCACCTGAAGTTTTGTAACGATATATAAAGAAGCTATGAAAAAATTGAAAAAAGGTGATGACGTAATCGTTCTTTCTGGGAAGGATAAAGGAAAAAGAGGTTCGATTATTAAAGTAAATAGTGATGATTATGTCGTAGTACAAGGAGTGAATTTGGTAAAAAAACATCAAAAACCGAATCCTTCCAGTGGTGCGCAGGGCGGAATCATCGATAAAGAGATGCCTATTCATATTTCGAATCTCGCTATTTATAATTTTTCTTCAAAAAAAGCTGATCGTGTTGGTTTTAAGATTAATGAAAACAAAGAAAAGATTCGAATTTATAAATCATCTGGTGAAATGATTGGAACGCAATCTTAACGATCAGATTTAATTTTTCCATAATATATGACTACTCGCTTACAAGAATTTTATCGTCAAACTGTTACGAAGCAGTTGATTGAACAGTTTAAATACAAAAGTGTGATGGAAGTTCCTAAAATCACCAAGATAACTCTTAATATAGGATTAGGGGAAGCGACAACAGACAAAAAAGTTGTTGAGCTTGCTTTGGGTGATTTGAAAAAAATAGCAGGTCAACAACCTGTTGTTACTAGAGCAAAAAAATCAATTGCTACTTTTAAAGTAAGGGATGGTTATCCGATTGGTTGTATGGTTACATTGCGTCGAAAAAGAATGTATGAGTTTCTTGATAGACTCATAACAATTGCTATTCCAAGAATTAGAGATTTTCGTGGTATTTCAGGAAAATCCTTTGATGGTAGAGGGAATTATAATATGGGTATTAAAGAGCAAATTATATTTCCTGAGATTGAGTATGATAAAATAGACGCTCTAAGAGGTATGAATATTTCGATAACGACGACAGCAAAGAGTGATAGCGAAGCTAAAGCATTGCTCTCTGCGTTCAGTTTTCCGTTTAAAAATTGAGAATAAGATGGCTAAACTGGCTATTACAAATAGAAATTTAAAACGACAAAAAATTGTTGCTAAGTATCAATCTTTGCGTAAATCACTTCTTGAAAAAATAAATAATCTTAATCTTGAAGACAAAGAAAGATTTGAGGCTAGATTAAGTTTGCAAAAACTACCAAGAGATTCTAGTCCTGTACGTATAAGAAATAGATGTACATTGACAGGAAGACCACGCGGTGTTTATTCTAAGTTTGGATTAGGTCGAAGCAAACTTAGAGATATCGCGATGAGTGGGAAAATTCCAGGAATCATCAAAGCAAGTTGGTAACTTTTAACAAGTCGAATTGATAAATAATAGGGTGTGAAAAAATAGTATGAGCATGAGTGATCCTATTGCGGATATGTTAACACGCATAAGAAATGCGCAATTAGTTGAGAAAAAAGAAGTTAACGTACCAAATTCGAAAATAAAATTGGCTATAGTCAAAGTGTTAAAAG
>JAJHPK010000035.1 GCA_020890945.1 Nitrosomonas sp.
GATTTGACGGCATGTTGAAATACTTTGAGTTTGCGAGATATATCTCTTTGTGCTTGTAGATTCATCAACGACTCCTTGAAAACAGTTAATTTATCAAAACTGTCAACCAAAGTCGTGATATTCATATTCGAAATATTGTCCAAATTCTCGTGCGCCTATGGCATTTCATCAGATATTATGAACTCTGTAAGTTCAGAATCATATAATGATGAGAATATGATCCTGTATGAGGTTACCAAAAAGTTACACAAAAGTCATCCGGTATTATTGCAAGTTTTACTATTGAAGCGATTCATGAAGAATTGACTTTTTGAGTGCTTAATTTTTACAGTTGCTATATGCAATGGCTTTAGGGAACGATAAAAAATCTCAATGTATACGAAAAGCTGTCATGATGCTGTGGTAAGGGTTTAATCGTAAAGTGCCGTTGCTTGATCGCAAGAAGTAAATTTTATGACCAGCAATATATTTGCTAGTATTAAAATAGCGTTTTATTAATTTTTGGAATGTGAGGTTCATGAATGGAAGATGCAGAAATCGTTTTAATGTTTTCATTGTTAATGATACCCACGGCGATATGGTTGCAGCTGTGGGTTAAGGCTCGTAGAGAAAAAAGGAAAAATGAGGCCGGCGAAGAAGAATTCCCCAATACTGGAATGGCGCTGTTTTCTATTCTTCTAGAGGGTACTGCGATTGTCGGGGGACTTATTATGATTATTATGGGGTTAAGCGGAGTAGTTAAATATATACTCAAATTCTATGCTGCTTAATCGCACTTCGTTCTTCTTTACCATCACAAGATCGGTTAAATAACTTTAGAAAATAAGATGTTGTGATGAGTAAGGAGATAGTGATTAAATTTTGATTTAAGAAGAAACTTCTTTTTTTACTTTTGGACTCGAACTGCGTTTCGTTGGTTTCGCTATCGTTGATTTTTCTCCAGTCGATTTTTTAGCCGTTTTCTGTTCGAATTCAAAAGAAATTTTTCCGTCCGGATTGGCAACAAGATAAGCTGAGAAGGGGCGTCCTTTCTTGGAGATAAATTTCGTTAATAAGTCGGTTTTGCCCTTTTCTAGTAGCTTGATCATTTGTTCGCGCTCAATGGAACGTTCTAAAATGATTTTGGCTACTTTGAAGGTGCAAGAACGTTCTGCACCGATTGCCTTTTCACAGACATAATGAAGATCGTGCTCATAAACCGAGCAATTGCATTTGGGGCATTTTCCTAATGGTGTTTTTCCACTGAAATCAACGGCCTCGA
Source organism: Nitrosomonas sp. (assembly GCA_020890945.1). GTDB lineage: Bacteria > Pseudomonadota > Gammaproteobacteria > Burkholderiales > Nitrosomonadaceae > Nitrosomonas. Next base: position 1,262 of record JAJHPK010000035.1, read on the forward strand.
CATTGGCATCGTTGTTGCCAAAATCAAATTTCATTTCAAGTGTGTCGGTAAGCAGAATGATGGCGTTAAATGATTGCCCCATTTTGCTGCGAAAGCCGAGTAAAGGTCCCACCTTTCGCTGAGTAATCAACGTTTCCATTTCACCAACCTCAAATTGCCGTCCCGCCAGGATTTTCCATAAGGCAAAATCACATTTTTGACATTGAAATTTTTTATACGTCTCATGAACGACACCACCACATTTGGGGCAGGGCGCTGTTAAAACAGAAAAATCACCTTCGATTGTTTCGCCACGCTGTGTTTTGGCTTGTTCAACGATGCGCTTCGTCATTTCAGAAATTTTGTCCATGAATGAAGCGCGTTTCAATTGTCCTTGCTCAATTTGGCGCAACTGATATTCCCAATTTCCCGTTAATTCAGGTGAAATTAATTCGGGAATTTTCAGACCACGTAATAAAGTAATCAATGAAAAAGCTTTGGCAGTAGGGTGAAGTTCACGTCCTACGCGCAAAAGATAATTCTCAAATACCAATCCTTCGATGATAGCCGCACGTGTCGCTGGAGTTCCTAAGCCTTTGGCACTCATTGCAGCACGTAATTCCTCGTCTTCAACTAGCTTACCGGCGCCTTCCATTGCCGACAGAAGTGTTGCTTCATTAAAACGTGCTGGTGGGCGTGTTTGATTGGCAATAATTTCGATAGACTCCGTGGCGACAGGTTTTCCTGGAGTAACAGCAACCAACGAGGCAGTGTCGTGATCATCATCGATTGGTGTTGATTTGCCATAAACCGCACGCCAGCCAGATTTCACCATCACTTTTCCTTCCGTCTTAAATGGTTCATCGGCTACTCGCGTGATACGAGTGGTCAAAAGAAACTCGGCAGCTGGAAAGAAAATGGCTAAAAACCGTTTGGTAACTAAGTCATACAATTTCGTCTCAGCTTCATTGAGTTTCGCTGAACTCAGTTGGGTCGGGATAATCGCGAAGTGATCGGAAATTTTTGCATTATTAAAAATTCGTTTGTTAGGTGTTACCCAATTAGAAGACAATATCTGCTGCGAAAATTTTCCGTATTCGGTGTTTTCGAGGTTTTGCAGCGTGTCTTTGACAGTAGCCAGATAATCTTCTGGCAAAGCGCGTGAATCAGTTCTAGGATAAGTGAGAACTTTATGCTTTTCATATAAGGCTTGCGCTAGTCCGAGCGTGGTTTTAGCAGAAAAACCAAAGCGGCTATTTGCGTCACGTTGCAAGCTAGTCAAATCATACAACAGCGGACAAATTTCTTTACTCGGTTTGCTTTCTTCACTGACGATGCCAGGCTGTCCCTGACATTTATCACGAATAAGTTCCGCGTTTTTGAGTTCCCATAAACGTTCTGGCTTTAGTTCGAGATTGGTTTTGCTTTTGCTGAATTTTTCATCGAACCACTTGCCGATATATTCACCATTATCGGTTGTGAAAGTGGCATGGATTTCCCAATAATCTTGGGAACGAAATTTTTTAATTTTTTCTTCACGCTCCACTAGAATTGCTAAAGTGGGCGTTTGTACTCGTCCAACAGTGGTTTTATGAAATCCTCCTTCTTGAGAATTGAACGCGGTCATCGCACGAGTACCGTTAATACCCACCAACCAATCCGATTCAGAACGACTCACTGCGGCTTCAGCTAAAGACGCAACTGCAGAGTTATCAAGCAGATTGGAAAAGCCTTCGCGAATCGCTTGCGGCGTCATGGATTGCAACCATAACCGTTTAACTGGTTTATTGACACTCGCGTGACGCAAAATATAATGAAAGATCAATTCGCCCTCACGTCCCGCATCACAGGCATTAACAAGCGTATCCACATCTTTGCGTTTAATTAGTTTTGTAAGTAATTTAAGCCGAGCAGACGTTTTTTCGATTGGCGCCAAATCAAAATGTGGAGGAATGACGGGCAAGTTTGCAAAACTCCATTTGCCGCGTTTTACTTCGTATTCCTCCGGAACAACCAATTCAAGTAAGTGCCCTATCGCAGAAGATAAAACATATTCATCGCTTTCAAAATAGTCGGTATGTTTCGTGAAATTGCCCAAAGCTTTTGCGATATCTGCCGCAACAGAAGGTTTTTCAGCGATGATTAAAAACTTACTCATAGTGATTTATTGTGAGGAATTCGTTTCTTGTTATTGCGCGCACAACTTCAATTCTTAATGCGCGAATAACGAAAGAAAAGAAAAAATGGTAGCTTGGGTGAGTAATGACAGGTAGAAAAAGTACTGAACCAGTTTTGGGTTTCATTGTGATGGATAGATTCTCATTGCCTTAGCTAATGGCGGTAATGAGAGTCGCTAACAAACAATAATTTTTCCAAAACGGCATGGTCAGAAAATTGATTTTGGATCCACAATTCAGTCAAAACAATTAATTTTATTTTTTCGATGCTCGGTGAGTTTTCGTCCATCACAAGTAAGCGATCAATGAGCAATTCCCGTTGTAATGGATTAATGATGCCATTGTGTTCGAGAAAAAATATAAACCCACGACCTTCGGTATCGATTTTTTCAATTTCTTCATCGCTATAACAACGAAACGAAGTGCTTTCAGTAAAACCAGCTGGATAATGATCCTTAGACTGTTGTGACAGTTCTGAAAGCCAGTTCAAAGTTTCAGTGATATCCTCATTAGCGAATCCGGCCATCGTAAGTTTATGGGTTAACGTTGCAGAATCTGGATAACTTCCAGAGTCGAAATAATTTTCAAACAAATAAACAAGAATATCGAACATGGCTATATTGAATAAATGACTAATATAACGAACTAGTGAAAAATTAAAGTTCGCAAAAGGCATGCTTAATTATTTTTTATTCTTTGATAGCACCCTCCTGGCAAACTGCTGACTTGACCCTCAAGTTCAAGTGTTAATAGCATGGCTGATACAACTTCTGCCGTCAAGCCACTCCGTAAACAGAGTGTGTCAATATCGACTACGTCGTAGCCCAAGTGATTGAGTAAAAGAATATTTTCTGATGAGTCTGCGGATAAAATTTGTTCTTCCGGGAATGTATTCAGATTTTTTTGCAACGGGACATACTTAAGTTCATCCAAAATATCTTGCGTATTCTCCACTAATTTGGCGCCTTGTTTGATCAAGGCATGGCAACCTTTGGATAGCGGAGAGTGAATAGATCCAGGAATTGCCATGACTTCTCGGCCTTGTTCTAGTGCCTGACGAGCGGTGATCAATGAACCACTTTGCAACGCGGCCTCAACGACCAGGCAACCTAGACTAATGCCGCTGATAATCCGATTCCGGCGCGGAAAATTACGCCCAATAGCGGGTGTTCCTAACGGGAATTCAGATATCAAGGCGCCTTCTTTTGCGAGTTGATGCGCCAAAGCATGGTTTTTAGCGGGATAAACAATATCCAATCCAGTGCCCACGACTGCAATGCTGCTAGTCGAGCCGCGCAATCCACCGTGATGGGCAGCGGTATCAATACCTAACGCTAACCCGCTGATGATACAAACACCGGCATCACTAACGGCTTGAGAAAAATGTTCAGCGTTCAGTAAACCCTGTGGTGTAGCGTTTCGGCTTCCTACTACTGCTAGCCCTGAGTGCTGCAATAATTCGCGCCGCCCCTTTAAATACAATAAGGGTGGCGGATCGCTGATATTGAGTAACGATGCAGGATAATCAGCATCCGCGAGAGTAATGATTGTATTATTAGAATCTTTCAACCATTTTAGAGTATCTGCTATTTTGCTTTTATCGGCACCTATCTGAATCAATTTGGCGATCGAAGGTTTGACAATTCCTTCAAGAACACTTAAAGGCGCAGAGAATATTGCTTCCGGACTGCTTAAAGCGACTAGTAACCGGCGAATCGATTCGTCACCTAGGCCATCAATTAAATTCAGGTTTAACCATAACTCTGTTTCGGAAGTGGATGTCATGCGGTAACAGCATTTTATTATGGTGTTTTAACAGCATCTAATAATTTCATTGAGTGTGTACTTTGCACGACCAGGCCATAAGAAATTTTGTCGAATACACGAAAGACGAAAACCAATCCGGTTCTTTCTTCCGGCAATTCAACCATGTCGCCCTTTAGAGATCTGGCTTGGCTTCTGCGATAGACGGCTAGTACATGACCCATTTCCAAACCATCTTCGGCACCTCTGTTGAGGGTAATAATGGCATCTTTACCGATTTCATTAACGCCGCCATACACCGAAATAATCCGTCCGCTCACTGAAAAATTAGGGGCATGTGGGACATAATTGTCGAACATGATGTCCGGAGCTACGACCAGTCGATCGCCTTTGAGAATTTCCTCTTTTGAGCGCGTAATCCTGACAGTACTGGTTTCGGCAAAGGTATCGACAGTCACATTGCCCAAATAAACGGCCTCGTAGCCCAGAATTTCTTTATTGTTATCGGGATCCAGTAAAGGTTTTCCAGGCCGGAAGATTTGCCAGGCGCGCCCATGGTCCTTGGGTAGCCCAAGTACATAAACAGTGTTTCCTGTGCTTAAAACTACACGATTATCACTAGAGCCCAGAATATAAGGCGCATTTGCCAAGCCCTCTTTTTCGATCACTAGCGGTTGGCTTAAAAAAGGTTCAATAACAGCGCGTGAGATGCTAGCGATGGGCAGATTGTTGTCATCTTCAACGCGAATGCGCGGAGATAATTTGACTGTTCTTAGGCCATCCTTGTGATCGGCAAGCCGCAGTCTTGCACCCTCTCGTAGCTTTTCCAATACGATGGTGTCACCCGGGTAAATTTTGTGCGGATTTTTGACTTCATCGCGATTCATATTCCAAATCTCAGGCCAGCGCCAAGGATCTTTGAGAAAACGTGAAGATATGCTCCACAATGTATCGCCCTTGATCACGGCATGAGAATCGGGAGCATCGCTTCGTAGTATAATGTTCTCGGCTTTAATCAATGGAACAAAAACCAAATTCATACTGAAGAGTGCAGTTACAATTAGCTTTTGCATAGACGCTTTTCCTGTATACAAAATGATGCGCATAATGATACTTTAATAATTAGAGACTTGGATATCTGTTTTAAACATTGTATTTTTTATGTCTATTTTAAGAATTTTGCAATATCCGGATGATCGCTTGCATACTGTAGCGACACCTGTTTCAGAAATTACGAATCACATACGTACTTTGATCAAGGATATGGCTGAAACTATGTATGCTGCGCCAGGAATAGGTTTGGCAGCAACACAAGTGGATGTGCATCAGCGAATTATCGTCATCGATACTTCAGAAACAAACGACCAGTTGTTGGTTCTTATTAACCCGGAAATCATCGCCAGTAGTGGTGTGTCGGATTATGAGGAAGGTTGCTTATCGGTGCCCGAAGTGTATGGCAAGGTGCAGCGTGCGGAATCGATAACCGTTAAAGCGCTCGACATTAATGGAAAGGATTTCGTGATGGATGCCGATGGATTGCTAGCAGTGTGTATTCAGCATGAAATGGATCATCTGCTTGGTAAAGTGTTCGTCGAATATTGGTCTCAGTTGAAACAAGCCAGGGTCATTGCAAAATTAAAAAAGAGAAATCGTCGTACCATGTAATTCATTGCTTTTAAATATATTGCAAAAGCGCTGTGGTATCTTTTTTAAGGGAAATTTTCAACAAACTGCTGCATTTTAATGAATACAATCTTTTTTACTACTTTGCTGCTACCGGCATAATTACTATTCATTAGAGATGAAAATCATTTTTGCGGGGACTCCTGTTTTTGCGGCTACTGCATTAGATGCGTTAGTGCAACAACACCACGAAATCGTAATGGTGTTAACACAACCTGATCGTCCGGCTGGAAGAGGCATGAAGTTGACTTCCAGCGCAGTGAAGCAGTTTGCGCAACAACATGATATGCCGCTATTGCAACCAGTATCACTTAAAACGCCAGATATTCAAATTCAGCTCAAACAACTCAATGCGGATGTAATGGTCGTGGCGGCATATGGGTTGATCTTGCCGCAAGCCGTTTTGACGATTCCACAGTATGGTTGCTTAAACATTCACGCTTCATTATTGCCGCGTTGGCGCGGTGCCGCGCCGATTCAGCGTGCGATTCTGGCGGGTGATCAGGAAACAGGTATTACGATTATGCAAATGGATGCAGGATTGGATACAGGTGATATTTTATTGCAACGAAGCCTAAGCGTGACACTTGAAGATACCACGCAAACATTACATGATAAGCTAGCTCATTTAGGTTCGTCTTGCATTATTGATGCGCTATCGTTATTGCAACAAAAGCAATTAAAGCCGTTGAAACAAGTCGAATCCTCGGCCACTTATGCTGCCAAAATAATTAAAACCGATGCGGCGATCGACTGGCAAAAATCGGCGCAGCAAATTGATTACATGGTGCGCGCTTTTAATCCTAATCCAGGAGCATATACTTCATTGCGAGGGGATATCCTAAAAATCTGGCAAGCCAAACCTTCCGCTGAAGGCAAAGGCAAACCTGGTGAAATCATATCCATAGACTCACAAAGTTTTACCGTTTCATGCGGCACGGGAAGTTTGCAAATTAGCACAGTACAAAAACCCGGTGGTACAAAATTAAATGCGGCAGTTTATCTCTCCGGCAATTCTTTGCAACTCGGAGAAATGCTGCTTTGAGAATGCGGTAGGCATCAGCATGTTTAAGACGCAGCTAATCGCTGCAGCGGCGGTAGCGCGCGTAATTTCAGGCAGTAGCTTGACAGAGGTATTACACGATACTTGGCTGCAACACCTTACTTTAACAAAACAGCAAAAGGGCGCCATTCAAGATATCAGTTATGGCGTGCTGCGTTTTTATGGCCAACTAGAAACGATTCTAAATCTTTTGCTGAAAAAACCTTTGTCGGAAGAGAAGCTTCACTATTTATTATTGGTGGGTCTATACCAATTGCAATATAGCAAAGCCTCACCTTATACGATTGTCGATCAGGCGGTTACGGCATCAAAATCCATGTTTCCTAACAAGGCCATTCCAGGATTGGTTAATGCGGTATTGCGTGCTTTTATCAGACAACGCGAGTATTTATTGCAACAAGCCAAACAAAATGATGTTGGATATTATTCCTATCCACAGTGGTGGATTGATAAGCTACGTAATCAATATCCGTCGGATTATGAGTCGATATTACAGCAAGGTAATCAATATCCTCCTATGACACTGCGAGTTAATTCCAGCAAAACTAGTGTTAAGGAATATCACCAGCTGTTAACGGAACAAGCAATGCCTTCGGAATTGTTGGGACTGGAGGCAATTCGATTGGAAAAACCTGTTAATGTCGAGAGTCTGCCAGAATTTGATGCCGGCTGGGTTACCGTGCAAGATGCTGGCGCACAGCTTGCGGCAACATACTTGGATGTGCAGGATGGTATGCGGGTATTGGATGCATGTGCTGCGCCGGGAGGAAAAAGTACGCATTTGTTAGAATTAGCCAATATTTCTCTGAGCACGCTAGACAATAACGCCAGTCGGATAAAACGCATCCAACAAAATATGCAGCGTTTGCGGTTGTCGGCTGAAAAAATAATCTGCGGAGATGCTTCCAAGCCGGAAACATGGTGGGACGGGCAACATTTTGATCGAATTTTGGTCGATGTGCCTTGTTCAGCTTCTGGTGTCGTCCGTCGTCATCCCGATATCAAATGGTTGCGACGCGAAAGTGATTTATCCCGATTAATGCAAACTCAACAGAGTATATTAACTGCTTTGTGGCCATTATTACTTCAAGGCGGCAAATTGTTGTATGTGACTTGCTCGGTATTCATCGAGGAAAATATGCAACAAATTGAAACATTTCTCCAACACCATGAAGATGCAATGGTATTATCTCTTCCCGCATCACCATTCAATATACGCAATGGACAGCTATTGCCGGATGATGACCATGATGGATTTTTTTATACGCTGCTACAAAAGAATTAATCGTAATTCACAGCAACAATGGCTGCTTCGTGATGCGGTCATTTTGTCGTTGCTGTTGTTTTTGCCATTAAACGTTTTGCATGCAGGAAGCATTGATATTAAGTTTGCGGAAATCGCTGCTGTAGACCAAGGATATGGGATCAGTGTTGATTCCGAAATTACATTGAATGCTACGTTACAGCGCGCACTCGAAAAAGGGATCATTTTGTATTTTGCCACCAAGCTGACCTTGGTCGATTCAAAGTGGCATTGGGTCGGTGAAGAAGTGGCTCGTGCTAAGCTCAGAGTCGCATTGCGTTATTATACATTGACGCGCCAGTACCAACTAAACTACCCTTCCTCATCACAAAACTTTAATTCATTGAAAGAAGCTTTAAAGGCGTTGGGACATTTGAAGGGATATCCATTAACACTCAAAGGTGAGTTAAAAACGGATGCCGAATACATTGCATCATTGCGTATCTGGTTTGATTTGACGCGTATGCCTAAGCCGTTTCAAGTAGAGTCATTAGCCTCAGATCAATGGGAATTATCTTCAGATAAATTAGAATGGCGCATGAAATTGCCTGCTGCGGGAGAATCCTTGATCATCAAAGGACAGCGATGAAGCTTTTCATATTTATCGGCACAGGACTTGGCGTTGTGATGTTATTTTTGCTTGCCTCGGCAGGTGAAAATACAGAGTTTTTTGAACGAAGATACCGCTTGTTGTTGGAGATAAATATCGTTCTAGTGGCGGTATTTATGATAATGGTCGTTTTTTTATTATTGCGCTTTCGGCGTCGATTGCAGTCAGGTGTTTTCGGTTCGAGATTGGCTTTACGGCTAATGTCAATTTTTTCTATCATGGCCATACTTCCAGGCGTATTAGTGTATGTCGTGTCGGTGCAATTTCTTGAAAAAAGTATTGAGTCTTGGTTTGACGTCAAGGTTGATCGAGCATTAGAGGGGGGGATGAATCTGGGACAAACTATGCTTGAGAATTTACTGGATGAGCTACAAAAAAAAGCTCAAGCCACAGCACTGTTGCTTTCCGAATCAAATAGTTCGCCTTTGTTGGTTTTAAATGAATTGTTGTTGCAATCTCAAATCGAAGAGGCGACTTTGTTTAACCAAGATGGTAAAGTCCTTGCATTTTCTAGTGAAAGCAATCGGGCTCTTTTTCCTGAAATGCCTAGTGCTTCAGTGATGCGACATATTCGCATGCAAAAAACACACGGTGTAGTGGAGTCTATTGGTGATAAGGGATTATATCTGCGTGTTGTTACACCGGTGAATATATTGAGCCTCAAAGAAGATATTCGCATTTTGCAGTTGTTACAAGCAGTTCCAGCACAGTTGGCCAATGATGCCGAGCAAGTTCAAGCAGGCTTCCAAGACTATCAAGAGCTTTCTATGTCTCGACAGGGATTGACACGGCTGTATAGCGTAACACTGACATTGGCGTTATTGCTGTCATTATTTTCTGCATTAGCAAGTGCTTCGTTGCTCAGTGAGAAGTTGAGTTCCCCGCTGGGAATGTTAGCAGAAGGGACGCGCGCTATTGCACAAGGGGATTATAGTCGCCGTCATCGAGTAGAAAGTAAAGACGAACTGGGCGTATTGACCGAGTCCTTTAATTTAATGACGCAACAGCTTGAAGAAGCCCAGTCGACGGCACAACATAACCAACAGCAAGTTGAAAGTGCCCGCGCGCATTTAGAAAGTATCTTAGCCAATCTATCTTCCGGCGTACTGGTATTTGATGAAGAGTTGGCACTATCGAAAGCAAATCGAAGCGCAGAGCGAATATTGCATGTTCCTATCATTAGTTTGGATGGTTCCATCATTGAAGATTGCGTAGAAAATGAGCCGCGTCTGGCGATGATTATTGACGAGATAGAGCAAGGATTCAATTCATCCAATGCTAGCGATACTTGGCAACGGCAAATTACTCAGGAAGAAGATGGACGAAATCAAGTATTATTGATACGAGGAACACGTTTACCCAATAGATCGAGAGGCGGTGTGGTGGTTTTCGATGATATTACGCAATTATTGCAAGTACAGCGAGCCGTTGCCTGGGGAGAAGTGGCGCGTAGGTTGGCCCATGAAATAAAAAACCCATTGACACCGATTCAATTGTCGGCTGAAAGAGTCCAGCACAAGCTTATCAATAAATTAAATGATGAGGATGCTCGCATACTGCGTCGTTCTACTGAAACGATCGTCAATCAAGTGGAAGCCTTGAAGAAAATGGTCAACGAGTTCAATCAGTATGCACGTGTTCCTCAGTTAGAGCTTCATCAGCTAGAATTAAATAAGCTGGTACGAGAAGTATTATCGCTTTATGATAATGCCCGTGCAGTCCTGGATGTTGGTCATGAAGTTGACATTAAATCAACTTTTGCTTCGAGTTTGCCTCTTATTAAAGGTGATCCTGCGCAATTGCGTCAAATATTGCATAATTTGTTGCAGAATGCACAAGATGCCCTAGTGAATACTGCTGATCCTATGATCGAGGTGAAGACTGAAGTAACGCAAGAAGGTGTTCAGTTGACGATAACCGATAATGGATGTGGTTTTCCTGACGAAATCAAGGCACGAGTTTTTGAACCCTATGTGACGACAAAATCAAAAGGTACCGGGTTGGGGCTACCGATTGTGAAAAAAATTGTAGAAGAACATGGCGCGATTATTCGAGTTGAAAACGGGGAAGTGCGCGGTGCAAAAATTTCTATTGTTTTCCCATTGCTTGAAGGAGCCTGAATATATAAAAAATAAGAATTTGACCAAAACCCACTATTGCTAAAAATAGGATAAGAATGGTGTACTTAAAGCGAAAACAAACAATTAATATCAACGAGGTTACGGTTCTTGGATGGTTCTAAATGATAACGAACAATACAATACTGATTGTTGACGACGAAATAGGAATTCGAGAGTTGTTGTCGGAAATTTTGCGTGATGAAGGCTATCGGGTAGCGCTTGCAGAAAACGCAGAACAAGCTAAAGTTTGGCGTAATAAAACCCGCCCCGATTTGGTATTGCTCGATATTTGGATGCCCGACACGGATGGCATCACTTTGCTTAAGGATTGGGCAAGCAATGGTATGTTAACGATGCCCGTAATCATGATGTCGGGACATGGCACTATTGATACGGCGGTGGAAGCGACGCGTATTGGCGCATTTGGGTATTTAGAAAAACCTATTCCTTTGCAGAAACTGCTCAGTACAGTAACTAAAGCATTGCGAGGAGGACGCAATAAACCAGCCACGGTTTTTTCGTTAGCGAGCTTAGGAAAAGGACCTTTAATTACCGAACTTAAAAAGAAACTTGAGCAAGTTGTAAATTTGAAAGCGCCTTTGTTATTGATGGGGGAGCCAGGAGTTGGCGTTGAAATATGCGCGAGATTTATGCATCGCCCCAATACGCCTTGGATAGAGCCGGAAACGATTGCTTCATTAGCCGAATCACCTTTGGACTTTTTGGAATCAGCTCGTGATGGAGTATTGTTTCTTAAGGAAATTGGAGAACTCAATAAACTTGCTCAAAAAGGATTGTTGTTATTATTGAGCAAGTTAGAAAAATATAATGTCCGAGTGATTTGCGCAACATCACAATCTTTGGCGGAACTGACTGCACAGGGAAATTACCATCCCAAGTTGTTTGAAATTTTAACTCAACTAACAGTTACTGTTCCAGCTTTAAGGGCGCATCGCGAAGATATCCCAGATCTTGCCAATCAAATTTTATTGCGGTGCATCGAATCCGGTGAGGTTTCTAGTGCGCTTCAATTTACTACTGCTGCATTAAATTGTTTGCGTAATTATGATTGGCCAGGAAACCTTACGCAATTAACCGGTGTAGTGCATTCATTAGCGTTAACTTGTACAAGTGAAGAAATTACTGCTGAAGCAGTGCAACAGGCAATGGTTTTTCCAGAGTCGTCTTCTGTTTCCGCATTGCCAGAAATTCCACTGGATCTTTCTTTGCGTGAAGCTCGTGATTTATTTGAGAAAAGCTATTTTGAAAGATTAATTGGCCAGGAAAATGGCAATATGACAAGGGTCGCTGATCGCGCTGGTTTGGAGAGAACGCATTTATATCGCAAAATAAAAATGTTAGGTATTAAGTTGCGCGGAAATTAATCAAGTTCCCTTTGAGTAATTTTTAGGCTATCTACTAGATTGGTTTTATTTGAAAAATAGGACATAATAGTAGCTTTGGCACTTTTTTGCGCTGAGAATCTTTGCAAAACTATCAATTCTGTTTTTTAGAACAAATAAAATATATTTAAATATAGGAGTTAGTATCAATGGGTACATTCAAGGGTCTTGACGCGCCGGTTTTTAAGGAATTGACTAGTGCAATTCGTGCATTGGCAATGGATGCCGTGCAAAAAGCAAATTCTGGTCATCCCGGTATGCCGATGGGAATGGCGGAGATTGCAGAAGTTTTGTGGATTCATCATCTGCGTCATAATCCAGCCAATCCTAATTGGTATGATCGTGACCGCTTTGTATTGTCGAATGGGCATGGCTCGATGTTGATTTATGCCTTATTGCACTTGACTGGTTATGATTTACCCATGGATGAAATTAAGAAATTTAGGCAATTTCACTCTAAAACACCTGGTCACCCTGAGTATGGTTACACTCCCGGCGTGGAAACCACGACCGGTCCGCTAGGTCAAGGCATTACTAATGCAGTGGGAATGGCGTTGGCGGAAAAGGTATTGGCGAATGAATTTAATCGCCCGGGTTTTGATATCGTTAACCATCACACCTATGTTTTCCTTGGCGATGGATGTTTGATGGAAGGTATATCGCACGAGGCTTGTTCGTTAGCAGGTACTTTGGGTTTAGGCAAACTGATATGTTTCTACGATGACAACGGTATTTCGATCGATGGACATGTCGAAGGTTGGTTTACTGACGACACACCAAAACGCTTTGAAGCTTACGGATGGCATGTTGTGCCGAATGTTAATGGTCATGATACTGCCGCAATAGAAGCGGCTCTTCAGGCGGCTAAAAAGGTAACAGACAAACCTACGATGATTTGTTGCAAAACGATCATTGGATTGGGTTCACCTAATATGGCCAATACGCATTCAGTTCATGGCGCTGCCCTGGGAGAAAAAGAGGTGGCAGCAACACGACCCAATATCGGCTGGAATTACCCTGCTTTTGAAATTCCACAGAATATTTATGATGCATGGAGCGCTAAAGAAAAAGGCCAAAAACTTGAATCGGATTGGAATCAAAAGTTCTCTGAATATGCAAAGCAATTTCCGGCAGAAGCTGCCGAATTTAAGCGCCGCATGTCCGGTGAATTACCCGGCAATTGGCGTACTCACGTCGATAATGTCATCACACAAGTGAATACCAAAGCAGAAACAATTGCCAGCCGTAAAGCATCGCAAAATGCCATTGAAGGTTTGGCACCGGCATTGCCCGAATTAATCGGAGGCTCTGCGGATTTGGCCGGCTCCAATTTGACTTTATGGTCAGGTTCTAAAGGAATTAGCGACAAGAATGGTGGAAATTATGTTTATTATGGTGTACGCGAGTTTGGTATGAGTGCCATTATGAATGGATTATCACTGCATGGTGGTTTGATTCCTTATGGCGCTACTTTCCTGATGTTTTCCGAGTATGCGCGTAATGCGTTGCGCATGGCGGCGTTAATGAAAATTCGCAACTTATTCGTATTCACGCATGATTCTATTGGATTGGGTGAAGATGGTCCAACGCATCAACCGGTCGAGCAGACAGCGACTTTACGCTACATTCCTAATATGGATGTATGGCGTCCTTGCGATACGGTGGAATCGACTGTTGCATGGGCACGCGCGATCGAACGCAAAAATGGTCCTTCGACATTGATATTCAGTCGTCAGAATTTACCGTTCCAACAACGAGATTCGAACACGATCAAGTTAATCGATAAAGGCGGATACGTTTTGTCAGAAGCGCCTAATGGCAAGCCACAGGTGATTATTATTGCAACGGGTTCGGAAATTTCTTTGGCTATGAATGCGCAAAAATCACTTGGTGAAGAAGGCATCCAGGCGCGCGTGGTATCGATGCCTTGCACCAACGTATTTGACCGCCAGGAACAATCGTACAAAGACAGTGTCTTGTTGAAGGGGGTTAAACGCATCGCTGTGGAAGCTGGTGTGACGGATTTCTGGCGTAAGTATGTGGGTTTGGATGGTGCGGTGATAGGTATGGATACCTTTGGGGAATCTGCACCAGCGGATGTGCTTTTTAAACATTTTGGTTTTACGGTTGAAAATATAGTGAAAACCGTTAAAAGCATCCTTTAATTCAAGTGATTGATTAATAATTGAGACGACTGATGAATTTATATTCATACAGCGATTACAGTTTTTTTATTTAAGGAGTAATTTATGACAATTAAGGTTGGTATTAATGGGTTTGGTCGAATTGGTCGTATGGTTTTTCGTTCGGCAATACAAAATTTCCCAGACATTGAAGTCGTTGCAATCAATGATTTGCTCGAACCGGATTATTTAGCTTACATGCTAAAGCATGATTCAGTTCATGGCCGCTTTAGTGGCGAAGTCTCAATAGATGGAAATACTTTGGTGGTTAATGGAAAGAAAATTAGACTGACCGCAATCAAAGATCCAGCAGAACTGAAATGGAAAGACGTCGGTGCTGAAGTGGTTGTCGAATCAACAGGTTTGTTTTTGACCAAAGAAACTTGTGAGAAACATTTAGCGGCCGGCGCCAAGAAAGTGATTATGTCAGCGCCTTCTAAAGATGATACGCCGATGTTTGTATATGGCGTTAACGACAAATCATACAAAGGCGAAACCATTATTTCGAATGCATCTTGTACGACAAACTGTTTGGCTCCAGTCGCTAAGGTATTACATGATAAATGGGGCATCAAACGTGGCTTGATGACGACTGTACATGCTGCGACAGCAACGCAAAAAACAGTGGATGGTCCATCCAACAAAGATTGGCGCGGTGGTCGAGGCATTCTGGAAAATATTATTCCATCTTCTACAGGTGCCGCAAAAGCTGTAGGCGTTGTCATTCCGGAATTAAACAAAAAATTAACGGGTATGGCTTTTCGTGTTCCTACTTCTGATGTTTCAGTCGTCGATTTGACGGTTGAATTGGAAAAAGACGCTTCATACGAAGAAATTTGCAAGGAAATGAAAGCAGCTTCGGAAGGTAAAATGAAAGGCGTACTGGGTTATACCGATCAGAAAGTGGTATCTACCGATTTTCGTGGTGATAGCTGTACTTCTATTTTTGATGCGGAAGCAGGAATGGCTTTAGATAAAAGTTTTGTAAAAGTCGTTGCCTGGTATGACAATGAATGGGGATATTCAACTAAAGTTTTGGAAATGGTTCGTACTGTTGCCAAAAACTAATATTTATTAAATGAGCGTAATCAAGTATACGACGATTACGCTCAATAACGTTTTAATCAGTTAAAACATAAAAGTAGCTAAAGGGTAGCGTTTCGCTATCCTTTATACTTTGTTAAAGACAATTCTGGAGCTTATCGTGTCTGTTATTAAATTGGTTGATCTTGACCTAAAAGGTAAACGAGTATTTATTCGTGCGGATCTAAACGTACCTGTGAAAGATGGCAAAGTAACGTCTGATGCGCGCATTACTGCTTCGATGGCAACAATTAATCATTGCCTCAAACAAGGTGCCAAAGTGATGGTTACATCGCATTTGGGACGCCCGGAAGAAGGTCAATGGAGTGAAGAAAATTCACTAAAACCTGTCGCGGATAACATATCTGCCCGGCTGAATAAACCTGTGCGTTTAATTCGTGATTGGGTTGACGGTGGATTTAATGTTGCTGATGGAGAATTGGTCGTATTAGAAAATTGCCGCATCAACAAAGGTGAAAAGAAAAATGTAGATGAAACGGCACAGAAATACGCAAAATTGTGCGATGTATTTGTCATGGATGCATTTGGAACAGCACATCGCGCTGAAGCTTCCACGCATGGTATCGCCAAATATGCTCCAGTTGCTTGCGCGGGTATTTTACTGACTGAAGAATTAGACGCTTTAACTAAAGCCTTATTGAACCCTGCTCGGCCTATGGTTGCGATTGTTGGTGGTTCAAAAGTTTCTACTAAGTTAACAGTACTGGAATCGTTATCAGAGAAAGTTGATCAACTGGTGGTCGGAGGCGGTATTGCCAATACATTTTTAAAAGCCACCGGAAAGAATGTTGGAAAATCTTTATGTGAGGATGACCTTGTTCCAACCGCCAAAGCCTTGATGGACAAAATGGCAAAACGCAATGCCTCGATTCCGATAGCGGTGGACGTTGTAATCGGTAAGAAATTTGATGCTAATGAACCCGCAGTATTAAAAAATGCTGGCGATGTTGCTGATGACGACATGATTTTTGATATCGGTCCTAAAAGTGCGCAAGAGCTAGTCGATATTATCATGCGTGCCGGAACTGTGGTATGGAATGGTCCTGTGGGTGTATTTGAGTTTGATCAATTCGGTGCTGGAACGGAGAAAATTGCGCGTGCTATTGCTGAAACCAAAGCTTTCACCCTCGCAGGCGGTGGGGATACCATTGCCGCTATTCAGAAATACGATATTTACGATAAAGTATCTTATATTTCAACCGCAGGGGGAGCTTTCTTGGAATTCTTGGAAGGTAAAAAATTGCCAGCGGTAGAAATCCTGGAGTTGCGTGCTAACCAACAAAAACAATGATTCGTCGAACCAAAATTGTAGCAACACTAGGACCTTCATCTAGTAATCCAAAAATACTAGAGCGAATGATTCGGGCGGGCGTGGATGTCGTGCGCATCAATTTTTCGCACGGCACCCCAGCTCAGCATATTGAAGTGGTTGAATTGACTCGTTCTTTAGCGCGAGCCGCTGGCTGTACCGTTGGAGTTCTGGCTGATTTACAAGGACCAAAGATTCGCGTTGGAAAATTTGAAAATGGCAAGATCCGCCTTGAAGTAGGCGATTCTTTCATTCTTGACGCACATTGTGAATTAGGCAATCAGGAAAGAGTCGGACTTGATTACAAAGAATTACCCAATGATCTAGAACCGGGCGCCATTCTCATGTTGGATGACGGTCGGATCGTGCTGAGCGTGTCATCGGTTAAAGACCACCAAGTTTTTTGTAAAGTCGAACAAGGTGGCATTTTATCGAACAACAAAGGGATCAATCGAAAAGGCGGTGGTTTAGGTGCGCCCGCTTTGACTAACAAGGATTTGGAAGACATTAAAACCGCTGCAGCATTTGGCGCTGATTATTTGGCTGTTTCGTTTGTGCGTTCTGGAGATGATGTGCGGCAAGCTCGCGAATTGATGGTCGAAGCCGGTGGCAGGGGTCTGGTGATGGCTAAGATTGAACGTTCCGAAGCCATTCTGGCTTTAGACGACATACTGGAAGCTTCTGATGCCATCATGGTTGCGCGTGGTGATTTAGCGGTGGAAGTGGGTGATGCCGCTGTTCCAGCATTGCAAAAAAGAATGATTCGTTCGGCTCGAACCAGCAATAAAATCGTTGTTACTGCTACGCAAATGATGGAGTCAATGATTTCAAACCCAATTCCAACGCGCGCAGAAGTCTCGGATGTTGCTAATGCAGTATTGGATGGGACTGATGCCGTTATGCTGTCAGCAGAATCCGCTGCGGGAGAATATCCTGTCGAAACCGTCGAAGCGATGGCAAGAGTTTGCCTGGAAGCGGAAAAAGAATATCTGGTGACTCATGATCGTCGCGTCAATAATATGGATGGTAATCGCGCTACTATTGAAGAAGCAATTGCACGCGCGACGATGTTTACAGCCAGCGGGCTACAAATTCGTGCCATTGCTGCGCTGACCCAAAGTGGTGTGACCGCTTTACTGATGTCGCGAAGGAGTTCCAAAGTACCTATTTTTGCACTCAGCCCGAATCAAGAAACGCGACAGAGAGTCACGTTGTTTCGAGGAGTTTATCCGGTAGAATTTGGCGCGGGTCTGCAAGATCCTGAAATTATTCTTAATCTTGCGGAAGAAGAATTGCTCAGTCGAGGTGTCGTGAGAAATGGTGATATCATGGTTATGACAATTGGTGAGCCAGTTGGAAAAGCTGGCGGTACCAATACCATGAAAATTATCAAAGTCGGTGAGTACAAAAAAAGATTGGGACTCAATTAATCAAAGTTGGATAACAATTGTTTTTTTGTTTGTGCCCGCACGTACATTTGTGAGGGTTGCTGGAGTGGCAACAAATAGAACTGACTGTATTTTAGAAATACCATCTTTTTAATTTATTCAATTATTTTTCAATAACTTTTCAAGGAGATTTAAATGGCACTCGTATCATTAAGACAGCTACTCGATCATGCAGCCGAAAATAATTATGGTCTACCTGCTTTTAATGTCAATAACTTAGAACAAATTCAAGCGATTATGCAAGCTGCGGATGAATGCAACAGTCCGGTCATCATGCAAGGCTCTGCTGGGGCAAGAAAATATGCCGGGGAAGCTTTCTTACGGCATCTGATCGCCGCAGCCGTTGAAGCGTACCCACATATCCCGATTGTCATGCACCAAGATCACGGCGCATCTCCTGCCGTTTGTGTCAACGCGATTCGCAGTGGATTTTCTAGCGTCATGATGGATGGTTCGTTGAAAGAGGATGCTAAAACGCCTTCAAGCTATGAATATAATGTTAAGGTAACCTCGGATGTGGTTAGTATTGCTCACTCTGTTGGCGTGTCAGTAGAAGGTGAGCTAGGTTGTTTAGGTTCCTTGGAATCTGGCATGGGAGAAGCTGAAGATGGTCACGGTGCGGAAGGTAAATTATCGCACGATCAGTTATTGACTGACCCTGAAGAAGCGGCTGATTTTGTCAGAAAAACTAATGTGGATGCATTAGCGATTGCAATCGGAACTTCGCATGGCGCCTATAAGTTTACGCGCAAACCGACTGGCGATATTCTTGCGATCAAACGCATCAAGGAAATTCATCAACGCATTCCTAATACGCATTTAGTGATGCACGGTTCAAGCTCTGTGCCGCAAGAATGGTTAGAGATTATTCGTCAATTTGGTGGTGACATTAAAGAAACCTATGGTGTACCAGTTGAAGAAATTCAAGAAGGTATTAAAAATGGTGTGCGTAAAGTTAATATTGATACGGATATTCGTTTAGCCATGACGGGTTCTATTCGACGCAGCTTAGAAAAAGACAAAAGCAATTTTGATCCGCGTAAGTTTCTTAAAGAAGCAACCGCAGCGGCGAAAGATATTTGTAAAGCTCGTTTTGAAGCATTTGGTTGTGCAGGTCAAGCCGGAAAAATCAAACCGATATCATTAGAAAGCATGGCAAATCGCTATATCAAAGGTGAATTGAACGCTATCATAAAATAATCACCATTCAAAAATACTAAAACCCATAATTGGCGCTGCGATTAGCGGTGTCGATTATGGGTTTTAGTTTAATGTATCAAATTTGATTATCTATAAGGTGAAAAGTGAATACTAAACCCAAGATTGTAATTTCTTCACTCGATGCTGAAAGGCTCGAAAAGCTTCTCGAATCGCTACCGCATAACGCTTTTCCAGGAAAAGATGCACTAGAAGCCGAATTGGCCCGTGCTGATGTGGTAGAACCTGAAGATATTCCTGCGAATGTAGTCACGATGAATTCTACGGTACGCTTTCAAGTGGAATCTTCGAAAGAAGAATTTACTTTAACGCTGGTTTATCCAAAAGATCTAGATTCTAGCGGCAGTAAAATTTCAATTCTCGCGCCAGTAGGTAGCGCGCTTCTAGGTCTTTCTCAAGGAGATACGATTGAATGGCCTAAACCAGGCGGCGGTCTATTGCATGTTCGAATTGAAGAGATAACTTACCAACCGGAACGGTCAGGTGTTTTTCATCGCTAATCGCTGTTTTGATAGTTAACTCATCGTTCTTGATTGTAAAATAATTCTTGTTAAGAACTGAGTTTCGAAATGCCTCGCATCATGGCAATGCCATGCGCTCCAAGCTCCTGGGCGATCAGCAAATCTTCTTTGCTCAATCCACCTAAAGCGTACACGGGCATTGAAAGACCTTGAATAAGTCGGGAAAATCGATTCCAGCCTAATGGTTGTATATTGGAATGAGTTAGCGTAGCCTGCACTGGGCCGAGTACCACAAAATCGAGTGCTAATTCCTCTGCTACGTAAAGCTCCTCCACGTTATGGCATGAAGCACCACAAAATCCTAATTCAATCGCAGGTCGTTTAGATGTCGACATCAATTGCGATGCGGTCAAATGCACGCCATCTGCGCCAACCTCAAACGCCAGCTCGATATCAGAGTTAATCAGCACTTTGGCGCCAAATTTTCGTGCCAAAACGATCACTTCACTGGAAAAATCGCGTAACAATGTTTTATCCATGGTTTTTTCGCGCACTTGTAACAACCGTAATCCTTGCTGAAAGGCCACTTCAATCTGCGCGAGAGAATGATCGATTCCAATTACAGAAGCTTGTGTAATGGCGTAGATCGATGGTAGTTGCAAGGCACGGAGAATTGGCGCATTAGCGGGCAGAATCGGAGCAACATCAACGTGTTGCGGCGATTGCCAAAATAGCCCTTGTTTTTCCCGAGCTTCAAGCTTGCCATCCCAGGCCAATATGCGGAAAAAATTAAGCCGCACCGTTGCATGGGGATAAGTAAAAACGCGAGTGATCCAACGTTGCGCATGAGTCACTTGAATACCGAGTTCTTCCCATAATTCACGCTCTAAAGCATGCAGCAGTGTTTCATTCTTTTCAACTTTCCCGCCCGGAAATTCCCAGTAACCAGAATATAATTTTCCACCCGGCCTGCGTGTCAACAAAAACTGCCCATCAGGTCTCAGAATGACGGCAGCGACCACTTCAATCACTGAACTGGCTCTTTCAGAAGCCGCGGTTGCGCTATTCATGAATGATGACGAGACGCTTTTGATGATTTCTGCCGGCCAGCCCAATCTCTGGCAAATTGCCATGCCACTCGGCCACTGCGTGAGCCGCGTAGCAATGCCCACTGCAAGGCTTCGGTACGCACCGAAGGCGTCATCGTAGCTACGCCATAATGAGTTAGCCAATAAGCGACGATCTGCAAATAATGCTCTTGGTCGAAAGGATAAAAAGATAACCACAAGCCAAATCGCTCAGACAGTGAAATCTTTTCTTCCACCGTTTCACTGGGATGAACTTCGTCGCCGAGATGTTTTGTGTCCAGGTTGTCACGCATCAATTCCGGCACCATATGCCGCCGATTGGAGGTGGCATAGATCAATACATTATCTGAAACAGTGGCGATAGAACCATCCAACACAACTTTGAGCGCTTTGTATCCGGGTTCGTCGCTCTCAAATGACAAGTCATCGCAAAATAAAATAAAGCGTTCGGGGCGCTGATAAATTTTATCGACGATATCATGCAAATCGACGAGATGATGTTTTTCCACTTCGATCAAACGCAATCCGTCATTCGCGTAACGATTCAGTAATGCTTTGATCAACGAAGATTTTCCAGTGCCACGCGCGCCTGTCAGCAACACATTATTAGCCGAAAAGCCTTGTACGAATTGCCGTGTATTTTGATCAATTCGTTGTTTTTGTTCATCGATGCCATGCAACGCTTCCAGCGTAATCGGATGGGGATGATGAATGGTTTGGATGTATCCGCCCATCGAATAAGCAGTGGATTGCCTGCGCCAACGAAAAGCATGCATCGCTTGCCAATCCGGGTCGGGTTGCTCAGTTGGTAAAAACTTCTCAAGACGATCGAGCAATTTATTCGCTCGTTGGGATAGCTTTTTTAAACCTGACATAACATCTTAACTGCGGTAGCTGGCATTGATTTTCACGTAATCATAAGAAAAATCGCAGGTCCAAACCGTCGTTGTCGCGTTGCCGCGATTCAATACCACGCGGATAGTAATTTCCGCCTGCTTCATAACACGCTGCCCATCTTCTTCCCGATAGTGCGCGGCACGGCCACCCTGCTCGGCGACCAAAACATCGTCCAAATATAACTGGATTTTCGCCACATCCAGATCTTGAATGCCCGCATAACCGATCGCCGCGAGTATCCGTCCGAGATTCGGATCGGACGCAAAGAAGGCCGTTTTGATCAATGGCGAATGTGCAATCGCGTAAGCCACTTTGTTGCATTCTTCCTGACTGCCACCGTTTTCGATGTGTATGGTAATAAATTTGGTTGCGCCTTCACCATCGCGCACGATCATTTTGGCCAATTCTGCCGCAACATCGGTGACAGCTTGCTGCAATTGCATAAATTCTGCGCTGGCAGTCGTTGTAATGGTCGCATTGCCAGCTTTGCCGGTCGCAGCGATGATCAACGAATCGTTGGTGGACGTATCGCCATCGACCGTGATGCGATTGAAAGAATGATCGGCGACAAAACGCGCCATCTGTTGCAATACCGTTTTTTCGATGGCTGCATCGGTTGCGATAAATCCAAGCATGGTTGCCATATTCGGGCGGATCATGCCAGAACCCTTGGCAATGCCGGAAATAATCACGGTTTTTCCCGCGAGCTGAATCTGTTTCGAAACCGCTTTCGGCACAATATCGGTTGTCATGATCGCATGCGCTGCAGTAAACCAGTTATCCGGTTTGCAATCGGCTATTGCCGTTGGCAAGGCAGCGATGATTTTATCGACCGGCAACGGTTCCATGATCACGCCCGTCGAAAACGGTAACACTTGCTGCGCTGAACAATTCAGCAACTTGGCCAGCTCGGCGCACGTCGCTTGCGCATGCTGCATGCCTGCTTCGCCCGTGCCTGCATTGGCATTACCCGTATTGACTACCAGTGCGCGGATAGCGGACAGCGACAGATGTTGCTTGGCGACCACCACCGGAGCCGCGCAAAAACGGTTTTGGGTAAATACGCCAGCGGTTTGCGTGTCTTCCGCCAGCAGCATCACCAGCACATCCTTGCGACCGGGTTTTTTAATACCCGCTTCAGCAATGCCAAGCGTGACGCCTGAAACAGGTAACAGTTGTTCAGCAGTTAAGGTAGGAATATTGACGGGCATGATTTTTCGTAAAAATTAAGAAATACATATGCTACCGCAGAGTGAAGCGCCTGTTTGAAAAAAACGCAGGATTTTATTCACCATCGCGTTATTTTGGTTATGATACCGCTTAAGGATTTACCGACGCTGATTAAAGCAGGAACGGATTTGGGCGAATTGATCGCCAAAATCTCGGTCTGGTTCTAGCGAACGAAGTACCTACTAACCCTGTAGGTTGAGTTCAGCCTTATTGTGTTTTGCTGACTAGCAGAGTTTCTGATTTGATTGTTCCGCTCGACAAAACCGAGTCTATTTTTTCATGCCAGATACGTGTTTTTTCTTCCAATGTCATCCTGGCATTGGCGGGGCTGGTGGAAGGTAAAAGCAATAAGTGCTGCCGTTCTTCATGTCTCGACTGCACGGAACGTTTAAAGCTCGTATACGCTTTTCCGCCATTGAAAAAAACATGCGTGATAGTTGGATGGTCTGAAAAAAATGATCGAAAATCATTGACGATTTGCGTTTCTGTTTCGATGTTGGAATCCAGGCTTCCGATGCGGTGGCAAGTGTGAAGCACATCCCACAGTGCAATCGGTGAATTTTTTAAAGCAGCGACTTTATCTTGATAGGGGATATCGAACGGAATTTTTAACCATCGTGTCATGATCGGCCAAAAAGCATTTCTTGGATGCGCATAATATTGCTGTGCTGCCAGGGAAGCTGCTCCTGGCATGCTACCTAAAATCAAAATCTTTGCGTGTTTTCCGACGATGGGAGAAAAGCTTTTCAACAGCATGGATGGCGAAGTTCTGGTTCGATACAACTCAAGCGGTTAATTTTTTATCGAATTTTGTTTTATTCTGAAAATTTATTGAGACAGCTTTTACCAATTTCAATGATACTGTTTTTTATCAAAATTGAGTCTACTTCTGATGTTTCCAATACCCGGAAGAGATAGTAAAATCATTGTTCGTCGATGGCGCAGCCGTCGATCAGAAAATCACTTATTCACAGCTAAGCCGTTCTCTCTATGGAAAAATCATCTGCAAAATTCGGCTTCATATTTGCGTACACATTGATCGTTGGTTTGATCTCATTAGCGTATTTTTTGTATGTTTATTTCGTCGTTCCTGTACCCGATGAACGGGAAACTTTTTTGACTGAGATTGGTGAGTTTTTTGGGAAAACAGGTTTGGGATTGTTGATTTTTATTTATCTGCGGACGGTATTAAAGTTGATTTTAGGCGAAGGAAATTTTCTGCAAAGATTGCTTCCCGATTATGTGACAAGCGTCGGTTCTGAAAGACTGCGCCAATTATTGGCGTGGATGAACAAAACCCATATTTATTTCGGTATTTTAGCAATCGCCATCATTTTATTGCATATTTCAATGATGGGATTTACACGATACAGCGGCATTTTATTCTTCCCAGCATTATTGTTTTTGGTTATCTGGCAGGGCGCTTTTGGATTATTTTTAACTTGGCGATATTCGCCGACTGAACTTAGGAAAGTTTCTTATTTTGTCCATGCGCAATTTTTTACCGGTATAGCTATCGGCATCTTTGCTTTCTTTGGACATTTGCTGATTGATGATTAAAAGGGTCTGAGAAGTCGATAACATTCTGATTGAGAATTTTGCATGGTTGCAGCAATCTTGGTTAACCAACCGGATACTATGAGTTTACTTTAAATTGCGTAGTGAATTCTAATCTGCACATGATGCGGTTTCTAGGATTATCGTTAGAAGACGATGTACCGGATCATTCTGTGCTACCACGATTCGGAATGTGACTAACAGAAGCAAATCTAGATTTTTAACATTACGATTACAAAAGATTGCTATGTTGATGTGAGGATTACACAAGCTCTCGCAAACCAAAAGCTAAACCTGCTTATGAAGTGGTCAATGATCGTGAAGAGCGCGATGATGAGACAGATGCTCATGAAGTAATGCGCGTTCATTGAGGTAACTCAACTCGGTGTGGATACTAAAGTACGCTGAGTTCAAAAGCGGTAATTCAGTTTTTGTGGCCAATTTCTGAGTACTTTCAAAGCTAGATATTCTAATTTGCGAAGGAAAGAACATATGGCAGATATTTAGGGTATATTATCAAAGCGATGAGCTTGTAAATGTGACGTTTGATCGTTTAATTTGCAATTCTTCATTTGTTGTGAACACAAAGAGAGAATCAGAGCGCTCGAAGCAACTTTGTTCAAAGTTTTTCATCTTAACTAGATAGTTTTCAGTACTTCCACTTAATGCAATAACTTCTATAAGAGGTTTTATAAAAGGCGCGAATTATGAAAATGTTTTTAAGCTTATTATTCATCGCAATTGTAGCGGTCGTTATTGTCGCTACCAGTGGCACTTACAACATATCTGCGACGGAAAAGCATTGGAGCATCGTTGAAAAGGCAATCACTTGGGCGCGCAATAATTCGATAGATACGCATGCTAAAAATTTAGTCGTATCAAAATTTGATGAAAAAGAAGTGCTGTCGAGTGGTTTGGAACACTATCATGCGATGTGTACCGAATGTCATTTGTCACCAGGTCAAAAGCCGACCGAAATATCAATGGGTTTGTATCCTCAAGCACCTGTCTTTCACGAAAGGTCTCCGATTTCAGAGCAGCTTAACCAATCCGAAGTTATAAAAAAATATTTTTGGGTTATTAAAAATGGTTTAAAAATGACTGCCATGCCCGCATGGGGATTGAGTCATGATGATAAATCGATCTGGACAATGGCAGCGCTTACTTTAAAGTTACACGGCATGAATGCTCAACAATATGAAGAACATATTCGCGCACTAGAGGCTGATCATTCGCATGATCACGGCCATGACGATCATTCCCATTGAGCTCACTTTATTGCGTTGAATATGCGGTTAAATTTAATAATTTTCTTGATGTGAAATTGGATAATATCGATACCACTCATGTCGGTTCGATGCTCGATGAAAAACTGATTGCTAGCTATCGTCAAACACAGTATAGGATTTTTACAGAACACGAAACAATAGATGTAACTATTGATTATTATTCGCAATCGATTGAATCCTTATTGACAAAATCATCTAGCAACTCCGCTGCAATTGTCACGGCTTATAATCCTTATAGTCAATTGCGAAATGAAGAAGAAAATTATCTGGCAAATGAATTATTAAGAGCCGTTCTCATTAAAAATAACCATCGCTTCCTTGAAAGTTTGAATATTGACCCCATTCAAGTCTGGCCGGCAGAAAAAAGCTTTTTGGTATTGGACCTTGATATCAATACAGCAAAAAACATAGGATGGGAATTTAATCAAAACAGTATCGTTTGGATTGATCGCAGTGCAATCGCACAACTGATTTTGCTGCGTTAAGTGTAGTTAGAAAAATAGAAAAGCTATATTAATGAAATAGCTGAAGAAAAAATAATAGTATAGCTGTATCAATAAACCCGATGATATACTCAACCTTTAATAATAATCTTGTTTAGGAGACAACCATGAAGAAGATTCTCACTTATCTGACACTGACTATCTTCAGCTTTGGACTATTTGCGTTTGATGCTGTAGATGTTGAAGCGGCGAAACGCATGGGCGGTGGAAAAAGTATCGGTTCACAACGACAATCGATCAATCAACAACAAGCTGCTCCGAATAACCCTAAGCAATCTCCCGCAACTGCACCTGGGGCAGCACCCTCAGCCGGAAGTAAATGGGGTGGCGCATTGGCTGGATTAGCTGCGGGTGGTCTTTTGGCCGCGCTATTTATGGGTGGCGCATTCGAAAACATTAATATGATGGATATGCTGGTATTAGCTTTGATGATCGGCGTCATATTTTTTGCTATTCGTATGTTGCGTAAGCCCAAGGTATCCGAGCCAATGGGGCGAATGCAATATACTGGCATGGGTACGAATACACAAGATCGTTTCAATACTCCGCCATTTGGCGGTGCGAGCACAACTGCTGACAGCGCGTCTTCGGCAGATAATAATGCAGCGGCCTATCAACAACCTAATATTCCTGCGGACTTTAAAGTAGAGCCTTTTTTACGTAGTGCGAAAGATTCTTTCATCCGCTTACAGGCTGCGCATGATCGTGGTGATATTGATGAAATTCGCAACTATGCGACTCCGGAAATGATTTCCGAGCTCACGATGCAAATTAATGAAAGAAATGGCGCGACGCAAAAAACCGAAGTAATGTTTATTGATGCTAATTTGCTTGAAGTTGAAACAACTCAAGACACCGCGATAGCGAGCGTTCGCTTTACGGGACAATTACGTGATTTACCTAATGGTGAAGCAGAACCGTTCGATGAAATCTGGCATGTGCAAAAAGATCTTAGAGATCCTAATGCCACTTGGTTGCTCGCGGGTATTCAACAAATTTCCTAATATTTCTAAGAAAAACATTCTTTAGTTTTCATCTATGAATCCGGAAACTGGATATTAAAATCAGTTTCCGGATTTTCTGTTTCTCAGATTAATTCAATATGTTAATGGAAAACTCATTTTATTTGGCATAGTTGAGGAAAACTAGAAAAGTATGGTCATCAGATTATCGAAAGTCATACTGGTCTGGGCTATTGCTTTATTTGCTACGTTGGTCGTTTTTAACAATGTGACTGACTACGACTCGAATTTTAGGCTAGTGCAACATGTTTTAAAGATGGATATGATTTTTCCTGATAGCCAAGGATTCTGGCGTGCAATCGACTCATCCGTGATACATCATTTGTTTTATGGCTTTATCATACTGATTGAATTCATCATTGCGGTATCTTGCTGGGTGGGTGGATTCCGTTTATTCAAGCACATTAACAATGCACTTTTCTTTAATCAAGCAAAAAGACCTGCGATTATCGGACTGACTCTAGGAATGTTGCTATGGTTTACCGGGTTTATGACTATTGGTGGGGAATGGTTCTTAATGTGGCAATCAGTCACGGCAAATGGCCAAGATGCGGCGTTCCGCTTAGTCATGATAATGGGTATGGTACTAATCTATCTGGCGCAACCCGACGATGAAAAACAGGTTTGATTGTGCTCCTAGGTATGCGTTGTCGTTTTATTTTGTAGAAACGCAGTAATTCCTGCTTGCAAGATTTGTGCATAAGCTAATAATCTGTTTTATTGGTCTGTACAAGCTTCGTGTAATGTTTGAAATCTGTATTAACCAATAACCTTGAGCTTGGAATTACACTAATCTTAAAGCATCATTGCAATTTCGTTATGCACTTCCGTGACTACCATCAACAAAACCTGAACCACTATGATGACAAATAAAGGTGACAAGTCCACATTGGCTACCGGCGGAATACGATTGCGAAAAACATTTAAAAACGGGTGAGTCAAACCATCCAACAAAGGCGCCAATGGACTATGTGGATTAACCCACGACAAGATAGCTTGCAAAACAACCGAAACTAACACCACATATAGTGACATTTTAACAACCTCAACCATACCTAAGAGCAATATACCCGGTAACGATGCTCCAATATTCACACCAAAATCATACCCTCTTAGCATAAAGGTACCGAACAAAATCACACATTCCAACAACCAAGCCAAAAGTAATGATGATAAATCAGCGCCCCCCCAACTCGGAACAACGCGACGAACCGGTCTTACCATAAACCCTGTGACCGCAACAAGAAATTGTGAAACCGGATGACGATAAGGGAGTCGAAAAAGTTGAAAATAAAAACGCAAAAGCAATGCTACCGAAAAGAAACCGATTACTGTATTCAACAAAAAAATAAAAATTTGGTTAGACATAAACGTTTCCTAAGAACTATTACTGAAAATAATTAGCAAAAGCACATTGGTAAAGCTTTATCCCATCATATAGAACAACTTACTCCATCACAATTTGCTGTATTCATCGCTTATTTGACAGGATTTTTGCATAGCCGCATGAATAGCCATCAAAATTCTTCCTTGAACATCTTCTTTCTCCATGGTTTCTATTGCCTTCTCAGTCGTTCCACCTTTTGAGGTAACATTGACTCGTAACGTAGCCACATCTGCTTCACTCAATGAGGCCAGCTTACTAGCACCCATAAACGTTTGCAAACTCAACTGTTTGGCTTTTTCAGGCGAAAAACCTAACGTAGAAGCAGCTTTTTGAAGTGCTTCAATAAAATAAAAAACATACGCAGGTCCACTTCCCGAAATAGCGGTTACCGCATGCAACATATCTTCTTCTTCAACCCATAGAGTTGCACCCACTGCACACAATATTGACTCTGCTACTTTTCTATCGGCTTCGCTTACTTCTAATCCAGCATATAACCCAGCCACGCCCGACTGCACCGAAGAAGGTGTATTCGGCATTGCCCGAACTAATCTTGAATAATCACTCAGCCAACGCACGATATCAGTGACACGGATTCCTGCTGCAATTGATATCACTAATTGTTGCTTCAGAAACGGCGAAATTTGCTGACATAAATCATGCATATGCTGTGGTTTTACGGACAATACGATCACATCCGTATCTTCCACTCCGCTTTCAAGATCCGCCAAAGCTGAAACACCATATGCACTTTTAATTTTCTCTCGATTCTCGGCATTTATTTCAACCACATGAAGCTGCTTGGTCGTATAGCCTTGTTGCAACAGTCCACTGATTAATGCTGAAGCCATGTTGCCGCCACCAATGAACGTAATATTCATAGTTATTTCAAACCTTCCTTTTCATTCCTAAAACAGTTAGATAAAGCTTAGTTCAACGCTGGCATTGTGTACAATAAAAAGTGGAACGCTGCCCCTGCTTAATTTGCTTGATGGCATGACCGCATTTTTTACAAGACAGATTGCTGCGCGCATATACCCAGTAGTGATTCTGAAAATATCCTTTATTACCATCACTATTGATAAAATCACGTAAAGAACTACCACCCGCTGCAATCGCCTGACTTAAAATTGTTCTAACAACCTGAACTAATATTTCGTATCGTTTCAAACCAATTCTTCCGGACGCTATTTTGGGATTAATCCCTGCTAAAAACAATGCTTCATTCGCATAAATATTTCCAATACCAACAACCATTTGATTATTCATTAACATTTGCTTTATATTGGCACGGCATTGCCGAGTTCGCCGAAATAAATAAGCCGCATTAAAATCTTCCGTAAGAGGTTCGGGTCCCAAATTCATCAACAAAGGGTGTTGTAAAATGTTCCCACTATGCCAAAGAACTGCACCAAAGCGACGAGGATCTCGTAACCTCAAAATCGTTCGATCTGTTAATACAAGGTCAAAATGATCATGTTTCTGAGGCAAATCTACAAAGACTGTCTTCCCCCCCTGTAAAATCCGCAAACTTCCTGACATGCCTAAATGGATCAGCAATGTCCCTATACCACAATCCAATAACAAAAATTTTGCGCGCCTAGTAACTCTACGGATAGTGGCTTGCGGTAAAATAGAAGAAAGATTGACGGGTATTGGCCAACGCAAACGAGGATTTCTGACTACTACGCTTGCGATTGATTGCCCTTCGAGATAAGGAGCAATGCCAAGTCTTGTCACTTCGACTTCGGGAAGTTCGGGCATATTTTTATCTAGCTCTCACTAAAACTCATAATTTGAATCCAAAATAAAATCTTGGAATATGACGAGATATAAACTAATATTTGCGTTCTGTTTCGTTTTAATGCCACCATAAGATGCAGTATATTGAAACACCATGTTTTTAACGAACCAAAAGATGGTTTAGCAGCTTGGATTAAAAGCAACCAACACCAGATTTGTTGCAACATAACAACACATTGGTTAAAAAAAACAACAAATTGTTACATAATCAAACAATGAAAAAACTTGAAGTAGTACAATGGGGTTGACATTTAAATACTTGGCGTGGCTTTTCATACACATTAAATTAACATTAACAGTAATTTTAGAATCGTAGTTTTTATTTTAAAGGACAATAGCATGAAGAAAATGTCTATCCCAAAATCACTCATTGGCGCAGCTTTAGCACCAATTCTATTTTCAAGTGTTATAACAGCTCAAGCTGCAATGCAATCGGGTGTCGATGATGAAAAACCTTTGGTCAATAAAATTGAAGCTTATGCGGTTGACGATCGTGGCATCGTTTCAAGAAACACCACTGGTTTATGCTGGCGTACCGGTTACTGGACTCCCGCAATGGCTATTCCAGAATGCGATCCAGAATTATTCAAAAAACCAGAAGTGGCTGTAGCACCACCACCTCCACCTGCTGCACCTAGAAAAGTTACTTTTTCAGCAGATGCCTTATTTGACTTTGACAAAGCTACGCTGAAAGCTGAGGGAATTCGTTCACTCGATGAATTTGCCAGCGGCATTCAAACTATCTCATACGATCGCATTCATGTTGATGGATATGCAGACCGGATTGGTTCAGATGATTACAACAAACGCTTATCTTTTAGACGCGCGCAAGCCGTTAAAGCACACTTGGTATCCAGAGGGATCAGTGCAGAGAAAATTTCTATTGATGGCAAAGGTGAAGCTGATCCAGTCACCGGTAATACCTGTGACGGCATTAGAGTTAGCAAACAGCTAAAACAATGCTTGGCACCTGATCGCCGTGTTGAAATCGAAACGTTTGGCATGCAACAATAAAACGGTCACTCGTTATAAAAAACCCTGCTAATGCAGGGTTTTTTATTTACTGTCATTCCAAATGAATCATTCCAGAATTATCGTTGATACCATTATCGAAGCAAAATGGATTATTCCTGTTGATCCTTACGAAGTTGTTTTAGATCAGCATGCAATTGTCATTGACAAAGGCATCATTGTAGATATTCTGCCACTTTCAACAACAAGATCGCGTTATCACGCACAAGAAATTATTTCGCTTGATCAGCATGCACTTATCCCTGGATTGATCAATTTGCATACGCATGCCGCTATGACGCTGATGCGTGGCATAGCCGACGATCTGCCATTGATGGAGTGGTTAAATAAACGTATATGGCCGACTGAACATCAATTCATCAATCCGCAATTTGTTTTTGATGGCACCCAGCTTGCTTGCGCCGAAATGATAACGGGCGGCATCACGTGTTTCAATGATATGTACTTTTTCCCAGACTCGTGTGCTGAGGCAGTTATTAGCTCTGGGATGCGTGCCGCAATTGGAATGGTCGTTATCGATTCACCTACCACGTATGCGAATGACTGTGAAGATTATCTAGCAAAAGGATTAAAAGTGCGTGATCGCTATCAAGATCATTCTTTGCTTTCTTTCTGCTTAGCTCCACACGCGCCTTATACCGTTAGCGACAGTACCCTTAGGAATATCTTGACTTACGCTGAACAAATCAATGTTCCGATTCATATGCACATTCATGAAAGCTCTTCTGAGATACAAATCAATTTGGAATCAACAGGTATCAGACCGATCGAACGCCTGCGTCAACTGGATCTATTAGGGCCAGATCTGATTGCAGTGCATATGGTACACTTGACCGATTACGAAATTAAGCTGATAAGTCAACACGGATGCAGCGTAGCGCATTGCCCTTCATCCAATCTAAAACTTGCGAATGGCATTGCGCCGGTCCAAGCACTTTTAGAGCAAGATATTAATGTCGGTATTGGTACAGATAGCGCAGCCAGCAATAATCGCCTCGATATACTGTCGGAAATGCGACAAGCTGCCTTGTTGACAAAGCTTAACAGCGAAAAAGCAGGTATTTTGTCTGCGCATCAATTTCTCAAAATGGCGACGCTCAATAGCGCAAAAGCATTGGGGCTGGAAAAAACTATCGGATCGCTGTCCATTGGAAAGGCGGCCGATATCACTGCGATTGATTTTTCCCATTTCAATCTTCAGCCTTGTTACGATCCAGTTTCTCATTTAGTGTATATTGCCGATCGTGAACATGTCAGCCATGTATGGGTCAATGGAAAAATATTACTCAACAACAAACAATTGATGACACTTAATTCGCAAGAATTACAGTATCGTGCCAATTTCTGGCAAGAACGCATTGCCACAACGCTCAAACATTAATTGTTAGGACTTAATTCTATGAATCAGAATAATGATGGTATTAATGCAGACCCAATAGAGCTGGAAAAATTTAGCCAACTCGCACACCGCTGGTGGGATCCCAATAGTGAATTCAAACCACTCCATGAAATTAATCCGCTGCGCCTCAACTACATTGACGAATTAGCGGAATTATCTGGAAAAAAAGTACTGGATGTAGGATGTGGCGGCGGTATTTTATCGGAAGGCATGGCATCGAAAGGAGCGCATGTCACCGGTATTGATTTGGGTGAAAAAGCACTGAAAGTCGCAAAACTTCACTTGCTGGAAAGTGGCTATCAAATCGAATACCGCAAAATTTCTGTAGAGTCCTTAGCAAAGGAACAACCGCAGCACTTCGATGTAGTGACTTGCATGGAAATGCTAGAACACGTTCCTGATCCAATGAGCGTCGTTCGTTCTTGTGCGCAGCTTGTCAAACCAGGCGGCTGGGTTTTCTTTTCCACGATCAATCGCAACCCGAAATCGTATTTATTTGCCATCATCGGCGCAGAATATTTATTAAATCTGCTACCTCGCGGCACGCACGATTACTCAAAATTCATCAGACCGTCGGAACTTGCACGCATGGCGCGCCACACCAATTTGACCGATGGAAAGCTGATTGGCATGACGTACAATCCCATTAGCAAAATTTATTCGTTAGAAAATGATACCGACGTTAATTACATCATGGCTTACCGTAGCTAACGCCTGTTCTGCCACCATCTCGATATCTGTGCTTCCATGATCAAGGCTGTTTTGTTTGACTTTGACGGTACACTGGCGGATACCGCTCCCGATCTTGGCCATGCGCTCAACCGCCAACGAATCATGCGCGGATTACCTGAATTACCGATTGAGCAAATTCGTCCAGTTGCTTCTGCCGGATCACGTGGACTCCTTGCACTGGGGTTTAATATCAAGCCTGGTGATCAAGGTTACGAGCAAATGCGTGATGAATTCCTCGATTTTTATGCCCAACGACTATGCCATGATACGCAATTATTTCAGGGTGTCAGTGAATTGCTCGAACAACTAAAACTACGCGGTCTACCTTGGGGCATTGTCACCAACAAACCCGCACGCTTTACACGACCTCTATTACAACTATTGGGACTCGAGCAGCAAACAGCCTGTGTGGTTTGTGGCGATGAAGTCAACCACACCAAACCGCACCCCGAATCCTTGTTAAAAGCCAGCCATCAAATAAATAACCTTCCGCAAGAATGCATTTACTTAGGTGACGATATGCGCGATGTTCAGGCCAGCCTAGCCGCAGGCATGCTTCCTATCGTCGCTCGCTACGGTTATCTCGGAAACAGTGAACCTCCAGAAAAGTGGGGTACCAAGCATTTGATTGATCACCCTCACGAATTACTCCGATATCTATAATTAAGATTCCTTCTAAATCTGCTAGAATACTTAACGATAAAGCTTGAACTTTTAAGTTTTATGCATATCTGATGAGTACCAAAACGAATACCGGGGACGATCTGGTTTCGACGTGGGTAGCAAAGCAGCGCAGGGCATACCGAGGATCAGATTACCTCGCAAATCCATCTGAAAACAATAGTCGCAAACGACGAAAACTACGCTTTAGCCGCTTAATTCGGCTAGCCTCTGCACCAGTGGGCCTTAACGCTGGGTCTGGCAACAGACAGCAGAGTCATTAACGAGGATCGCGTTCGACAGCGTCACTTTGTAGAACGTTAAAAAATAGGTGACTCGCTTTGCAACAGCCTGCCACTTGGCGGTTGCAACGTCAAACTAAATAATATGGCTAAGTATGTAGAACTGTCTGTAGAGGACTTGCGGACGCGGGTTCGATTCCCGCCGTCTCCACCAATTTAAGGTCTAACCCAGACCACTCAAGACCCACTAAGACCCATATTAATCAGGGTGTTAGTGGTTTTTATCAAAATGACCGATCGGTCTTGGTTGGTCTGCAAAAGTCTCGGTTGTGGCACAAAAATGACACAAATTTGCCACAAGTCGTTTATGCCGATAATCGCACGAAATCATACGGCACAGAAAATTGCCAACGCATGCGGCGGCATATTTTTACAGAACTATTCCCAATTGCCGGCGATTTAGCAAACCATTACGCAAAAACTGCTGAACGCTTCGACTTTGATCAAGCCAACCACGAACTACAAAACATTTATTTTCAGCTTCGCATCGAAGATTTAAATCTCTGCGCTGAAAATGATGAATTGCTGAAAGCTGCAAGACGCTTTGCTGAAAAGTGCCATACAGTCCACGCTCGTACTGTATCGCCTTCTGAGGCCTATCAGGCATGCTTGCGCATTGTCGATCACTATCAAATCAAACGGCCATCGATCAAAAGCGATAACCTCGAACTCGCCCTAAAGCGGATGTGCTGTCATCACTGGTGGTTTCGCCGTATCAAAATATTGCGCCAACGCAAGATTGAAACGATTTCCAGAAACATCGCGTTGGTCAGCCGCCTGCGTGGCATCTATGCCAGCAACTACACCATCCATGTTAATCGCAAACAAAAGGAACGAACCCGTGAGTATCTTGCGACGACCTTTGTAGGTAACGAAAATGGCGAGCTTTTTTCCCTGCAGAACCTAGCCGATCGTTCAGTATCCAACCCAGCAATTCGCCGTGCCGAATTAATGACACGCATCCGGGGTTTTGAAATGGTTGCCGATCATCTGGGTCATGTGGGTGAATTCTATACCGTCACCACCCCT
The DNA here is from genome assembly GCA_020890945.1 of Nitrosomonas sp. GTDB lineage: Bacteria > Pseudomonadota > Gammaproteobacteria > Burkholderiales > Nitrosomonadaceae > Nitrosomonas. The sequence goes on from JAJHPK010000035.1 coordinate 37,017, forward strand.
TCGCGTATGCACGCTTGTCTACATCATGGCGCATCCAATCCACGTTATGACGGCACCAGCGTCTTACAAGCGCACCAATACCTTGTCCATAACTGGTCACTGATTCGCGCTGAATTGCATCGTCTGGATATTCAACCCTATGGCTTCCGCGTGGTTGAACCGCATCATGACGGCACCCCGCATTGGCATTTATTATTATTCATGCCAGAAAAACACCGTGAAACTGTGAGAAAAGTCATGCGTCATTATGCCCTTCTGGATAGTGGCAATGAACCAGGCGCACAAGAACACCGCTTCAAAGTCGAGGCAATCGATCCAGCAAAAGGCACAGCAGCGGGTTATATTGCCAAGTACATTTCCAAGAACATTGACGGCTTTGCGTTGGACCAAGATTTGTACGGCAATGATGCGGCACAAGCAGCCGAACGCATTACCGCCTGGGCCAATACCTGGGGCATTCGCCAATTCCAACAAATTGGCGGCCCGAGTGTCACCGTCTGGCGTCAATTAAGAAAACTCGAC
>JAJHPK010000042.1 GCA_020890945.1 Nitrosomonas sp.
CCGCGCATCTCGATCAGCTCATCAAGTACCTTAACAATCCGAGCAGCAGGCAGGCTGGTGTCAATTTCAATGCGAAGTGCTTCGCGGTTGAAGTCATCTAGCACATTGAATATGCGAAAGCGCCGCCCACTCCATAAGGCATCAGTCATGAAATCGACAGACCAAGTCTTATTTGGCATGGACGGCACATCAAGTGGTTCACGGATAAGCTCCGGCAGCCGCTTTTTGCCCAGGCGCGGCAGGTTGTGTCTCGCGTCAATTATCATGGCTGATTACACGACAATTATGATGGCCGGTTGAGTTTGTTTATTACGTAATGATTTTTTCTGGTTTTTCCTCCTATAGCTTTCACTGTCGATTTCAATGATAATTGCGTGATGAATGATTCGATCGATTGCCGCAACAGTCATCATGGTGTCTGGAAAGATCTGATCCCATTGGCTGAAAGGCTGGTTTGAGGTAATAATGATTAGACTTCCACTTTCATAACGGTGTGCAATAAATTCAAACAAGGCTTGTGTTTCTGAGTCAGTTTTTTTGACATAACCGATATCATCGATAATCAGTACACGATACTTGTCAAATCGGGTCATGGCGGTCATCAGATCCAATTCTTTTTTGGCTTGTTGCAAGTGCTGAACTAGCGCTGTTGCCGGTATAGATTTGACTCGAATGCCCTGTTCAATCAGATGCAGTCCCAGTGCTGCGGCAATATGTGATTTGCCCACGCCGGAAGGACCGATCAGCAAGATATTGTCTGCCTGATGTACCCATTGGGTATTGTCGCGAAGCGCAATAATCTTTTTTTGAACTGCCTGGGGGAGGTCATTGAATACAAGTGTGGCAAAACTTTTGCCACGTGGCAGTTTGGCTTCGCGAGTCCAGCTGCCAGCTGCTGATCCTACTTTGAAAACGCTGAGCTATTTCTTGTTCGCAAAGTTCAGCAAGATACTGGCTGTAACTCCAGGCATGTTCAGAGGCCCGGTCTTGATAGTCCTGGTAATATTGGCCAAAGGTGGGTAGCTTAAGCTCTTTGAGCATCAGTGGCAGCGCTTCAGACATAAGGCATCTCCTGTGTTATCCAGCTTCCGTTGAGTAATTGATCATACGCGTCGATGGTGTGTTGCTTTGCTGATATGTCCGGTTGTGTCGCATGATGACGGATAAACCGTTGTTGCAGTGCCTTCAGTTCAGGTAGCGGATTTTGTTGCAACAATTCAGCAGCCAACTGAATTTCACAATCATGATCATAAGCGAACCGTAATACCGAAACCATCCATTTACAGGCCTGCTGTGGATCAAACTGTTGCTCGGCCCGCTGCCATAATTGATGATACTGTGACGTTGGCAGCAAATCATCGCGCAACTAGGAGAAACGGAAGGCCTGGGGTTTTGCCGCTAGTGCATGGATTACGTGCCGGTAATCAATTCGTCTGGCACGACCTTCAGTTTTTTTCGGATACACACGAGGTAACGTAATAACCAATGTTTGGCCGACAAAGCATTCCAGACGGTCGTGATAGAGATGAACCCGGATGTTTTCCCAATCAGCCTTGATGAAGGAACACTGTATAGGCCGCGCTTGACTGCTATCGTACTGCTGGTGGTGACCTTAACGGTTAATTCAGTAAAGTCCATAACGCGATAATGCGGCAAGGGTTTAAGATGCGGCTGTTCTTGCGCCAATCTACCCCGGCATCGCTTGTTCAGCCTATCAACAATCTGATCCAGGAAACGGCGATAGGCTTCCAGGTTTGGAAAATCTCCAGATCCCCGCACTTTGATGGCCTGTTCGATGCTGTGTTTGAGTGAACCATGAGCATTTTCTATGGCACCGTTTTCATGACTGACACCTGGATTATTCACCGTCGGTTTCATGTCGTAATGATGACACAGTGCTTCATAAGCTTGTGTCAGCTCCTGGTCTTCTGGGTCGTGTTGATGTAAGCAGCGCTGAGACTGTCCGTGCGATGTTCTGCGGGTATTCCACCAAGTTTATGCAAGGCATTTTGCAAACCATCAGCCAATGCACTGTAACTTTCTCCGCCCCGGATGATATGAACATCACGCCAATGGCTATAGGCCAGGCGAAACTGGTACAGCAGATGCTCAAAGGGTTGACCAGCAATCGTAATTGTCGTGCGAGGTCGGGTATAAAGTCAGATAGTCCCTGCTGACCGATAGGCAATGATTGGCGAAAAATGACGGATTTCTCCGGGCCCCATGGGTCGCTCGCCAATGTTTGACACGGCGCTGCAAGGTTCTAAGTAATTGCTCAGGGTATTGTCCCGGATAATGATCGCCAAGGTATTCCCAAAGCGTAGTGCCGGTTAATTCTGGTTCCCGGGTAAGCAGGGGAATTATTTCAGCCTCCCAAACTGCTTCAAAAGGATCTTGACGTGTACGCCAGTGACGCTGTTTCTTCCCGCTTCTCTGATTTCTCTCGATACGTCGTCCACTACGAACGCTGATACCGGCTTTTGCGGATGAAGTTTCCTGATTAAAACCTCGCTGTCGATTCTTCATGTAAATGCTTTCCTGTTGTTGAATGATATGTTTACCAGGCAAGTTCTTACTCCTATTGAATAGGTAAGAACTCATACTGGTCCCTTCACTCAACCGGTCAAGTTAATTGTCGTTTGACCGCACAGGGTAATTGTGCGCCTAACAACGGCCTCAATGACCGGCCCATCATTCCTTGGTTTGGGTTGGTAATACAGTATGGAACAGGAGAGTCTGACGGTACGACACGCCTGCCTTGCAGACAAACCGTGCTCCTTCGTTAGAAACTGAGCCAAATCAACCTTCCGCGACGGGGCTAGAGCTTTTTTTCGACAACGTCCTGGAGAGCATCATGCACTGCCAGCTCTGCGTACATCTTCTTCAATTTAGCGTTCTCGGCTTGAAGCGCGCGCAGTTGTCCAAGTTGAGAAACATCCATGCCGCCGTAGGCAGCCTTCCATTTGTAGTAGGTCGCTTCGCTGATGCCGTATTTACGGCAAACATCGGCAACCTTGTTGGCACCCAGTTCAACTTCCTTGAGCAGTGAAATGATCTGCTGCTCGCTATATTTCGACTTCTTCATCTTAGAGATCCTTTTGGTTAAGAAACTCTACTTCAAACTGGATCAATTTACCGAGGAGACTACAAATCGAATCAATTTTTAATAAGATATCAAATAATCAATAACTTACAGTTATTTTATAAATTCAGTTAATCTAGAGCCACCTTTGATTGTTCAGCAATCTATCTGAGAATAACCAGAGAAGCTATATAAGCCTCTCTGGTCATTTTGGGAGAAATATGCGATGTTACTCGCAATTTATATAACGGCAATGATTGACTTTTATTCAATCAAAAAATTTTAGTAATCTATTGCACTTCACTCAAACATTTCTTGATCCAACGGTTGGTCAATTTTTCTTGTACAGTATTTTGGCGTAAACGCGTTGCTAGTGCAGAAAAATCTACCTGATCCAACGGTTGGTCTTGATTAAAACAAGAAAATACGTAGGTTATTTTCCCGGTAACAGGATCTTTATGAGGTTGCAAGCATTGCGCGCAAATCTCTTTCATCATGCATTGCATCGGTGAATTGATGGAGCCGATCGCGAAGTGGTCTGATTTGAGATACGGTTTCAATTGATTATGACGTGCTACACCAACCGCTGCCATCATCCTATCTGAACCAATTGCAATGATGTGATCGGCATCTTTAAGTGGTACGAGCTGTTCACCGAATTCTCCACTGCCGTAAGCAAGCATTGCTTGCACAATATTGCCGACAAAAGTTTTGTCTTGAGGTCGAGTGGGCAAAAATCCTGGTGTTTCATCACAGCACCATACTACGATATCCGCTGCTGCTTCAATTTCTGGCACTTTGTAACGATCTACCAGTTTTTTATAGCCCGCGAAATACAGCACTTTTGATCCGGCAGCCCGTGCAGCGGCGCCGATTGAAAACAAGACGGCATTACCCAATCCACCACCCACCAGCACTACTGTTTTTCCAGAAGGGATTTCTGTAGGTGTTCCGGTCGGCCCCATTAGCACGACGGGTTCACCTGGTTTCAGCAATATGCAAAGATCGGAAGATCCGCCCATCTCTAAAACAATTAATGAAACCAAACCATGCTCAATATCGACCGATGCTCCTGTTAGCGCCATGCCTTCCATTGCTAGATGGGTATCTTCGGTACTAGAAGCAAAAGTTGCATAATTTTGTAGGCGATAAAATTGTCCGGGAAGGAAATGTTCCGCCGCCATAGGTGCATGTACAACAACTTCTACAATGTTTGGCGCCAATCTTTCTACTTTATGAATTGTTGGACGTAATTGTTGATTTAAGGTGTCAAAAAATTGTTTTGAAGTTTGTTGAGATGCCGGTTGAATGCGCTCTAACACGCGGCTTACTGTGGGGTAGCCTTGTTTAGCGCTGGACATCGCTTTGACCACGTTACCTGAATAAGAAGGGTGTAGATCGCCAAAAAAACTAATAAAACGATCATCGTTTTCCCCTTGATAGCGACTTAACAATACCCACGGTTGCTCAGGTTTGGGATTACCAGGTTGTGGTTGAACAGGATTGCCGTTTTCATCACATGCTGCGAAATAACGACCATTCAGCTTGTACAGCTCATTGTCTTCTCGGGCTAGTACAGTATTGGGTTGTGTGCCCGCCGCGACCAGTAATGCTCGCGCAGGCAATTCAGCGCTTCCGGCATCGTGCCACTGACCTGTTTCATCACGTTTCTGGATAGAAAAATTAACCGAACTCGTATGACCCCACTGATCTACATTTACCCGCGTTGGCGTAAGTCCTTCGGCAAACCAAATTCCTTCTTCTAACGCTTTTTCAACTTCCTCGTGGTTTAAAGTATACGAAGGACTATCAGCCAATCGTTTACGATACGCGATAGTCGCGCCACCCCATGATTGCAATAACGGGATAATGTGCGGCGTGCGTCCTTCTTGTTCGGCGGCCTGGCGCTCAGCGCGGATAGCTCGTGCATGGGCAAGAAATTCATCGGCAATTTGCAATTCTTCTTTGTCCCAGGCTTGCCGAATGGTGCCTTCGCCTTGTACGGCGGTTAATATCTCATAACGTTTGAGAAATTTTTCCACTTGTACGGGGTAATAGGCGAGTGATTCAGTGGCTGTATCGATTGCAGTTAACCCGCCACCAATTACAACCACGGGTAATCGCAATTGCATGTTAGCAATCGAATCACTATGTGATGCCCCCGTTAACTGGAGCGCCATAAGGAAATCAGACGCAGCGCGTACCCCTCGTGCTAAACCATTTGGTAAATCAAGGATAGTTGGACGTCCTGCCCCAGCTGCCAATGCGACGTGATCGAATCCCATGGCGAACGCATCATGTGTGGTTAAGGTACCGCCGAAACGTACACCACCAAACAGCGCGAATTCTTCGCGTCGCTCAAGCAATAATCGAATTACTTTTAAAAAATTCTTATTCCAGCGAACCGTAATGCCATATTCCGCCACACCGCCAAAACCGCCTGGGGTACGCTGATCAAGTTCTTCTTCCAGCGTGCTGATATGATAAATAGCGTTAAAAGGCACACGCTCGCCTCGTTGATTGACTCCAGAAGTCATTTCCGACAACGGTTCAATTTTTAACCCATCAATTCCAACCACCGTATGCCCATCATTCATCAAATGGTGTGCCAATGTATATCCTGCAGGTCCCATTCCGACCACCAATACTTTCTTTCCTGTTGGCGCTTTCGGGACGGGACGACGCAGATTGAGTGGATTCCAACGTGTTAATAAACTGTAAATCTCAAATCCCCACGGTAATTGCAGTACATCTTTTAAGGTTCGAGTTTCTGCTTGAGGAATATCAACGGGATCTTGCTTTTGATAAATACAGGATTTCATGCAATCGTTGCAAATACGATGTCCCGTTCCTGCGCACATGGGGTTATCGACGACAATCATCGCCAAACTTCCAATCGCGACACCTTGCGTTTTCAGTTTGTGAAACTCGGAAATACGTTCTTCCAACGGACAACCCGCTAACAAAGCGCCGAGCTCACTTTTTTTAAACGTCCGCGGTTCATCAGGCGATTTTGTTTTTTGCACAAACCCTTTAGAGCACGAGTCTTTGCCTTGCTCGTGACACCAAATGCAGTAATTAGCTTCATCCAACGCACCCGTTAAATCCGTGCCCTGATCGGTCAATGCGAAACCATTGCGTTCTCGATGATGAGCCAGTCCATGTTTAGGAAATCCTGCGGATTCATCCGTATCAAGGGTCAATAATTTTTGGTAATCCAACTTGGCGGGTGATTTAAACAATATGCCTTGTTGGGTATGATGTTGCCCTTCAGGGGTTCTCAACGCCCAAGCTGCATAACGTAAAGCTTTATTCAAATTGACTTCATTGTCAGTTTCGGTTTCCATCCATTGCGTCACTTTACTGGCAAAAATCAGTTCTGAAAAATTACCCCCGAATTCTTGCGCCAATTCTTTTTCCAACGCTAAACCATCAATCGTTGCCAGTTCATCATCACTGATTTTCGATTTTGCGCGTCGTTGCACGAATTGCCGTTTACAAAAATACAGCGGGGCTAGTTCGTGATGTCTCGCAGCCAATTGTTGTACTGCATTTTCAATACAAAACAAACGGGCGATAAAATCTTCTAACCAAGGCGCGATGTCAATTAACAACGCTGATTCGTCTTTTGCTGCTAGCTTTTCCGGATATGCACGCGCCAGTTCCATCTTTTGCGATAAAGTTTCATCACTGGTTCGTAAGAAATCGATAAAAAACTGATCAAGCTTGACCAGGCCATCGCGTTTATAGAGATCGGCGATGGTAAGTCCAAAATCAAGATGCAATGAATCGGTTGTGCTTCCTTTGTGAGTATCGTTATTTATGTTTAGATTTGCCATATACAGTGATGCAATTTTTTCGAGATATTAAATTGATGTTTATAAAACGTTATTGGGGTTATTGAAATTGGATAACCACTGAATAAAATCTGACGGCAGCATTGGTTTTGCAACAAAATAACCTTGTATTTCATCACACTCCAATCCGGAAACTAATTCATAATCTGCTTGTGTTTCAACACCTTCAACCACGACGTTCAAACCAAAAGCTTTGCCTAATTTTATGCTCGACTCGAGAATCAGGCGAGTAGCAAAATCTTCTGAGGCATTATGGACAAAAATGCGATCAATCTTGAGTTCGGTAAAAGGAAGATATTTCAGTGTTTCCATAGATGCGTAACCGGTGCCAAAATCATCGATCGATAAACCAAAGCCTTTTAACCTGATGCGTGTCAAAATGTCCAAAGTTTGTGCAAAATCTTTTCCTAATTTTCCTTCGGTAATTTCCAGAATCACGCGATCAGTAGGCACATTGAAGTCCCATACGGCTTCTTGATAGATTTCCGGCAAATTAAGTCGATCTAGATTTTCCATGGAAATATTAACCGAAATTTTTAAATCGATACTTTGTTGTAACCATATTTCTAATTGCTGAACAGATTTTCTTAAAATGCGACGAGTAAAATCGTTGATAAGATCATTATCTTGTTCAATGATAGAAATAAAATTATCCGGAGAGATATAACCATACTTTGTATGCCGCCAACGTGCCAAGCATTCAACGCTCGTTACTTTGCCACTTGATACAGAAACTTTCGGTTGAAAAAATACCTCCATCTCATTCTCAAGTAACGCTTGTCTAATTTCTTCTACATCGAAAATTCGTTTCTTCTTCGAAGAAAAATCCATTTTTTCATGAAAGGGCAGAGGAACTCTCTCAAGTACTGCTGCCAGTGAATCTAAATTAATCGGTTTTGCCAAAGCACCAATTACATTTAATCCACGTACAATTGCTAAGCGTTCCGAGGCTTTGAGTAAGTCCGCATCGATTCCAGAAAACAAAACAATTTTTCCACGATACTTTTTGTTGGCAATATTACGCAGGAACTCAATGCCATCCATACTTGGCATTTCTATGTCGCAGATTAATAAGTCGATTGGTTCTGTCTCACTGGATAAAATCTGCAATCCTGCTTTACCGTTTTCCGCTAAGAATACTTGAGTAATACCTACCTCTTTCAACAACTGATTGACGTATTCCAGCATGAACTTGTCATCATCCAGGATTAATACACGTATTTTTTCCCTATTCACCATATGGAAAAACCGTTTGATCGCGCATAGTCATTGCAATAAATTATCCAATTTCATACTCATCATTCTTCTTGCAATTAATTTTACGTTACAACCATTTCAATATAATGTCGATCAATGAGCGAGGGCCAATGGGCTTTGCGATAAAATCATTCATCCCTACTTGCTGGCAAAGATTTCTATGATGATTGTCTGCATTGGCTGTCAACGCAATGATCGGTAACTTAGCCCATTGCGGAGAAGAGCGAATCTTTTCTGTTGCCTCCAAACCATCCATGACGGGCATTTGAATGTCCATCAAAACACAGTCGAAAGATTCTCTACCCAAAGCTTCCAAGGATTCTTTACCATCTGCTGCAATCGTTACATTAGCACCCGCGCGTTTGAGAATTTCCTTGATAACTATTTGATTAAGCTCATTGTCTTCAACGATTAAAATCCGATATCCATTTAATTTATGGTTAATTGTTTGTGTTAAGTTCATTTTTTGCTTGTTTGTTATTATTGATTTTTCAAGCAATATATTACACCTAGTTGATGCTAGAGCAAGAGTGTTCGCTAATGTAAGGTAATAGAAAAAAAGAGTAATCCGCGATGGAGTTCAACCGCTACGTTATACTACGTTCCACTCGACGAAATAAAGGCAGTGGTTGATCTACGGATTTTTGATAAACCTCAGAGAAATCAGTTAATCCTTTTAACGCGTCTTCAATGTTTCGATCGGATCGAGGTTCAAAAGCATCAAAACCAACGCGCTGCATATAGAATAATTGATCGCGTAATACATCCCCAATCGCACGTAATTCTTTTGTGTATCCAAGACGAACACGCAAATTGTAAGCAATCGAGTACCCTCGTCCATCAGAAAATTTGGGGAAATCAATTGCGATGACAGAAAATCGTTCGATATCGCCTTTAAGCAATTCAGGGCGTTCATCACTGGCAAACCATACACCGATTTCGGCGCGTTCCAGTAAAGCTTGTCGTTGTTTTAACCAAACTTGCAGCGGAACGATAACTCTCCCTTCGGGAACCTGGGTATTTTCGGGTAATTGTTGTGCATTGAGTCGTAATACGCTCCAATCATCTTCAACGATAGATTTATTTTTAATAATTTTCATTGTTAAAATCTCGGAGAGTAATAAGGGATATCGTACTGTGCCGGAACAACAGTCTGTTTGTCTGTCGCTGATTCATCTTCAACAGCAAATTCACCCGCGTAGACGTAATCTTTAAAAGGTACATAACCGATTCGACGAACGGTATCGATAAAACGTTCAGCTTCGATACGTTCGCGCAAATAAACTTGCAATAAGCGATCGATCACTTCTGGTATTTGGTCAAACGAAAAAGAAGGGCCGATAATTTTACCTAGCGAACTTTCATTGCCTTCCGATCCTCCAACCGATACTTGATACCATTCTTCGTGATCTTTCTTTTCAACGCCCGTGATGCCGATGTTTCCTATGTGGTGCTGCCCGCAAGCATTCATGCAGCCTGAAATATTCAAGGAAATTTCACCAATATCATGCTGAAAATCGATGCTTTCAAATCGTTCAGCGATCACTTTTGCCAATGGAATAGAACGTGCATTGGCCAGTGTGCAAAATTCCGCCCCTGGACAACTGATGATATCTGTTAGCAAGCCGATATTGGGTTCTGTTAATTCATAGGCAGTTGCTTCTTGCCACAGGCTGATTAAATCTTTTTGTCGTACATCAGCCAGAACTATATTTTGCTTATGCGTAACGCGCAGCTCTCCAAAACTATATCGATCGGCGAGTTTGGCCATCGCGTCCATTTGTTCGGCAGTCGCATCACCTGGTACATTGCCGACTTTCTTCATCGATAATACGACTATGGCATAGCCTGGGACTCGATGTGGCAACACATTGCGCAACATCCAATTCGAAAAAGAACGGCTGTCTGCTTTGAATTCGTTTAATTTTGAATCATGATTGGGAAGCGTTTCGTACGCTGGATCAACAAAAAAAGATTGGACTCGCGCAACTTCTTCATTCGTCAGGGTACCTGGCCCATCTTTGAGATGCTGCCAATCGTCTTCAACTTGTCGTTTGAATTCTTCAATTCCCAGCGCTTTGACGAGTATCTTAATGCGTGCTTTAAATTTGTTGTCGCGACGTCCATATTGGTTGTATACGCGCAAAATGGATTCAACATAGGTCAGAATATGTTGCCACGGAATAAAATCTCGAATTTCAACGCCGATAATCGGTGTGCGACCCAATCCTCCACCTACTAATACGCGGAAGCCGATTTCACCTTGCGCATTTTTGATGATCGATAATCCGATATCGTGGGCGTATATGGCAGCGCGGTCTTCTTTCGCGCCACTAATTGCTATTTTGAATTTACGTGGTAAGTAGGCAAACTCAGGATTAAACGTGCTCCATTGGCGTAAAATTTCAGCGTAAGGACGTGTATCGACTACCTCATCTTGTGCGACACCCGCAAATTCATCTGAAGTGATATTGCGGACGCAATTACCCGATGTCTGGATCGCGTGCATTTCAACAGAAGCAAGATCCTGAAGAATATCGGGCACTTCTTCCAACTTGAGCCAGTTGAACTGGATATTTTGGCGCGTGGTAAAGTGACCATAACCCCGGTCATATTTACGAGCAATATGTGCAAACATACGCATTTGCTTAGACGAAATCAAACCATACGGGACAGCAATACGCAGCATATAGCCGTGAATTTGCATATATAAACCGTTTTGCAATCGTAAGGGCATGAATTCCTCTTCTTTCAATTCACCTGAAAGACGGCGCCTCACTTGATCGCGAAACTGAGCCACTCGCTCACGTACGATTTGATGATCATATTGATCGTAACGATACATTGTTTACTACTCCTTGTTATGCCAATAACTATGAATCTGTTGATGGATAATGTTTGGATACCGGCAACAATAACGCGGCATCCAACGGAAATTTCGCGCCATAACTCAGTATATGATTGACATCATCGTCTTCATCATGCCGTAAAGCCATTCCAATATAGGCATGTTCGCCTTTTTCACCTACTACGATCCCGATTCGTCCACCGCAACCATTAAACCATGTAACTTGTTTTGGTTTGTTTTCAATATTTGTACTCATCCATTATCCTTGTCTCAATAATCAAAAACTTCTCTCTCATGCTTGGGTGTATCGCTCAGTGACTCTAAAGCAAAAGCAAGAAAATTTTTCATTACAATGCAATCAAGCGTAACAAATGGATCATTTTACCAAAAAATAACTTTGCTAGCCGAGGAGTTGATTTAGATTGTTACAGCAAGGCGGCAATTCAATACACTTAAATTTTTTATCGCTAATACTGAGTCCCTTTGGGAATCAGCGTCATCATATCAATGCACTTGTATAATTCAAAATAATATTATGTTAGATTTATATAATTAATATTTATACGGCTTGAGAAAAACATGAAATTACAGCAATTACGATATTTATGTGAGACTGTAAATCAAAATATGAATTTATCCAAAGCGGCTTTGAAGCTACATACCTCGCAGCCTGCTATCAGTAAGCAAATTCAATTACTCGAACAAGAGCTTGGCGTTGATATTTTTTTGCGCAATGGAAAGCGTTTTGTGCAAGTTACTCCGGCAGGTCAACTCATTGTAAAAACAGCCAGGGAAATGCTCGGTGATGCAGAAAATCTAAAAAAGATCGCTCAAGAATTCAGTAGTGAAACAGGCGGAACGTTAACCATTGCTACGACACATACTCAAGCACGCTATGTTTTGCCGACAGTAATCAAACACTTTATGGATCTTCATCCTAAAATTAAATTAACGTTACGGCAAGGAAATCCGATGCAAGTCGCTACTATGGTGACTTCGGGAGAAGCAGATATCGCCATTGCAACCGAGGCAATTGAGCATTTTCACGAGCTTGTGATGCTTCCTTGTTATGAATGGAATCGCTGTATTGTCGTACCGCCCAAGCATCCTCTTCTAAAAAGCAAGCAGATAACGTTAGAAGTTATCAATCAATACCCGATTATTACTTATGATTCAGCTTTTACGGGACGATCAAAAATAAATCACGCTTTTGAAAAAGCAGGCATGGAACCCAATATCGTGCTTACGGCGATCGACTCGGACGTTATTAAAACTTATGTCGAGCTTGGGTTAGGCATTGGCATTCTGGCTAACATGGCATTTGATCGTAAACGTGACAGTCCGCTTCAATCAATTGATGCCAGTCATTTATTTGAATCGAGCACTACTCGTATCGGTATTAATCGTAACAGTTATATTCGAAGTTATATTTTTGACTTTGTTGAAATGTTTGCGCCTCATTTAAAACGGTCAGACATCATCACGAAATTACAAAACCGCAATTAGTTTTGATAAAAATACATTAGTACAATTCAGAATACCCGATACATTGTTGTTCAGAAGGGTCGCTCTCAATTTCTAAATAGCTATTTCAAATGAATGTATATTGGTACGCTTATATTGCAGAATGCGAGTAATGGGTAAGTTATTGTGTATTTCATCATTCAATTGATCTAAAAGGTCTTGCTTGGCCTTGCTCGCAACGATCAGTGCAATATGATTGCTCCTCGCTATCATAGAAAGGGATAAGCTGACACGTGGAGATGGCGCGATAGGCGGGGCGACAGCTACGCAATGCTGCGTTGAAAGCAAATCAAAATGCATGCCGGGAAATAGTGAAGCAACGTGTCCATCTTCTCCTAAACCCAAGACAGTCAGATTTAACGGTTGAGGTATTTTATTGAGTCGTTGATTGATTTCTTTGATGGCCGTAAATGGATTGTTATGATGAGTTTTAAGGCTGATAAAAGGTGCGCTTGTAGGTAGGTTTTCGAGTAAGCATTTTTTCACCAGATTCTCATTCGATTGTTCGTCATTAACATCGACCCATCTTTCATCGCTCAGCGTAATAGTGATGCGTTCCCAAGGTAAAGGGCATTTTGCTAAAGCGGGCAGATAATGGCGTGGTGTGCTGCCACCGGGTACAACGAGGGAGGCGAATGGTTTTTTTTCTAAGGCTTTATTTAAAATATCGCTGGCATACTCGGCAAAAGCCTCACTGAGTTGTGCCATATTAGAAAAATTATGTCGTCGCAGTGAAAAACTCATGTCTAATTTATGTCACCAAGCAACGTAGATCCGGAATAGTGTTAATGTGTGCTGGAAAGGGATTAGAATCACCCGGGAAAATGCGACCGAGAAATGCAGTATTATTAGCCGTTGCACCTTCATAATCAGCCATTGCATCACCAATCACCAGTACTGTGTCAGGTTTTAAAGCATATTTTGCCAAAATTTCCGCGACAATGGTTTTTTTTAACGCAGGTGAACCACGCACTTCTTTGAAGTATGGTTTCAAACCACGCCGCTCAATGATTACTTTGAGTTCGTTTTCCGGTGTGCCAGAAGCGACAAATAATGGAATTCTTTCCGCTTGCTGTTGAATGAGTTCGATTGCTCCTGGAACCGCTTCGGCGGCGATGACTGCCTCAACGACCAATTCAGAGAAGCGAATATCCAATGCTTTTTCTTCTGCTTCTGTTAGCGGTGGTTTGTGCAGGAAGTGTTCCTGAAAATGGCGGAATTTACGATAGCGCGACATGCCGCCATTTTGTGTATGAAATTGCACGACTTGGGCGACGATTTCATCACCATACGGCCGATATAATTCAGCAAAAGCCTGTGTTTTGATTTTGCCAGATTCTGCGATGACGCCATCAAAATCGAAAATAATCGCTTGCCAATTGAAAGATTTCATGGTTTCAACGACCTTTTAAGCTCTATTATCCGATGTGCTAGGCAGCGGATCGTTGACCTCATCCGCTTGATGCAAATCTTGATGAATTTCTCGCAAGCAATCCAGTATTCCTTGACCAAGATCGACATGTTCATTCAATACGAGTTTCCGGCCAATACGTGGATGAAACGCATAAGGAGTAATTTCATAATGATGCACCGTGTTCGCTTCGTCAAAGTGCAGTTCAACAGACCACGGTAAAATTTCAGAAATCATCGTCATCACATCTTTGATGCGCATTTTCTCTTGCCCAGTCAAGATGAGATGCCGATTGGCAAATTCCGGTGCCAAGACTTGCACACTCATGCGTGCCGCATCTTCTACGTGAATATATTCCCGCATCGCTTCGCCACTGCCTTTGTAGGTAATCGAATGATTTTTGACGGCTTCGAATAGCATGCGGTAGATTCCGTTGCGATTGTCGGCGCGCCGACCATATAGCGATCCATACCGTAAAATGTTGTAATCCAAGCCATAGCGCTCGTGATAGGTTTCTGTAAATCGTTCCGCAGCTTGTTTGCTGGCGCGGTAGAACGATCCGGATTCAGAATAAACATACACGCTACTGGCGAACACGAATCGGCGTGCCCCGCTGATGCGCGCAGCTTCCAGCGCGTGCATATTGCCGAGCACATTAATGGTTGCAGTAGCAATCGGTTTATTGTGTGCTTCATCGATATCTGCGATCGCTGCGAAGTTATATACGATGGAACATCCTTTCGCAGCTTCAACGACTTGATCGAGATTCATGATATCGCCAATAATCATTTCTTGATTTGGCTTATGATAAGGCGATACGCTGCGATCAAACAGCCGCACTTGATAACCGGCGGCAGTTAAAGCATCTGCTACATGGCTGCCTAAAAAACCACTGGCACCCAAAACGATAACTTGCTCACCTGGGACGGCTTTGCTAATCATTTGACCATACCTATGTTAATTAAACCGCGTAATAAGTTATCCGCCGCTTCGATTTCCATGCGTTGACGGGATTCTCTCGCCAACGAACCTACATGAGAAGTCAGAACAGTATTATCGCAAGCACATAGGTCGCCGTGATACGGTTCTTGTTCAAATGTATCGAGTGCAGCTACGCTGACTTTACCGCTATTCAGTGCTTCAGCGAGCGCGCATTCATCAACCAACCCACCCCGCGCTGTGTTGATGATAATTGCTTCTGGTTTCAATGATTGCAGCGCTTTATGATCTAATAAATGATGTGTTTTGGCGGAATAAGGTAGATGTAACGTAACAATGTCGGCGCAACTAAGTAATGGTTCCAACGGCATCAATGTCACACCTTCTGGTATTTGTGTGGCAAAAGGATCATGTGCAATCACTTTGGCTTCAAAAGCCTGACATAGCTTAGCAACGCGACGACCGATGTGACCGAGTCCGATAATGCCAACCGTTTGTGCCGCCAGTAGACGGCCTTGCGTACGGGGCCATTCACCTTTACGAACGGCTTGATCCGTTTGATTGATCTGGCGCAATAGGGACAACATCATCCCCATCGTCAGCTCGGCAACAGCTTGTGCAGGAGCTTCTGGTGTATTAAAAATCGTAATGCCATGATTTTGTGCCGCCTGAAGATCGACCGTATCCAATCCGGTACCACAGCGGGAAATCACTTTAAGAGCAGGCGCCGATTGAAAAACACGCTCGGTCAGTGGTTCGATGCCGGCAATTAATCCAACTATCCCGCCGCTCAGCAGTTCAATAATTTCATCCTCTGTTAACTTCCGCCGGTGCGGATTGCTCATGATGCGAAAATCTTGTTGTAACAGTTGCTGCAGCGGTGGATTATTGTCAATATCAAACGAAGAAGTGGAAATGGCCAGTGTGTTCATGATTATTTCAGTGCGGCACGAATGTTTTGCAAATGGGTGCGACAAATGGAATCCAGAATGCGGATGTCCAAACCGTAACCGAGAAAATTAAATCCCGCTTGAATGCGTTGTTGCAACGCTTCTGGGTCCGGTTCTATGACATGAATACCACCTGGTTTTTGCGCGCGGTGTCCCGCTTGCATGATTTGCGTAATTGCTGCTTGCACATCGGGATGATTCAAGTCACCGGGGCGTCCCATTGAACCCGATAAGTCATACGGTCCTATGATATAGCCATCTACCCCTGGAACGGCGAGAATGTCATCAATGGCTTTGACTGCATCGATATGTTCAATCATGACAATGACAACCGCATTGTTTTCCAGCCACTGGCGATAAGCCTGAAAGCTATGGCCGTAGCCTTGAGCACGCGCCAAACCCACACCTCGTTGACCACGCGGCGGATAATACATGCTACTCACGGCATCTTTGGCATCCGCAGCCGATTTAATCATTGGCACCATGATGCCAGTTGCACCGGCGTCCATGACACGTTTTATTTGATCGGGATGATTGGAAGTCAAGCGCACAATGGCGGGACATTGTTTGCTATCCAGCACTTGAATAAGCGTTTGTACTTCGCTTAATTCAAGCACGCTGTGCTCCATATCCAGCACCAGCCAGTCAAAACCTGCTGCGGCCATGATTTCGGCAATCGAAGGGTGGCCCAACGTAACCCACGACCCTATTGTCAATTCGGAACGGTTCAAACGTGATTTGAGTGACATAGTGATTTTTGACTGGTTAATAATGATTAGTAGCGGGATAGCAAAGGATCATTTTTCATGAGCTGTTCGACTCGCGCCAAATCGGCAGGGGTATCTACAGCTTGTGTATTGAATTCGGTGGGTACCATTTTTACGGTGAGACCATGCTCGAGCAATCGCATCATGTCGACTGATTCCAGTTGTTCCAGTGGTGTCGGCGCCAAACGCGTATATTGAAACAATGTTTCACGGCGAAACGGAATAATGCATACTTGTTTATGGGCTGCCGTGCCTGCAAACCCTGATTTAGCTAACGAAGGGATGGGTCGGCGTGACATATACAACGCTTCATTACACTGATTCATGACAACCTTGATGGTATTGAAATCCATGTAATCAGCTTCGTTATCGATTTTACGTACTAAATTCACACAACCCAGTTTCGGATCGCTTTTAAAGGGTGCAACAGCGGTATCAATCATGTCAGGGTGCGTCATAGGCTCGTCGCCTTGCACCATGACGATTAAATCGGCGTCTAATTTTTCAACGGCTTCGGCAACACGGTCGCTGGCGCGTTCATGCGTATCGGCCGTCATGAGGACTTGTGCGCCAAAGCCTTCTGCCACCTGACGAATTTCTTCATCGCAAGTGGCAATATACGTGGCATCAAGAGACTTACTCATGGCAACACGTTTATAAATATGTTCAATCATTGGGCGCCCGAGGATTTTTGCAATTGGTTTGCCGGGAAAGCGCGAAGAGCCCATACGAGCGGGTATGACAGCGATAGTTTTCATGAAGATTCTGTGCGAATTTAGATGCGTAAATAGTTAATTGAAAATAATTGCATCGATTATCCAGTTTTTTTTGCGACTTGAGCAATAACTTTATTAAGCATGCAGTTAAAATAATTTCACAACAAACTTGTTAAGTCTTGGCTTTCATCTTAAATGGTGTCTGCGATGAACTTAGGCTTATTTTCTTTAAATCAGCACGCTATTTTGCAAAAAAATGCAGAAAAACAACAGATACATGTACCTGTTGTTTTTAAATTACAACAAAAAGTAAATTTTTGTCAGAAAATTACGGTGCAATAATTTCTTGCTGTCGCATCTGACTGTAAAAATATACTGAATTAATGTTCATACGGCTGTTTCGGTTACCTCAATGGGAAATGTCATTTATTCACCTAATCGAACCGTTCGCTACCGATGACAAGTCCTCCGTTTCTTTGTTAGATCGTACTGACATACAAATTGAAGTTCCTGTTGTGCCATAAAAGGGATCGATGCGTCAACTTAGCCGACAGAGAAAAATAAACAACCTTTCGAGCGTTTCAAAAAATCATCTAGAAAAATTTCCTTTCAATGTGAGATTTATCACAGACAGTTGTAATGATCTTAATGAAAAATATAAGCGTTCTATAAAACATTAATCATTCAATATTTGCGTTTTTTCCAATGTTTTATATCAATGTCTAAAATAAAAAGAACAAGCTGGGCTGCTAACGGTGAATTTTTGATGATTCAGTTTTGTTAAGGAGAAATGATGGCAATTGTGCCTGATGCAAATGTAGAAGGGCCTATCGCCCAACTTCCAAACTTGAGTGGTGATCAACTTACGCTAATAGTAGCTGGCGTTACAGTAATCGCTGATTTGAATACGATTATCCGAACACCAACCCGACAACTTAATCTTGTAGAAGTAGCAGACCCAACTCCATTCCCAGGACGAGCAGATCCAGGATTTGTTAAAGGATCTGCACAGGCCGATGGTTCTTACGATACGACAAATGGTGTCTTACGTGCGGACAGACTTTTTCTTGAGCCAGGAGAGCATGTACTGGTGGGGCCTATTGCAAATCCCACTGAAGCAGGTGCTATCGTAAATGGCGTCAATGCAGAGCTTACCAATGACACTAGAATTCCTTCCTATCAAATACTCAATGAATTTGGATTCCCTATTCAACCAGCTTCTATCCCAGTGGACTCAACAACAGCAGCTGAAGGGTATTATGACGGGAATATACTCCGTGCTTTCGCAATTTCAGTTGATGCGCCAGATGCAATATTG
Source organism: Nitrosomonas sp. (assembly GCA_020890945.1). GTDB lineage: Bacteria > Pseudomonadota > Gammaproteobacteria > Burkholderiales > Nitrosomonadaceae > Nitrosomonas. Next base: position 18,670 of record JAJHPK010000042.1, read on the forward strand.
AAAATAAATCCTATTATTCAACCACAGATCTCGCTCTTGCGCGCACGGGCCGTTGAAAAAGATAGCACGTACCGGTTAGATATTCGCGGGGCTGTGACGTTGCATCATTCTCCAGGATTTCAGCCACAAGAGATTGATGTTTATCGATTGGATGATAACAATGTAACAACATTTCTTGGCAGAGCAAGAACAAGGCGAGCTCCAGGTACTTCATTTGGAAAATACGATCAAGAATTCCGTAATCTTCCTGGAGAACCACCTACATGCATACGAGTAATAAATACTACTGCAATGAATCAGCCCAGTGCTGATCTCTATGTTGATTTGTGATTATTGTAAAGATTGCTTGTTAAATTATGGTGTTAGCATGTTTACTGGTGAATTGGAAGGGACTTTAACCATGCTTGGCATAATGTTTCTATTAATTAGAATTACTATAAACATCAAAAAAGTATCTTTGATCTTCTAACGCAATATTTACATATTGAAGATCAAGAAAAATGAGGGGGGTGGCCATGAAGTTCAAGTGTAAGTTTTTCTGGGTAGTGATTTCACTGTTAAGTTTCTTTGTTGTTGGTTCTATATCAGCACAAACATCACAATCAATAGACGATCGGAACTCTCCAGATCAACGATCAACTGCGAGCTGTCCGATTGATGCTTTGGAGGCTGATGTCGTAGCGATTGATCATCCGATGGTTTTCAATCGACTTGGTGCGCAGAATGTGAACTGGATGATGTATGCGTTGCGTCATGACATCATCGATGTGGCAAGCAATAAAACATTGGATTACACAATTAAAGGTGATCAATTATTTGCAAGTGTCAAAGCAAATCAAACCAGTCGCGGCATTGCATTAAGGCCGGATTTACGTCCTCGTCCATTGGTACTACGTGTGGCAGCAGGTGGTTATCTAAAAGTGAATTTTACTAATTTACTGCATGCGAAATCTAATCCTTTTGATTACCCGGATCAATTTTTAGGTATTCAGCATCCAACAGAACACTCTCCAATTGATCAACTTGGATTAGATGCAGGTGGTTTGCATAAAACCTATTCCTTGGATGATCAAGTGGCGAGCCGTACGGTAGGGTTTCACCCACAAGGACTAGAGTTAGTTAATAGTGTTAATGATGACAGTTCTTATGTTGGAAAAAATAGTAACAGCATGGCGGCTCCCGGGCAAACTAAAACTTATTGTTTCTATGCTCCAAAAGAAGGTGCGTATTTGGTTAGCAGTGATGGCGCTGTTTTCGGTGGAGAAGGTACTTCAGGTAACAGTGGAGTGGGGTTGTTTGGTGCTGTGATTGTGGAACCCAAAGGTGCTCGATTTTACCGCTCCCAGATTACCGAAGAAGAGATGCGTTTGGCAAAACGAGGCACTGTCTCTGGTCATCCTAAAATCGATTATGAAAAAATCTATCCCGATGATTGTAAAAATCTCCAAAAGGGAAGAGCTGAAGATGGAGTTTGGTGTCAGGAAGGAAAGGCAAATAAGCCTATTCTAAAAATGACACAAGAAATAAAGAATGAGCAAAGCAGATCTACTGGGCGTTCACGCATCATTCACGGCGATATCAATGCACTGATCATTGGTCCAAATAATGACGGCAGCTTCCCGGAGGATACCTATCCACTTGAATCAAGAGGGTATCGTAATCCATCAGTACCAAACCGCTTGGAGGCATTCCGCGAATTCGTTTCAATTTTCCACGATGAAAATGCTGTTACACAAGCTTTTCCTTATTTCTTTCAACATCCTGAACTTAAGCATACGTTGCATGGAGTGCGAGATACTTTCATGATCAACTATGGTTCGGGCGGTGTGGGGGCTGAAATCATCGCCAATCGTTTGCAAGTAGGGCCAATGCAAGATTGCTTGGATTGTGTATATGAAGAATTTTTTCTATCAGCATTTGCAGTGGGTGATGCTGCTATGCTGGTTGATAATCCTGCTAACCTTTTGACTAGCCAATGCCAACCAGAGTTTATTGCTATGGTGGTTGATCCATCTAATCCAGAAAATAAAATATTTGATCCGAAGTACGAGACTGAACGAAAAAAATTCTGCCTCCTCCCTGAGACTGAGAAAAAGATAGCGAGTGAAGCCTATTATCCACATGATCCGGCTAACGTAAATCACAGTTATATCGGGGATTTTGTCAAGATTAGGAACATGCATTCTGGTAAGGAGCAACACATTTTTCATCTGCATAATCATCAATGGTTATTTAATCCTAATGACGATAATTCCAATTATATTGACGCACAGGGAATTGGTCCGGGCTCGGGTTATACCTATGAAATTGCCTTTGGTGGATCCGGCAATCGCAATAAAACTGTAGGCGATGCCATCTACCATTGTCATTTCTACCCTCACTTTGCCCAAGGCATGTGGTACATGTGGCGTAATCATGATGTTTTTGAGGCGGGAACACGGCTTGCTGTTTCAGGGGAAGGGGAAAATGGCTTTCATAAACTTCCATTTGACTTGAAATCAGGAAAACCAGCCAAAGAGGCTCGCGCACTACCTGACGGTGAAATTATCGCAGGCGCGCCCATTCCGGCTGTTGTACCATTACCTGGGAAAGGCATGGCGCCGATGCCAGAAGAAGTTCATGTTACGAAAAAAGAGGGTGGCAAGGGTTCAAAAGCGGTGTTATCAACCCCTTTTAATCAAAGAACCAAAAATCCTGGATATCCATTCTGGGTTGCGGGAGTAACTGAACATGGCAGTCATCAGTCTTCCATAGGATCACGTCCTACAACTCCGCCGCTTGATATGAGCAGCATACCTGGCGTAATCAGCGGATGGGATGGTGGTTTACCACGGCATGCCTTAGCAGGAATATCGAGTGACGGAGAACTTAAATTTGAAATTAGTCGGTTTACGGCTGAAAAATCAATAGAGTCAGCAAAGCCCATTTATTTCCCGGAAGAAGGTACCGGACTCGAACAGATCGCGATGGACTTCCATGCTGTTCGTAAACACCCAACGCATATGATTGATATGCTAGGCAAAGTCTCTCCGGCCGATTTTATTACCAATGGTTCTCCAAGAATTCCGGGAGCGCCATACAATGAACCCTGCATTGATGATCTCGGTAATCCGTTGATGACGGAAGGGGATGGTCACTTTTTTGGTGGCCGCAAAGGTGACTATATCAATGTGAAATCTTCATTGCCTGGTGGAATCGAATTTGGGAGCGACAGGCCGCGTGTCTATAAAGGTGCCAACCTGCAGCTCGATGTGGTATTCAATAAACTGGGTTATCATTATCCACAGCAACGTATCCTGGCACTGTGGGAAGATGTGGGTCCTTTACTCGAGAGAACACGTCCTCCGGAACCATTAGTCATGCGCTTAAATACATTTGATTGTGCCATGTATGCGCATACTAATCTGGTACCTAGCTATTTTTCTGGGGATGACTATCAAATTACGACACCGACGGATGTAATTGGACAACATATTCATTTGCCCAAATGGGATTTGACTTCAGCCGATGGTAGTGCGAATGGATGGAATTATGAAGATGGTACATTTTCACCTGGAGCTGTACGTGAACGTATTACTGCAATTAATCGTTGGAATAATAAGGCTGAAGAAAAAGGGAAAGTTGTAGTCTCTACACTGGAGGGAAATGTAACACTGACTCCAGAAATACATCCGTACTTTAATTTTACAAATATACCTAAACATCAGAGAACCGAAAAATATTGTAATGATGGTTGGAAAGCAGTTGACGGCGATGCACATGAATTTGAAAAACAGTATGGCATGCCCGGTGTTTGTGATTGGTTTGGTGCACGCACCACTTTGCAGCGCTGGTTTTCTGATCCTGTAGTTAACACCGGCGGCATTCACCGTGGATTAGGAATTACTTTTACTCATGATCATCTAGGCCCATCAACTCACCAGCAGTTGGGACTTTACGCTACGATGTTGACCGAGCCGCCGGGATCAGAATGGAGACACAATGAAACGGGAGAAAAGCTTTACACCCGTCAAGATGGTGGCCCTACATCCTGGCAAGCCGCTATTACGGGGAAAGGTGGTCAATCCATTAATTTTGATGGAATTAAAGGTGATGATTCTCATCGTGAATTCTTCCTGCAGTTTGGCGATTTTCAGCATGCCTATGTTAAAGGCGCGTCTTTCGGTGTAAATGATGATGGTAGCTATCTGTTCCATGAGAAGGCGGCCGCTACTCGTCCGACGACTGAAAGTTTTCGCAAGGCAATTAATCCGTCTGTGAGAAAACCTGCTGACCTAGGATCTCCGGACATTATCGCATTTACACCAACGTGCCCTGGTGTAGATATTAGGGAAGATGGGAAGAATGTGGGAGAAGAGCTACTTCCTGGCGCAGTTTATGATAAAACAACCCCACCACCACGTCCTTGTCCTGAAGCCATCTCAGCAGATGATGTCGGTATGATGGTAGTGAATTATCGGAATGAGCCAATTGGTGCCCGGGTGTTTGATCCAAGCGCTATAGCGCGGGATGGCAAGAAAGGCAAGCAAGCAGATGATCTGGCAGGCGATCTGGCTTTTGCGATGCAATCGCGAACAGATCGTAAGATTCCAGAACTTAATACAAAATTAGGAAACACACCTTATCCTTCATTAACTTCTGGAATACTAAATGGAGACCCGTTTACACCGATCATGCGTGTTTATTCAGGTGATCAAGTACGAGTAAAAATACAAGGTGGTTCGCATGAGCATGAACATAACGGATCGATCAATGGACTGGGTTGGCTCCAGGCAGGTTCAGGATTTGGTAAGGCGCCGCATTCGGGATGGCGTAATTCACAAAATGCTGGACTATCGGAACAGTTTACATTCTATTCCAAAATTACCGACACTCAAGGTGCTGCTGATAACCTTTATTTCAGTGACCGCATGTATACAATCGACAGTAGCCAGGATGGTTTATGGAATGGGGTATGGGGGGTAATGAGAAGCCACATGCGACGTTCAGAAGATGATGGTCTTTTCTTAATACATTCGCCAAAAGTGCTAGGTAAAGATTATAGTTGTCCTGAGGATGCACCGCGTCGGGTATATAAAGTTTCAGCAGTATTAGCCAATCAAGTACTTGATAAAGTATCAACGGTATTAAATAACGGTAAAGCGATTGAAATCAGTCCTCCGAAGGCTTCAGCAGGAACGCTTGATCAGAATGGTGGAACACTGGTCTATAATCCTAGAGGTACTCAGATTGAGATTGAAGTCTGGGATGAAAAAGCTAACCAACTTTCGGGACCACTGCACGATCCAACTGCGATTATGTTCGTTCTTGATGACGACCTTGATTTGAAAACGAATGCTCCAAAAATCAAACCGTCTAAACCTATAGAACCATTGGTTTTACGAGCTGCAGCTGGGGAATGTATCAAGGTTGAATTAACTAATCGGCTACCTGAGGTTCCAGGCAATATGCCTGATCTGGATGGGTATACTTCCTTGTCGGGTATCATTGTCCGTGAGGAAGGTTCTTTGGAATCTAAGATGACAACATTCAATAATAACCTCATTCGCCCATCCAATCATATCGGACTGCATCCACAGTTGGTTCACTATGCTGTACATGACTCTGATGGTAATAACATCGGCAAGAATCAGGTTAACACTGTCGCACCGGGAGAAAGGAAAACTTATACTTGGTACGCAGGTGCGTTGCAAGTTTCCAATTTAGCCAATGCGTGCCCTATGAATGATGAAGATGATGAGGATTTTCTTCAAGCATACATTGATTTCCATTCTTTGCCCAATAAATACTCGGAGAGCTTTTCAAAATTATATGATGATGAAAATCATGATTTTAATGACTGGATAGATTTTCTTAAAGAGACGATCAAAGACAGTGAAAAAGAAAGACCGAAAAAGTTTAAGGAATTACTCTCCCACCTTTCTATGAGTGGCAAATCGGAGAAAAAAGTAGCCGAAGGGTTAGTTAAAGGCAAAAAACGACAGGGCGATCTGACCCCGATAGAAAAACTCAAAGAAATCTTTAAAAGACATAAAGAGGATGGAGAACATAAAGAGAAAGGAAAACATACAGAGTTAATTGCTCGAGAATTTGATCCGGAGAGTGAAGACTCCAAGACGGAGAGTGAAGATTCCAAGAAAAGCTATGCTGATATTGTTTCAACGATCAAAGATAGGAACCTGACTCACTTTGTTAAACTATCGCCTCCTCATGGTCGGAATCATGGCGAAAGTAAAGAAAGGGGTTGTGATGCTGATATTCGCTATGTTCCGGTCGAATTCGGTGGGACTAATTTAACACCACCGGATCGAATCAAACAAGGTCAGAAAGGTGCGGTTGGAGCGCTTGTTATTGAACCCGAAGACTCAACCTGGGTCGAGAATGATCAAGTAATCGACCGTCAGAATCTAGATGGAAATCAATCTAAAAAACGTGGCACACGAACGATGGCAGATGTCACTTATCCGGTAATTGAAGCGAATGGAGTTAAGGGGAAGCGTATATTCCGTGATTTGGTGATGGTTCACCAGAAGGGACTGAATCTGCGCTATAAGGATGGATCTGCCGTACCCAACATTGCGGCTGAAAAGGAAAATCCTAATGAACCTATCAATCTGACGGCCCCGGAAGATGCGCATGATTCCGGTCATATGGCAATTAACTATGGTGCTGAGCCGATGTGGTTCCGTTTTGGTTTGTCGCCCGATACTATTTTTGGCAAAGAAGGATTTGGCGGTGCGCTTAGTGCATGGCAAGCATTTAGTAATCAAGACTGTTGTGATAACGGTGGTACAGTAGTGAGTGCGGACAAGCTCAACGTCAAAGGTCAACCAGAGCCTTATATTCCGATAATGAAAGCATTTGCTGGGCAAGAGATGCGAATTCGCTCATTATTACCTACTGGCGTTGGTCGAGCTTCAACCGTAGAATTGCATGGACATAGCTGGCCACGCGATCCTTACCTTGCAGAACATGTTGTGCAAACCGATAGAGGCGCTTTCCCTCTGGGAGCCAGTGGTGCTTTGTGGGGATTTCCTTCCAAATGTATCGGTGGAAATGCATTGGCGATACAGATGGGGGGACAGGAAAGTCTTTCTCCAATGGCGCATTTTGACATGGTATTTCCACGTGCCGGTGGGTATAAAGGGATTAAGGGTGATTTCCTGTGGCGTGATCATGGCGGGTTTGGTATTACCAATGGACTATGGGCATTGATTAGAGTTGAAGAAGTTCCGCCGGAGTCTAGCAAAATATACAAAGGTAACTTTGCTCCCGCAATGTTACGGACTAGTTGCGATATACCCGGATGAAATGGATAATTTCTAAACTCTTCCTCGTACAACTGCTTTCTGTAGTAGTTGTACAGGCAGGGCCGCCGCCACTGTATCTTGATCGAATCATTGAACGTGAAGGTATCAGTATGCATGTTCGTTTGGAGGCCCTTGAAGACAACGCGCCATCCAAGCTGCAAGTCGGTCAACCTGTTCGATTATGGCTTGAAGGTAAGCGTTTAGCTGATGATCAGCCAATCAACAATTGGCAGTTGGGAGCTTGGTTTGATCGGGAAACTGATGTTATGTCGGGGGCTGTGCCGGTTTGCGGTCAAAGGGTCTCGCGGTATCTGAGTGGCAACCTAATTGAACGTCCATTGCTGGATCTGACAGGATACTATGTGCTGAGCTTGGATGCTGAATCCAGCGTTTCAGTGTTGGATCCATCGGTTAGTTTTAGCGGACGTAGCAGCTTATACAGTGCGATGAAGCTCGATGGAAAAGGATTCGATTGGATCAAAACCAGTGATGATATGCGATTATTTGTGGCATTGCCGAATGAAAACAAGCTGGCGATTGCCGATTTGCAAACACTCAGTGTATTGGATCACTTGGTTTTGTCTGGACAACCTACGCGCCTAGCATTACAGCCGGATGAGCGCTTGCTGTGGGTGGGTTTAACTGGAACAAGTCCGCAGGAAAGTGCCATTGAAATCATCGATACCATTCATGATAAATCTGTAACAAGAATTCCTTTATCACCCGGCTATCACGAAATCGCTTTTTCTAGTGATGGTCGCCATGCTTTTATCAGCAATCGACAAAGCAAATCGATGACTATCGTCGATGCAATCACATTAAAAGTGGTGCGTGAAGTTGATCTGGGTTTTGAGCCACTTGGTTTGGTTTTTGTAGATAAGCAGTCATTGCTGTGGGTAGTCAATGCCAAGGCTGGGCGCATTCATCGCTTTGACACCAAGGGCAATCCAATCGACAATCTAGTATTGGAACCCGGTCTAGGACCAATCAAGCTGACGCCGGACGCACGCTATGCTTTGGTAGTCAATCCAAGTCAGCATTGGATTCATGTACTGGATGTTGAAACCGGTAAAGAAAAGCATCGCGTCACTCTTTCCGGTCAACCTTACGATATTTTGTTTTCCGAGAAATACGCGTACATCCGAACCTTGCAAAGTGAACAGATTGGAATGTTGTCGCTCAGCAGCCTCGAAAGTGAACAACCGATTGTGAAGTTGGTTCCAGCCGGTGCTGGTGCATTATCGGAAACACAGAATCTTCCACGCGCTTCCAGTATGTCACTGACGCTGGATCGTTCTGGCGCCTTCTTCGCAACACCATCCGAACGTACACTCTATCATTATATGGAGGGGATGAATGCGCCCAATTCAGGTTTAAAAACATTTGGACATACTCCCATGTCGGCGATGGTAGTACGACGTGGATTGCGTGGAGTTAAACCCGGTCAATATTCCGCAGTGATTCGACTGCCATCTGCGGGACGAATGGTATTGGCTTTAGCAAGTGAAGCTCCGGTATTGAGAGAATGTTTGGGATTGAAGATTGATACAACGGTTAACACGAGTAGCGATGATGACATTGTCGTGCACTGGCTCAGTGATGGGATACAAAAAACGAGCACCAATTTACCTGTAGATTTTCGCGTCAAAGTTAAAGAACAGTCTAAAGACACGGGATCGCCCATCAGTCAATTAAGACTGCGGATTGTTCCGGTAAAAGGTGGTACTGCAGCAATCTGGCCTATGCAAGCCGACCCCGAAAAACCAGGTGAATGGTTTACCCGCGGGAAGCTCACGCAGAGCGGCGGTTATTACGTTCATATCGAAGGAAATAGACCTGTAAAATCATCTTTTTCGACCGTGTTAGTAGAAAAACCAAAAAATCCTTTGGAGAACTAATGTACGCGAAATTTAGCGTTATTTTGATCTCGCTGATAGCAACCATAGGGTGGGCTCAACCGCCTGAAAATTTAAAAAAACACACGAAAATAAGCAACGCACATCAGACACAACTTGTTTTGCCAAATATCATCGTTGTGGACAGTCAGAATCATGAACATCGACTGTTGAATTTATTGCAAGATCAAGTTGCAATTGTTAATTTTGTCTTTACTTCCTGCACGACAATTTGTCCTGTGCTTAGCATGACCATGCAAGCCATCGAAAAGCAGTTGCAGAATCAATTGGGGAAAGGTGTTATTTTGATTTCTATTTCTGTCGATCCAACAAGGGATACACCGGAGAAATTACGCATATATGCAGAAAAATTAGGTGCAGGGCAGCACTGGTATTGGTTGACCGGAAGACTGTCAGAGATTAATCAAGTGTTGAAAGCATTTGGAATTCCAGTCGGACGTCCCGAAGATCATCCGCCGGTTATTCTGGTAGGTAATACAAATTCTGATCATTGGTTACGTTGGGTTGGCATTCCATCCCCAGAAACCATCATTGACGCAATTGATGTGGTTGCCAGAGAAAACTTGTAGAGGAAATGATGAAAAAAGTCACTCTATCACTAGTACTGATATTGGTTAGCTTGATATCAACAACCATTCAAGCTTCGGCAACTAATGCACAACCAGAGAATCGACTGGAGCGTGCACGCAATTATTTCGGTGATGATCTTTTAATCGATCAGAATGGGGTGTCACATCGATTTGTCAGCGATTTGCTGAGTCAGCATGTGGTATTAATTAATGTTATTTTTACTCACTGCCAGGATGCCTGCCCGATGCAAACTCAAAAACTACAAGCCGTTCGGAAACAACTTGGGAAGCATTTTGCCTCTCACATTGCTTTCTTATCATTATCAGTGGATCCCAAACGTGATGATTCTACTGCACTAAAAGCTTTTGCAGAGAAGCAGCAGGCCAATGTTCCTGGGTGGTTGTTTCTCACAGCGGATGAAACAACCATGGCAAAAATTTTGGGTCGCCTAAATCAGTGGACGGATGATCCTAACAACCATAGTACGTTATTGATTGCTGGCAACGCACGCAATGCGCACTGGGTAAAATTACGACCAGATTCACCGCCTGAACGCATTGTGGCTGATTTACTTCGTTTGATTGGACAGTAAAAAGTGCCTCGACTGCACTATGTTTTTCTTCTGCTTAGTTTCTGCTTAATTAGTCCTATTAACCTTGCACTGGCAACTAGTTCAATAGACCTTGGACGTTCAATCTATGAAAAAGGCGTCGGTCGAGATGGGAGAGAAATCGGTGCAATAGGACATGGCAGTGTTTCCTTGAAAGGTGCCGCTATAGCGTGTATCGGTTGTCACGGTATTGATGCGCGCGGTGGTGGTGAAGCCTTTGTTCGAGTGCCCGATATTCGTTGGATGAATCTCAGTAAACAATACCCAGCAAGACGTATGGGAGCTACCGAAACATCCTATGATCAATCAAGTTTCTCCACGGCAGTGCGAACCGGCATAACGGCGACTGAGAGAAAATTAGATCCGGTAATGCCACGTTTTGATTTGGCAGACGATGAAATCAATGGCTTGATCGCATATCTTAGCTCCATTGATCAATTAAAAAATGCAGAACAAGCCCGGTTGGTTATTCTTGGTTTACTTCCAAAATCAGGCCGGAATGCTCTTGCTGATGCGTTGGATTCGAAACTTAAAAATTGTTCTACGAATGAAAATGGTTTTCCGATTGCAGCCATCGACACGATTTATTTTGATACGCCAGAAGATGCAATTATTAAGTTAATGGAGCGTTTGAAAGAAAATCCAAATGCGATGATTTTAGCGCCTTTCTTGCTGGGTTGGGAACATCAATATGCTAAAGCGATGCAACAATACAATGATGTGCCAACAGTTCTACCATTCTCCCTGTTAAATCCACTCGGTGAGAACAACTGGATTTTCTCCTTCCCAGGTCTCGAATCTCAAATATTAGCTTTACTAAAATCTGCAAAAGCAGAAGGCTATACGCAATTACGCATTTACTCTGAGCCAGAAAATACCCTTAGCGTAAAACTCGCTACAGTCGCTATTGAAATGGCTAATGCGCATGGAATGTCGACCATAGCAGATGTATCAGAAAGAACGCATAAACAAGGAAAGATTGCTTCATTATGGCTAAAACAATTTAACCCAAATCAGGTAGAACAGAGCTTACTAAAAGATGAGCTGATGCTTGTACCGGTTCTGTTTTTCAAACCTAATCAATCGAACGAAAACTCTCAAAAGAATCTGCTGCCACAACGGTATATAGCTTACCCGTATAATCCAAAAGTTGGTGAAAATGGAGCATGGCGTAAGCCAGTCGATGTTTGGGCTGGGGCGGGTTGTAAATTTTTGTCACTCATTGGCGAAAAATCGCTAAGTCTCAATAAACTACCAGAAATCTTAAAATGGGAGGATCATCTCTTTTTATATAACAGGCCCAATCTTGATTTACTCTCAGATCAGGTGTTTATTTATAAGTGAATTTGATCTAACCTATCAGCTCTTTTGCCAAGTCGAGTAACTGTCAAATATAGTATTAAAAGTAATACATTCGTGTGGCAAGAAGGCAAAGCAACTATGTCGATTCAGGTATTACCCCTAGCGCCGCCCGACGTACAAGTGGTTTCGGTTTTGGCTGATGCAATTTGGAGGCATCATTATGCTGGTATCATTTCATCCGAACAAATCGAATATATGTTGGCACAGCGCTATCAGCCAACTGTAATTCTGACGCAGTTATCTACCGCCGGAATTTGGTGGAGAAAACTAGCTCTTAATGAAGAAATCATTGGTTTTTGTTGCTGCATGGTTACGGATAATCCGAAAGAACTGAAAATTGACAAACTGTATATACATTGCAATCATCATCGAAAAGGATATGGTGCTTTACTCGTTGCTGAAGCAATCAAAATCATGCGGGAAAATAATTTGCAGTCTTTGATATTAACCGTTAATAAACATAATCAAACCGCGATTGATGCCTACCACAAGTATGGCTTTGAAATCACCCGTGATAGTATTGTCGATATTGGCGAAGGATTTATCATGAATGATTATCTAATGACGCTTGCGCCAACAAAGATGAGAAAGACATAGTGACTTATTTATGAATTTGAAATTTACCAAAATGCACGGCTTGGGCAATGATTTTGTCGTGCTGAATGGCATTGATCAAACGATCGATTTAACACAATCACAGATTCGTTTTTTGGCCGACCGGCATTTTGGCATTGGGTGCGACCAAGTGTTGTTGGTCGAAAGAGCGCAAGGTGAGGCCGATTTCCGCTATCGTATTTTTAATGCGGATGGTGGCGAAGTTGAACAATGCGGAAACGGGGCCCGTTGTTTCGTGCGGTACGTGCACGATCATAGTTTGACGCAGCAACGAGAAATTCGAATTGAAACACTCAGTGGTGTAATTTCTCCTAAATTAGAAGGCAATGGAAATGTGATGGTTAATATGGGCAAACCCATTTTTGAACCTGAAAAAATTCCCTTTATAGCAGAAAGGGTTGCAAAAACTTATTCGCTTGAAATTGATGGCAATCTCGTTACAATAAGCGCATTATCCATGGGCAATCCACACGCTGTACGAATTGTCGAGAATGTTGAAACTGCTCCGGTTGATACCGAAGGTGCGTTAATTGAGTCTCACCAACGTTTTCCGAAAAAAGTAAATGTCGGTTATATGCAAATCGTTGATCGAAACCATATTCAATTACGTGTTTTCGAACGCGGCGCCGGAGAAACATTGGCCTGCGGTACAGGTGCGTGTGCAGCGGTTGTTGCAGGAATCAGCTTAGGATTACTAGAACATCGCGTTGTTGTTGGTACTAGAGGGGGAGAATTAACCATCCATTGGCCCCAAGAGGATGAGCCAGTCTGGATGACTGGACCAGCGGTAACAGTTTTTGAAGGTGAAATTAATTTGCAATCAATCAAGGAAATACCATGAAATCGGAAGAGGTCGCGCATTACTTAAAAGAAAATCCGCAATTTTTTAATGAATTTTCTGATTTACTGGCTGATGTTGAAATTCCACATCCTCAAGAAGAAAAAGTCGTTTCTTTGCATGAGCGTCAAGTTGTTTCACTGAGAGATCGTAACCGCGTTTTACAAGATAAACTGCTCGAGCTTATCAGTTTTGGAGAGGAAAATGATGCCATCGGTGAAAAAATGCATCGATTGGTGATCGCATTGCTAGCTACAAGTACCATTGACGAAGTATTCAACGCACTCTATTTCAGTCTCAAAGAAGATTTTTCGGTGCCCTGTGTCGCTGTTCGTTTTTGGGATATAGCCTGCACTGATCCAATGAGAATTGAATTTTCAGCAACCAGTGAAGATGTGCACGCTATTGCCGAAAGCTTGGCTCAGCCTTACTGTGGTAATCATATTGCGGATGAAATCAAACATTGGTTCGGCGAGGGGCATGAGCACCTGAATTCATTTGCGATGATTCCATTAAATACCATGCAAACTATTGGTCTGCTCATACTGGGAAGTCCTGATGCAGAAAGATTTTACCCTGAAATGGGCATACTGCATTTGAAACGCCTTGGTGAACTGATTTGTATCGCAGTGACTCGTTATCATATCGCCAATCAAGTAAGCACAGCATTGATCCAGGATAATGCTTCCAATGACCAGCAAACGTGAGTCATTAGCTACTGCATTTATTCATCACGTTATCTATGAACGGCGCCTATCGACGCTGACCGGAATTAACTATACGAAGGACATTCGAGTACTTTTTACGCATCTACGCAAAGAAGACTTAGAGCAGGTTCAAACACAAGACATACGTTTGATTATTGCGCAATTACATGGAAAAGGCTTGTCCGGTCGAAGTTTAGCTAGAATGCTATCGGCTTGGCGCAGTTTTTATGAGTACTTAATTCGTGAAAACTATTGCGAACATAACCCTTGTGTTGGCATACGCGTTCCAAAATCCGCTCACAAATTGCCCAATGTGTTGTCGCCTGATCAAGCCATGCAATTACTCGCATTTCCGGCTGAAAACTTACTCAGTGCCCGTGACAGCGCTATGTTTGAATTGTTTTATTCCTCCGGTTTACGCTTAGCTGAGTTAACTCAACTTAAACCAGAAAATATTCATTTTGCTGAAGGTGTTGTCAGGGTATTGGGAAAAGGCGGAAAAACGCGCATTGTTCCAGTCGGAGATTTTGCTATCCAAGCGTTAAAAAAATGGCTTGAACAACGACCGAGTATCGCCAAACCGGAGACTACTGCGTTGTTTGTATCGCATCGCGGTGATCCAATCAGCGCACGCACGATTAGTCATCGTTTAAAAAATCGTGGCATAAAACAAGGCATTCATCAAAATGTGCATCCGCATATTTTGCGCCACTCATTTGCATCGCATATCTTGCAATCAAGTGGTGATCTGCGCGCCGTTCAAGAAATGCTTGGACATGCCAGCATCACATCAACACAAGTCTACACGCATCTGGATTTCCAGCATTTGAGTAAAATTTACGATCAGTCACACCCACGAGCAAAAAAAAGAAACGATTAGCGGTTTTTTCTATCAGAAAGCAAGATAGGTTATACGTTATAATCGCTTTTTGTTTTTAACAATTGCATATTTCATGACAACAATCGTTTCAGTTAGACGCGGCCGGCAAGTAGCCCTCGGCGGTGATGGTCAAGTTACTCTCGGCGCAGTAGTGGCCAAATCCAGTGCGCGAAAAGTTCGCAGGCTCTACCATGAAAAAATATTGGCTGGATTTGCGGGTGGAACCGCCGATGCCTTTACGCTGTTCGAGCGCTTCGAAAACAAATTGGAAACACATCAAGGCCACATCATGCGCTCTGCCGTGGAATTAGCCAAAGACTGGCGCACAGATCGTATTTTACGAAGATTGGAAGCCATGCTGGTAGTTGCTAATGCGGAAGCTACCTTGATTATCACCGGTGCGGGTGATGTCATTGAACCAGAGCAAGGTCTTGCGGCCATCGGCAGTGGTGGTTCTTTTGCACTCGCCGCTGCGCGCGCTTTGCTGGAAAATACTGATTTGGCGCCTAAAGAAATTGTTAAAAAGGCGCTGACAATAGCTGGAGATATTTGTATTTATACCAATCAAGATCATGTGATCGAAACAATTGATTGAGTACATGAATTTATTTTTTGTTATTTATTGAAATACATAAGCTTATCTTCATCGAATTTTTATAGAACATACAACCATGTCTCAAATGACTCCTCAGGAAATTGTTCATGAACTGGACAAACATATTATCGGTCAAGATGCTGCCAAACGCGCGGTTGCAATTGCATTACGAAATCGTTGGCGTAGGCAACAAATAGCCGATCCGCTCCGACAAGAGATCACACCGAAAAATATTCTCATGATAGGGCCTACCGGTGTTGGGAAAACTGAAATTGCCCGGCGACTGGCAAAGCTCGCGCATGCGCCTTTTATCAAAATTGAAGCAACCAAATTTACCGAAGTAGGGTATGTTGGGCGTGATGTCGATTCTATTATTCGCGATTTGGTGGAAACCGCTATTAAAGAAGCGCGCGAAAGAGAAACTAGAAAAAAACAGCCACTCGCGGAAGATCGTGCGGAAGATCGTATTTTGGATGCTTTGCTGCCTGCTGCTCGTGACTTCGATCTTCAATCTACGGCTGAAGATCGGGATAGCACAACGCGTCAGAAATTTCGCAAGAAACTACGCGAAGGGGAATTGGATGACAAAGAAATTGAAATAGAAATTGCTGCACCACGTGCTAGCATGGAAATCTTCGCGCCTCCCGGCATGGAAGATCTCACTTCGCAAATTCAGGGAATGTTTCAAAACGTGACTGGAGAGAAAAAGAAAGCTCGAAAATTAACCATTCGCGAAGCGAGAAAACTATTGCTGGAAGAAGAAGCGGGGAAAATGGTCAATGATGAAGAATTAAAGATAAACACCATACAAAATGTTGAACAAAACGGCATTGTATTTCTGGATGAGATTGACAAAATTGCTAGCCGCTCCGGTCATACAGGCGGCGATGTCTCGCGCCAAGGCGTTCAACGGGATTTGCTTCCATTGGTCGAAGGAACTACCGTATCCACCAAGTATGGCATGATCAAAACCGATCATATTTTATTTGTCGCCAGCGGTGCGTTTCATATGTCCAAACCGTCTGATTTGATTCCGGAACTGCAAGGACGCTTTCCGATTCGGGTTGAACTCGCCAGCTTAAGCGTCAGCGATTTTGAACAGATTCTGACCAATACAGATGCTTGTTTGACGCGTCAATACGAAGCACTCTTGGCTACTGAAGGAGTTAAATTGGAATTTGCTGGTAGCGCCATAAAACGCCTGGCTGAGATTGCTTTTTCGGTTAACAGCAAAACCGAAAACATCGGTGCGAGACGACTACACACGGTTATGGAAAAACTTTTGGAAGACGTTTCATTCAATGCAACCAAGCATAGCGGACAAACAATTGCTATTGACGCATCGTATGTCGATGAAAGACTTAAGAATTTAGCACAAAGCGAGGATTTATCTCGCTATGTTTTGTAATAACATAATGATAGAATTTTCTTAATATTCAGCGCATTTAAGACAATTTTTATTTTTTGAATAAATTTGCTCGAAATAACGATCTCGTTTATTCTTTGCCCGCAATAATATTTAATTTGGAGAAGTGACCGAGCGGCTGAAGGTGCACGCCTGGAAAGCGTGTGTACGGCTCAAACCGTACCGCGGGTTCGAATCCCGCTTTCTCCGCCAGTGATACCAAAATCAACACCTACCGTCAGCAATAAACCACTATAAATAATTGTAAACACACAATTTATAGCCATCTCCAGTCAATCATGTGAGCATAGGGTAGCATTCTAAATTGTGAGTACTTTTGTGAGTATCTTTTAACTACTCACGCAACGTACTCACAAATTGCACAAATATTTATGCCTAGGGGTTTACGTGAAACTGACAGATTCAATTATTAAAGCCGCAAAGATTAAAGATAAGGATTACTCACTTGCTGACGGGCATGGATTAACCCTGTACGTAAAAAAGTCAGGTTCAAAGTTATGGCGCTATCGATATAGATTCAATGGCACTCCTAAAATTCTTGCATTAGGTGCATACCCCGAAGTTACTCTCAAACAAGCACGAGATACTCACAAAAATCTAAGAGAGATACTCACAAAAGGCATAGACCCGTCAGTTGATCGCCAAGAACAAAAACTAAAAGCCGCCATTGCATCTGAGAACAGCTTCCAATCGGTTGCGCATGCCTGGTGGAATCATTGGAAGCATGACAAAACTCTAAAGCACTCAAACAATATAGCACGCAGACTTGGAGTTGATATATTCCCTGTATTAGGTAATCAGTCTGTCAATGACATCACAGCGGCTATGTTGATAGCGATGGTACGCAAGATTGAATCAAGGGGCGCATTAGATATCGCTAAGCGTGTACTGACCATGTGCGGTCAAGTGTTTCGTTATGCGGTCGCGCATGGATTGGCTGAGCGTAATCCAGCCGCAGATATTAAACCTGCTGACGTGCTCAAGTCTACCAAGAAGAAACACTATGCACGTATTGATGAAAAGGAATTACCTGAACTGCTTAGAAAGATCGACGCATATGACGGTCAACCACTAACTAAATATGCGCTGCAACTGATGACATTAACGTTCGTGCGTACCAGTGAATTAATTGGTGCGCAGTGGGATGAGTTTGATCTAATAAATAAACAATGGCGCATACCGGCTGAGCGCATGAAAATGCGTACCCTTCATATAGTACCGCTGTCCGATCAATCTATAACTATACTAATTGAAATTAAGAG
Organism: Nitrosomonas sp.; assembly: GCA_020890945.1. GTDB lineage: Bacteria > Pseudomonadota > Gammaproteobacteria > Burkholderiales > Nitrosomonadaceae > Nitrosomonas. Next base: position 36,761 of record JAJHPK010000042.1, read on the forward strand.
CATGGCATGCGATGACGTTCTGTTATTTCCTAGTGAAAGACGGAACGGTAAATCGATGAGCAACAACACTATCCTTTATGCGCTTTACCGCCTTGGTTATCACAGCCGCATGACAGGGCATGGATTTAGAGGCATAGCATCAACTATCTTGCATGAGGAAGGTTACGATCATGCGCATATTGAGCTACAACTAGCACACAGTGTGTCAATCGTCATGCAAAACTATCCAGGGTTGAGTGGAAAACAGCGTTGAAAAGTATCCACTCTGAGATGATAAATTACCGGCATTTTGCCGGAGAACTCTGGAGTGATAGAGATGGATATAA